>NYTV01000095.1 GCA_002683685.1 Paracoccaceae bacterium
AATTCGACGTTGTAGTAGGAATCAAGTTTCTTGTAGAACCCGTATGGCCGTCGACCCAGCATGGACGTGTGCTCTTTGACGAGAAGTCGACAGCCTGTTGGCAGATACGCGGAGAGCGCGTGGATAAGACTCAACTGCTCCTCATACCGATATCCATAGACAAGTGTGGTAATCTCGGGAGTGTAATGAAGGGGGTAGTAAACGAAGTCGCCTTCAAGCGATGGACAGCTGCGAAAAAGCTTCCTTCTTCGATGTACCGCAGAACGAATGTCGGGAAAAATCACATGCTGGGCAAAATTCAGCCCTGTGCTGCGAGCGAATCCAATGTCGCGATCGAACTTTTGATGCTCCGAGGACTTCGTGAAAAGCCTGTTCAGCTTGCCGATCATCAGCTTGGAATAGGATTTTGTGGACTTGATCGGGCTGAACTTCAACCTCGAGTTACGCTGCGCCCATTCCGGCCTTTCGGGTCGATTTCTGAATTTTTCGAGCCATTCGTCCGCCCCGCGAACAATTGATTCGTCCGGCTCGGCCCCATTACAGATATTTCTGTAGCAGCTTTCCCAGCCGAGGTTCTTTGCATGAGGCCTACCATCAAATCCGATTCTTCTTGGAAGGCGTGCGTTCGATGGGCGAAGAAAACGGTGCCCAAGCCCGGGCGCTGCTGCCTGGATCATGCAGCCAACATGACTCGTGTTTTCGCCACGAATGAAATGATATTTTCTGTTTACGAGAAGGTGCTTCACAAATCTAAGATTGATGAGATGCCGACGTATGACGGCGAACCACGAACTCAAATTACGAATATTGCGATCAAAATAATGGTATGGATTGACGGAGTTCAGCCTCAGATCTTCTTGCAGATCACGCGACTCTCGGACGACTTCCGAATCACTCATCCTTGAGACTTCCACCCAAAGACGCTTGTGCCAATCGGGAAGAGAATGGACTTTCGCCACATTGGACGAATCCAGTGACTTTGCGTATTCCATTCCCTGCCCAGTAATCACCATCACTTCGATCGGACGTTGAAAATGCTTCGCCAGGGCGGGGATTATCTTCAAGTGGCCCTGCACACCCACAATGGCGAGGATTGGAAGCCTATCGCTTTCATCGGACAGACTGTCATGCATGGGCAATTGGTCATTCATCACGAACAAGCATCCTAAGCAACTTGAATCCCTCAGCCGCATTCATACCTACGCGAGCGCCCACAAGCTTTGCCTCCATTTCGACCGCCTCAATGGATCTGGTGTGGGGAAAGTGTCTCATCTCCATTGAATAGCACTGCAATGCCTTTATCTTCTTTGGGAGCACATGCGCAATATCTATGTAGACATCTGGATGAAATAGGTTGCTGGAACTCGATATTCCCCACTCAGTGCTGGAGCGTACAGAAAAAGAGAGAATTGTTTGGACACAATGTTCGGGCTGGGGCCGACAGGCTGTCATGACAGCTCGATTCACAATCTGATGGTCGATGTTTAGGTCGCCATGATGGTGAGTCAATATGCATGTTGGCTTCAAGCTCGCCACGACCTCTTCCACAGCACGTGCCACCTCAATGAGAGGAACCGTATCCATCGCATTATCTGGGAACTCTCCGAAGACCGGTTGCTGTGCTCCGAGTAAAGACAGTGCGTCCAAGGCAGCATGGCGACGAGCTTCAGCATCACCGCTACCGCGAGCAGAAACGCCATCAGTCATAAACATGACATGTACTTTTTGGCCCAGCTCAGCGAGACGTGCAATGGTTCCACCACAACCCAAAGCTTCATCGTCGGCATGTGCTGCGATTACAAGAATGGGCCCTTGCCCAATGCCAGAGATTTGTTTCACTTGAGTGACCTCATGCAAAGCTCGAACGATTAACGGTCAGCAATCCAGAACACCACTGGATACGAGTTCTTCAACAAACAAGGTAACGGCCTTGAGTGGCAGTCCGCTTTCATGTGCGATTTGGGAGATGGAATGGCGTCCATCCATCATCTTCATCGCGAGTTGCGTGCTCTGCCTTCCCCAGACCGGCGACGAGGGCAATATCGAAATTCTACGTCTAGAAAGACATACTGGACCCTGCACATTCAATCTAGGCAGCGTTTCCGACTCCGCCGTCATGATTGTGTTCATCAGGAAATCTAGCATTTCCGTGAGCTTGGAATCGGAACATGATTGGATATTGTCGTCGCTAGTGTGATACTCGGGCGGGACTTCACGGCAGACAGGAGCTACTGGGATATTGAATCCCGGACCATCATAGAACATTTCGTCATTTCCTATGACGCCACGGTATCCAGATTCACGCACTTCTATGGAATAGTCGCTTGCTACGGACTGCAGCAAATGATCTATCCATGAGTTACCTGATGATGTCCGACTCCATGCAAGCCCCGTATTTGCTCCCGCAAGATCCAGGTAGAAACCACCAAGTACCTTGTCTATCGATCGTCGGTGCTCTAGAACCGCCGCTGCGGTGTAGTACTCCGGGCCGATTATGAATCGATATGTAAACTTGCGAGGCTCGGATCTGATCCACTTGAACAACTCGACCAATACGGCGACATTCGCGATCCCGTCATTTACCTGACCGGGATGACATGTGTGGGCAGAAAACAAGATGGTGTCGGGTTTTTCGCCGGGAATCTCGTGGTCGATGTAGCACATAGAACCCGACTTATGTTCCGTATCTATATCAACTATATAACGGACGTCCTTGAGTTCCTTCGCGACTTTTTCGGGCAACGAAAAGCCCCAGTCATCGAGACAATGTTGGTCATAGCAGCATCGATAGTGGAAAGGTATTGCCGATGGAGACGAAGGGAGAAAATACAGATGTTCTCTTAACTGCTTCAGATCCATTTCACCAGAGAACGACCCGCAACAAGACCATATCGATAGAGGATGGTCCTCGTAGTCCGCGATCACATCTCCGGCAACGGTACTGAGTACCCCGCGATTGACGGACCACTCATTCGGAATCGTCCAGTCAAGACATCTCGTGCCGCTGGCAACTTCACGGACATCTGCCTGCATCAAATCCGCGACATGATTAGTCAGCAATCGAGTACCCATACAAACAGGAACTCTATCCAGTGGGGCGAACCTTTGAATCAAATCCATCATCACAAGATCTTTCCCTTGATGGTACTACGGCATATGGCAAAGATCTCTGGGCTCAAGCTCAAGAGGGATTGAATCTGTTCTTCGCAACTTGCAGTTGAAGTGAGGAATTTCCACCTCGTCCACTCAAGCAGATAGGAGCCAGCTAATCCAGATCGGGTCTCATCCACATAAGGCGCGATCCAGTTCGCAAGCCTATCCGGGGGTACCTGAGATGGAGAATTCAGTTCCCCTTGGCAAGAAGACCATGGTTCGTGAAGAGGCTCATACCCAAACAGATGCATTTCTGGAGAACAGATGGATTCGATCAATCGAGCATCGGCTTCCGGCAAACTGGATATCCATCGATTTACCGCGTTACTGTCGAACCCTTTGGCGCCTGAGCCGAATGAGGTGTTCTGCCTCCATGATCCCCCGCCTCCATCGCTCCATTTCTCCGGATCGGCCATTGAGCATGCATCATCGACGCCGACGAAAGAGGCAAGCTCGTCCACGGCTCTTTCGGGATTGGTCACAAGATCTTCGTAACGCATGATCATGACTCGTCCACCCAATGTGGGATCTTGACTACAAAGCCAGGAGAGCGCGGCAAGTTTTCGCCACTGACGTGCCATGAACAGCAAAGGATATCTTTTCTTCTGCTTCCACTTAGACAAATAGACAGCTCTAGGATCGCGCACTAGACAGATGGCCCGACTCTGAGGAAACGCTCTGAGAAATGACGGAATGAATTCCGTACTCCATACCTCCTTGAAACCAGTAATGCTGGTGTTATGCGACCCATACACTTCATGAATGAGCCGTAAGCCGTGAGACAGAACGTCTTGAAAGCTATCTCCATTGATCCTGGAGAGATGAGGTGAAAGATCCGGAGAATACGGCAATGAAGCCTCCGCGATCTTCATTGCCAAAGTCGCCATGTCACATTCTGGACCAAGATCAGCGAGGGAACATTCGCGAATGGAATTCAGCAATTGTATTCCATCCGGTTGATAGTAGTAATCTGCAAGTGGGGATTCCACATCCAGCTCGATCTGGGAATCGTTCGCAACCGAATTTCGAATCGACTTAAATATCGTTGCAAACGGATCGGATGCGAAGGCTATCTCGTCATGAGCTGCGATCATTCTAGCAAGCATCGTCGTTCCAGAACGAAACATGCCTGTTACGAACAAACTACAGCTGTTTACATGGCTTGATGACATTGCCTCGATTATATCAATCAGAGACTAACCGGATGACATCCGTCACCCTCCGTCAATCTTCCTCAAAGAAGATCTTTGCGGATGCAGTCACTGATTGCGAATCACAGCTAGCATTGGTGAACTCGATGCGCAGCCCGTTCATGCTGAGAAACGCATGCGGGTAGCCATCAGCGTCGAGCATACGGATGTGGTCGTATAACTCCTTGATGTTGTTTACATCCCGAAGCTCACTCTCGGCAGGCCGTCGTCTTTCGAACATGAGAGGCTGGCCCTCCTGGGGGATCGCGGAAGGCTGGGAATCAACGATATCTTCAGCCATTTCCATGGCCAGGGATGACATTCTTTCGTAGATATGCTGCGCTTTGCCCTCAAGAGACATCTCTCTCTTCATGTAGATGGGTCCTGCATCGATTTCATCTGACATTCGCAACGCAGTCAGCATCGTAGAGTCTCGGCCACGTATGATCAGATTCTGAAGTGGACTGCCACCTCTTCCAAACGGTAGATCGGTCATGTGGAAGCAAATACAATCGCTTCTTGAAAGAACCTCCGAAGTGACTCGCCAGGACCAGTGGATGAAAAATATTTTGTCGGGACTTACGCCCCTAGATAACTGATCGTCCAGCTCCTCTGGCGTGCGGCAATACGACCACGTTCCTTTGAGCGATTTCCGCCTCGATTCAAATGCTCGAAGAACCCAATCGTGCTTGCCGGCGACAATGTAATGACCTGTAGCCATGGATATCAAAGTTCCTTCATCTGGATTAAATACCGATTCTCACATCTTGAAATCATATTAGATGCAGGCTTTTATCCATGGAATCACGACTGCTCCTCATCCATATAGGAAAGTTTGATTCTCACGTTTACCTTTCTACCCTCGTGCTCGAAGTATGCCGCGGAATAGGGAGGAAATGTTCTTGCTCGAAGAAGATCGATTAGATCGCCGGCCCTGACTTGGCTATCTAGATCAATGCAGTCAATATTTCTGACATCCCCACGCCTATGATGGGTGGCTACAGAGTGGTCCTGAATGCTACGAGTATTTCGTCTAAGGACCACGTCCGGCAATTGATCCATCAACAATTCCAACATTGCGTTCTCGAGCTTGTGATAAAGAGACTTTCCAGTATCGACTGGAAGCACATCGACCTCACGCTGAGCAATGATATCGCCCGTGTCCAAGCCTTCATCAATGTAATGAAGCGTGACTCCCGAGGGCGTACCATCGATAATACTCCAGACATTGGGATAGTTACCCCTGTTATAGGGAAGCAGACCAGGATGAATGTTGATGATGCCGTCAGGGAATAGATCAATCAACTCTGGACCAATAATCTGGTCGTAGAGAATGGAAAGTCCAAGATTTGGCTTCAGTGAAGCCATCGCGCCCATGATCTCCTGCTGATGAATTCGAGCTCCATCGAAGATGCATTCCTTCGGCAATCGGGAAATCTCTATCAACTCGTCGCTATGCCGGCGACTCGATTCAGGATTCAGCACCAATCCAACAGGACAATGTCCCTGGCTCATCATCCATTCCAAGCACCTGACAGCTGTCCGGTTATTACCGAAGAAGATGATGTTCATGATGGATCGCCGTCTTCCAGTAGATCCCACGACACTGGGGTGCCTCTGTCGATTGACCTAGCAGCCTTTCTTCCGATGACTTGATCCATGTGCTTGGGAGCCAGTCCATCACCAGGACGAATGCATCGAACCATATCGCTCGTGAGAACATCTCCCGCCTTCACATCTTCAACAACAAACAATGACCGACGGAAAATCCGGCTCTCCTTCTCGCACGATGGCCGAGGTCCGTCAGCCTGAGATCCAGAGGCCAGCCAAGTCTTCCTGACCGACTGCACCATCTCTGATAGTTCATCCGGCTCCAGCGAAAATGCGGCATCCGGACCACCATCCTCCCTGCGAAGTGTGACATGCTTTTCTATGAAACATGCTCCCATGGAAGTTGCGATCGTCGGTACAAGCGTACCGAGCGTGTGATCCGAAAGGCCAACGGGGAGCTTGAATTCCGAGGAAAGCCTTCTCATTGCCTGCACATTGACCTCCTCGACAGGCGTCGGATAACCACTTACACAATGTAGAAGTATGAGCGATTGGCATCCACCGATTTGAGCAGCTTGCAGTGCATCGGCAATTTCATCATATGAGGACATGCCTGTCGAAATCACCATCGGCTTTCCTGTCGATGCAACAGCCTTGATCAATTCCAAATCTACGATTTCAAAGGAGGCGATCTTGTAGATGGGGCACTCGAGATCCTCCAGAAGTTCTAGAGATGTCAGGTCGAATGGCGTACTGAAACAACAGCTTCCACGGTTTCGGACGTGCTCGAATAGTGGCCGATGCCACTCCCATGGGGTATACGCCCATTCATAGAGTTCATAAAGATTTCGTCCCGCCCAGGGGCCTTTCTGAATCTTGAATGGCGGAGCCTCGCACTTGATGGTCATAGTGTCCGGGGTATAGGTCTGCAACTTCACTGCATCTGCCCCCGCATCAATGGCGGCGTCAGCCAATCGGATAGCACGGTCGAATTCACCATTATGGTTGCCAGACAGTTCCGCGACGATGAACGGCCGTGTGCCATGGCCAATCTCGATGTTCTCAATTTTTATCGAATCGTTCCAGCTTTTCAAAGTCGCCGTCCTATGACTGGTATTCAATCTGATGAATGAGTCAGACACTAGCGGCTCAGTAGCAGATCGGCAATCCTGACAGCACCTTCGCCATCGACTAGTTCACGACCCGCGCGTTCCATACGATTCAGGCGATCCCTGTCCTCGATCATCAGACCTGCTGCTTCCCTCACCGCCGCTGCATCAAGGGATGGCACATGCACTGCCGTACCCGCATCAAGTGCCTGTTTTACAACGGCAATTTGATTCTCCGCCACGGTAATCAACAGGGCTGGAACACCAAGGCAGGCCAGCTCCCATGTAGTTGAACCAGCCGATGATATGGCGAGATCTGCGGAAGCCATGATTCGTGCAGGCCGCTCAGGTGCCACATGAATGCGAATCTGATGGTGGGTATCCTGGCAAAGATCCATCAACTCATCTCTGGTATCCGATGCGCCGACGATGACATCTATCTGAAGCTTCCGTCCCAGAGCAAGGAGTCCCTCGAGACATATATCTGCCAACGATCCAATGTTGGATCCGCCTGACATCAGCAAAATCCGTGGCTCATCAGCATCACTCTTGCGATCAGAACGCAATGTCTTAAATTCATTTCGGATCAACGCCCATTTTGGACCCATGGCCAGAAAACATGACTCACTTGCGAGTCTCCGATAGAGCTGCTCACCGATAGCTGGAGGTCTATTCTGATCGAGTACAACTGATACGTCGAGTTTTCGATCGGCCAGATCGTCAATTGCCATTATTGAGCTGCAGAATTGATGCATCGCACGATGCCAACGTGCATCCAACCCATAGTGATCGACCACGATCGAATCGACTTTCCCATCGAGGCGACATTTGATGAGTTCTTGTGTCTGTAAAGCATCATCCTGCTGACTGCCATGCAACCAGGCCGAATGCGAAAGGCGTTGCCCGTGATCGGGAATCGATTTATCCCTTGGATTCAATGAATGGATTGGCCCGGGAAACAAGCTTTCAACCCAATCAGGCAGGCTGGATGATGCCGAAACAGCCAGATGGACTTGAATACCTCTAGATTTGAGCTCACTCGCAAGCGTAGCGCAACGAACTATGTGACCGACGCCTATAACTGAAGAGCCATCTGCTCGAAAGAGAATGGTTTGCATGATCCAGTCCTTTCGCACCTTCAGAGTGAGGATCAATTGAACTGACGAAACACCGGCTTGGCCGGGGGACCTTCGAGCAGACCATCGACCCCATCGCGGATTCCCCTAGAAAGAACGGGCATAGTCTCATGAAATGCCCTTTCTATCGATTCGAATGCATCTTGATCGAGTCGATGACTGACATTCATGGCTCCTAACAGGACACCACCTCGGATCATCTCCTGCATCATCAGACTTCGAAGCGACAGGCTGGGATTCCCTTGCTCATCAACTACCATAAAGGATGGTCGGCAAGCCACTCCGCCGAAATGGACGTGGTCTGACAAGTCATGCGTAGCTGCGATTTCTCTCGCCATATTGACCAGCCGCTGCCCTTTTTCCCAAAGGCCTGCCGTGACTTTTTCTCTTTCATTGAAGGCAACTGTCGAGACAAATGCTCCCAGGCCACTCATTTCCGCGCCATGAGTCGTGGATAGAAGGAACATTCGTTCACGACCCTCGAATTCGATGGATCCATGCTCCATGATCTCCCTGTGACCTGCCACACAAGCCACGGAGAATCCGTTGGCCATGGCCTTTCCGAACGTGCAGAGATCAGGATCAAGACCAAAAAGATGTTGAGCACCTTTATCATGCCAACGAAATCCAGTGAGCATCTCGTCCAGAATGAAGACGATTCCATTCTCACGACAGAACTGCTGTACTTCATGCAGAAAACAGTGGTTGCAGTCTTCGAAATCCTCGAGCGTAATCAGTGGCAAAGCACCTGAATCCTCGCAAACCAGTCCGTTCGGAACCTGCGAGGTCACAGGCTCCATGACGACGCAAGAGATGTCGCCGTTGTGTTCCGCAACCAAGTTCTTGAGAGATTCCAGATTGTTGTAGTCGAACAGCACGGTTCCGTTTACGACTTCTTCAGGAACGCCCTTCTTGATGGGAGTAGATCCAATGAACCAGTCGTCATATGAGAAAAACGGGTGCTGGCGACAACGGGCAATGAGATTTCTTCCGGTATGGGCTCTCGCCAATTTCACCGCTGCTGTCACGGCGGTTGAACCATTCTTCGTGAATTTGACCATGTCGGCGGAGTCCACCAGATCGATCAGCTTCTCTGCCGCTTCGAGCTCTACCTCCGAGGGGCGGCTCGTTGTATTACCTCTTCTGATCTGCTCGATTGCCGCTTCATCAATTTCATCTTCAGCGAACCCGATGCTGACGGAGGCCAGCGCCATGACCGTATCCACGAACTCCCGCCCATCCGCCGACCAGGAACGGCAACCCTTGCCTCGCACCATGAGATCGGGCGCATTCGAAGGGTATGTGTCGAATCCTCGGCTATATGTATGAGCGCCTCCAGGTATTGCATTCAGCAGACGTGTTCTATGATCTGTTTGAGTTCTGGTCATGACTTCTCCTGACCTCTCTTCCTCGCCAAATGAGCCAGCTCAACGGCTCGTACCCCATCCTCGAATGTGGATAGACGATCGCTGGGTTCCGCAGATAGAAAGTCCTCGATCATTTCACTATAGGGACACCCGTGCTTGAGCGGATCAGAAGAGAACAATTCCTTCCATTCTTCATGTTCACATTCGAACAGGCTGACTCGACAATGCTCAGGATTCTTTCCCAAGCTACTCCATGAAACGGTTCCCTCTGAGCCAATAACTTCACATCCTCGCTGCTTGAAACGCTGCAGATAATCCAGATGAATCTCCGATCTGGCACCACTTGCATGCCGCATGATGAGCACCGCCCAATCTTCGCCGTCAATTTCAAGATCCGACAGCCTCGCGGATGTGCCGCTGATGCCTTCAACCGGACCCAGCAACCACAACAGGTAGTCGATTTCGTGAATACAGTCGAAGATCACACCGCCACCGTCGTTCACCTTTGAGCAGTAGATATCCCTGTAGTCGACTCCCGGGCGCATGCCCGGAAGCCAGCTCCCAAAGTGGGCTCTGGCGAATCGTGGCTTGCCTATGTGTCTCATCGATGTCTTGATATCACGTGGACCGGGGTGATAACGCATGTTCGATACTACCCATGCCTGCGTGCCCTGGCTCTCTAAGGCGCGTCTTGTAATCTCAATCTCATCCATTTCGATGCACAACGGCTTTTCGATCAGCAGTCGGCGAACATGCTGTGCCAGTTCACGGGCAATTGCCAGATGAGAATGGCCCGGTGTCGCAATGACGGCAGCCTCTGGTCCCCACTCGATTGCCTGCTCAATAGATGAGAACGACAGGCCGCCAGCCCTCTCCGCAACATCTTTCGACACCGATTGATTCTGGTCGAATACTGCCACCTGGCCATATTTACTCGCATTCATCGAGTGTCGGCGACCAATTGATCCGGATCCGATCACGAGTACCTTCATATCTATCTGCCGCCCATCATCAGTTTCATCATTTCAAAATCGGATGGCTCATCAATGTCGATTGATCGCGTGAAAGGCATGGCATGAACCCGAGTGCCCGGCCCGAAGAAGGTCCGATGCTCAAGAAAAGCAAGCGAATGGACTGCGTAGGTGCTTCCATTGTCCACCACAAGATCCCCCAATTCACTCGTCCGCTTGGTGACAAGATCAGGCCACACGGGAGATGCGAAGTCGTCGCTCTCCAGCTTCAACGCCTGATGTGGAGGAAATTGATATCGCGAAACCGCCACTGCAAAGTCACATTTACCGGGCTCCAGAAGATTGCGCGTCGCGAGAATATCCTCGGCCGAGCGCATTGGCGCCGTGGCATAGAGCACAACAACGGTTTCAGGCATGGATGTTTGCTGCCCAAGATAGTCCACCAGAACCTGAGTAACGCTGGCATCATCGCCCGCCAGTGGGTCCGGTCGGATCAATGGAGTGGCCCCATCTAATGACGCCACGGCAGCTATTTCATCATCGTCCGTTGAAACGTAGATCTCATCGAAGCAATCTGCCTGAATGGCTGCATTGATCGTCCATGAGATCATTGGGCGACCTTGTAGATTCATGACATTCTTTCGAGGCAGCCTCTTCGAGCCACCTCTAGCTGGAATAAAGGCAATACAGCCCCTCTTATGCATTCCAGACGTCCTCTTGACGGATCATGCTGCCGGCATCCAGAGATCGAACGAGCTTTGCATCAGACCATTGTTCAAACAGATCGGGCTGAACACCGATTCCGGGCCTTCTGAACTCGATCTCCAGATCCGCGAGCCTCGTTCCTTTATCCGCACCTTTGCAAAGGAAGGCACTTCGTCTAATGCTGTCACGTTTGGCCAGCTCTTCCGGATGCAGTATCCGCCTGCTACTTCCCATGGCGGTCTCAACATCGCGCAACTGCTGGATGAAACTTCTTGCATCCGCTGGCTCCAACGAGAATATGTGCTCGACGCTCGGCGTACACCGATCAAAGGTGATGGTCTTCTCGATTAGATTGGCCCCAAGAACCATCGCAGCTATGTCCATATCAGAGCCCGGCGTGTGATCCGAGTATGCAATTGGGAAAGGGAACATCTGACGAAGCGTCTCGATGATTCGCAGATTGATGCTGGGCAGCCTGGCCGGATAGCCCGAAGGACACTGGTGAATGATTATTCGTTCACTGCCTGCAGCACGAATGGTATCAACCGCCTTTTCAATCTCTCCAATCGATGCGTTCCCTGTATCAAGCTGGATACACATGCCTGTTTGGGCAGCCTGACGTATCAGCGGAAGATGATTGACGTCTGCTGAAGCAATCTTTACGGAGTCACATTTCATCTCAACGAGAAGATCCAAGTCCTCCTCGAATCCAATCGTGGCAAAGAACGCCATGCCAAGAGAGTCACTGAACTCCTTAAGCTCGAGCCATTCCGATGCCTTCAATTGGCGACGGAGAAGAATCTCATACAACGATTCCTCTACTGTCTGCGTCTCGCCTGATACACGATCGATGAGAATGTCGTAGGAAAACTGCTGCTTCTTGTCTGCTACAAGTTTCTCCGCATCGAAGATCTGGAACTTCACAGCATCGGCTCCGGCCTCTGCAGCCATTGCAACCAGCGCCTTCGCAGATTCAAGGCTGTCGTGCGTCGGGCCGGCCTCGTAGGTGATGAAGCAAGGATGCCCGTCACCAACCATCCGATTGCCAAATTTGACTTCTCTATTTTCTAGATAGTTGTTCATGCTGACCGGACTCCTCTAAACGGTGCGTGGTTATCTCTTTGAACCCTGGATATAAAGACCGGACGTATTCTTTCGCATGACAAAGGTCGCGATTCGGCGATCCGATTCTGAACTCTTATCGAATTCACTGCCGTGCACTCCTATGCACTTCTTGACCGTTTCGTAGATCCCAAGAGATGTGAAGCTGGCACTGTAATCCTGCTTGAAAGTCATGGTCTCATCGGCGCGGTGATGATACGGATTAGAGGTGGGCTGATCCGGCATAAAATCTGAAATCACCAGATATCCACCATTCTGTACACTTGAGTCTATCTCGGCGATGGCGCGGGCAAGGCTGGATCGGCCAACCCAGTGCAAGACAAATGAAACAATTACCAGATCAAACTGCTCATCGGGCAACCGTGGGATCTCAGATGCAATGCCTCTTCGAAAATCGATGCTGGAAAAGCATTTCTTACCACTCTCGATGGCCTCTATGCTCGGCTCGACCGCAACACACTGGCAACCATATTCAGCATTCAACGCTGCGAGCCGAAATCCATTGGCGGCGCCGACTTCCAGAACTTTTTCCGGAGGATCCTCCAGCAATCCGTCCAAGGCTTTCAGTACACGATCTTCACGCGTGGCAGATTTCAATGAATCTCGATTTCTTTGAAACCACCTATCCCCCTCTTCCCTGAAGAAGATTCCATCCTGCCCTTCGTATGAATTCACCGGACTGCCCCTTTGCAGCATTCCTTCAATGCATGTATCACATGAGATAGCTCTTCAGAGCTCATGCCCTGATGCAGCGGCAAAGTGATGATTTCTTCGCTTGCGGCCTCTGCAACAGGACAAGATCTGGCGAATGACGAGAACTTGCCGAGAAGGGTCAGGGATCGATAGTGGACATTTGCGCCGATGCCATGATCTCTCAGACCTCCAAACAGATGATCTCGATCCAGCCCTGCCTTAGTGGAATCAACGCGGACCACCATTAGATGCCACCCATGCTCGACTGTTGAGCGGACAGAAAGCATTTCGATGCCTTCAACGTAATTCAATGCCTCAGTGTATCGCTCCGCCAGCATCCTTCGATGAGCCAGCCATTGGGGAAGCCGCTTCAACTGACTAATGCCAAGTGCGCACTGGATGTCGGAGAGGCGATAGTTGTATCCAGGCCCGGGCACATCGTATTGCCAGCCCTTGCCCTCTTCTCGCTGACGCCCGTCGGTCGTCATGCCGTGATTGCGGAATCGACGCATCGATTCGGTCCATTCGGAGTTGTTCGTCACGATCATCCCGCCCTCGCAGGTGGTGATGTGTTTCACCGGATGGAAAGAGAACGTCGTCATGTCGGCAAGTGTTCCGACCGATCGACCCTTGTCGGTCGCACCAAGTGCATGACATCCGTCGGCCACCAGAATCAGACCATGCTCATTCGCAATGCCGCGGAGTGCATCCCAATCCGCTGGCTGCCCGGCGTAGTCGACGGCGATGATGGCCTTCGTCCGTGGCGTTATGCGCCGTCTGACATCCTGGGGATCGATCAGCAGCGTGTCACGACAGACATCGGCGATTACGGGCGTCCCGCCCTGATAGCACACGCAGTTGGCGGTGGCCACGAAGGTCATCGCCGGCACGATGACTTCATCACCCGGTTCGATTCCAATCGCCTGCATTGCACAATGCAGGGCCGCCGTCCCGCTGTTGACCGCGACACCATGGGAAGTGCCCGTGAAGGCGGCCATGGCATCCTCGAAATCATTGACGCGAGGGCCTGTCGTCAACCAGTCAGATCGAAGCGCCGCGATGACGGCTTCGATATCTGATTCATCAATAGCTTGACGACCGTAGGGAATCATCTCAGGCACTGTCACCAGTCATGGCTGCGCTCATGCCGGGCACGAACCCCGGATCGATGTGCTCACGGATGAGTTCTCGAATCTCCTCCACAGACAGGAACGAACTGTTGTTTGCCGATGTGTAGTGGAAACCTTCCTCGACCTTGGTGGCACCGTGCTTCGCTGCCCATTCGGAGACATCCCATTTGGGGGAGACGGGCAGAATCGTGAAGAAATCGCCGTGGTCCCATGTCGTGAGGGAATCGGCCTCAGTGATCATCTCCTCGTGGACCTTTTCGCCAGGTCGGATACCGACGACCGGATGCTCGCAGTCTGGACCGATGGCCTCTGTCAGGTCCGTGATCCGATAGGAGGGAATTCGGGGAACATAGAGTTCGCCGCCCATCGAGTGCTCGAGTGCATGAAGCACCAGCTCCACACCATGGTCGAGCGTGATGTTGAAGCGAGTCATGTTTGGGTCGGTGACCGGAAGGACACCGGAGGAACGCCTGTTCATGAAGAATGGGATCACGGACCCACGGGAGCCCATGACATTTCCATATCTGACCACTGAGAACTTGATGTTCTTGGAGGTGATGTTGTTTCCGGCGATGAAGAGCTTGTCGGAACAGAGCTTGGTGGCCCCGTAAAGATTGATCGGAGCTGCTGCCTTGTCGGTGGACAATGCCACCACACCACGAACATCGGTATCCATGCAGGCCGAGATCATGTTCTGGGCGCCAATCACATTGGTCTGGATGAATTCAGTGGGATTGTATTCCGCAGCCGGAACCTGCTTGAGGGCCGCCGCGTGGACGACATAGTCGATACGCTCCAAGGCGCGACGCAGTCGCTCCTCGTTTCGCACATCGCCGATGAAGAACCTGATGTTTGGATATTTGTCAGGCGGGAATTCCTGAGCCATCTCGTACTGCTTGAGTTCATCGCGCGAGAAGATGACCAGACGCTTGATATCAGGATATTTCTGCAGGACCCGACGAGTCAGGGCCTTCCCAAATGAGCCTGTACCGCCGGTTATGAGCAGGGAACTGTTGTTGAGCATTGACCTGAAACTCCTGGACTTCATTATATCGCCCCCTGGCTGCTGAAACATCCGCTCCGGCGAAGGTAGATGGCGCATAGGGCCTATGAACCCGCATACCATGTGCCCCAGCGAGATTTCAACGATCCAATGAAAAGACTCATTCGAACAACCTGGGGATTGCTGAACAGGCATGAGCAGAGGCAACTTGGCCTGCTCGTACTCCTGATGATCGTCCAGGCCTGCCTGGAGGTCGTTTCGATCGGCTCGATTCTCCCCTTCATGGCACTGCTGGAACGTCCTGAAGCCATACATACGACATGGTTCACGCAACTGGCCTACGAGACGCTTGGTTTCACCAGTGATCGAGGCTTTCTGATATTCACAGGCCTCTGTGTGCTGGGTCTCTTCGTCGTCGTGAACGTCGTCAATACCCTGAGCCTCTGCGCCCAGGCCCACTTCTCCTGGATGCGATCGTTTTCGATCTCGAAGAGGCTTCTAACCACCTATCTCGCCCAGCCGTACACCTTCTTCCTTGGAAGAAACAGCGCAGACTTCACACGAAACATCTATCAGGAGGTGAGACAGGTCATCATCGGCCTGATTCTCCCATTGGTCACGCTCTTATCCAGATGCATATCGATCAGTCTGATTCTGACCCTGCTGATCTATGTCGATTGGGCGGTTTCTCTTGGAATTGCCAGTGTCTTTGCCGCAACCTACGGGCTCGTCTTCCTGGTCAGTCGCAAGTATCTCAAGGAGATCGGCCATCGTATTGTCGCTGCCAACGAAGCTTGCTACCGGGCCACCAACGAGGCATTCGGTGGCATCAAGGAAGCGAAGCTCAAAGGCATGGAACAGGTGTACATAGATACCTTTTCCCCCCAGGGACACATGGTCGCCAAGATGAACAGGCGGCGTGTGATCATTGCCCGAACACCTCGATACATCCTCGAAACCGTTGCCTTCGGCAGCATGCTGGTTGTCGTACTCATACTGCTCAGCAGTTCGAATTCCATCTCGACGATCATCCCGACCCTGTCCATATTCGCATTTGCCGGATATAGGCTCATGCCTTCTCTTTCACAGATTTTCGTCGCGTTCGCGAGTATTCGATCCTCCACCGCCAGCCTCGATATCGTCGTTTCAGATCTTGGACTGGCTCCAGAGCCGATTTCGGAACCATCATCCAGCACGTCCATGACCCTTGATTCATCGCTTGAACTCGACTCGGTCTCCTTCCGGTACCTCCCGGACAGTCCAATCGTGCTGAATGATGTCGACCTTTCGATTCGGCGTGGTGAATCAATTGCGATCGTTGGATCAACAGGCGCTGGCAAGACGACGCTGCTTGACATACTGCTCGGACTACTGGAACCCACGGACGGAACAATGGCGATAGACGGTGTCCCCGTTACACGTGAAAACGTACGTGGATGGCAACACCAGATCGGCTATGTGCCTCAGAACATATTCCTGAGCGATGACAGCATCAGCCGGAATATCACACTTGGAATTCCCGACGAGGAGGTGCGTCAGGAACAGATCGAGTTCGCCGCAAAGGTAGCCGGTCTTCATGATTTCATCCAAGGGGAACTCCCCGATGGGTATCTGACATCTGTTGGAGAGCGTGGAGTCAGGCTTAGTGGCGGCCAGATCCAGCGGCTGGGTATCGCCCGGGCGATCTATCAGAATCCGAGGGTGATCTTCCTCGATGAAGCCACCAGCGCTCTGGATTCCAGAACCGAAAAACAGGTGATGGAAGGTCTTAGGCAACAATCGCAAGATCGAACAGTCATCATCATTGCGCATCGTCTCACGACGATCAGGTTCTGCGATCGAATTGTGGTTCTCGATTCGGGAACCATCTCGGACATCGGAAACTGGGACGAGCTGATGGATCGCAGCGAAGCATTCCGGCAGCTGGCGGGTGAACTCGAGGCTGACAGTCCATCAAATGGTTGAATTGATATGATTCCTCTCAGGAGTTGACGCCATGCGGGTTCTGGTCACCGGTGCAGCCGGATTCATCGGGTCTTTCACGACTCATCGCCTTCTGGAAAGAGGCGATGAAGTTGTCGGATTCGACAATCTGAACGACTACTACGACCCGATGCTCAAGCAGGCTCGACTGGATCGAATCAATTCCAGGAATGATTCCGAACGCTTCGAGTTCATCAAGGGTGAACTCGTGGATCGCGAGGCCCTCGAGTCGCTGTTCGCGACCAGGAAGATCGATCGCGTCGTCCACCTAGCGGCCCAGGCCGGCGTTCGCCACTCGCTGAATTTCCCGCACGTCTACACCGAATCGAACATCACCGGATTCCT
>NYTV01000151.1 GCA_002683685.1 Paracoccaceae bacterium
TAGGCAATGCCGCGATCGCCTAGATCAAAGACTTTTTTCAAGCTTAGATCTTTCAGTCAGGTTTGAGCTTTTTGGTTATCAATGTCGGTTTTGTTTTTTTGCTTGGCTGCAAAAACATTATCCGCGAGGTTTTTGGTATAATCGCTCAGGGCCAATAGCGCATGCTCTATCTGCTGTTGATTACGTTGTTCAAGCGCATCTGCGATATCTGTGTGTAAGCTGATAATTTTTTCTCGGTTGCGCGCGGTAAAGGTGATCATGTTCATCAGCGGCTGCATCGCTTCAACAGCTCCGGCCAATTGATAAGATAGAATCACGTTATGCGCCGATTCCACCAAGGCCCGATGAAAGGTCACATCCGACGCACACCAGCCTTCATCGCTTAACCCCGGTTGGGTTTGACGGTGTATTTCAGCGCGCATGGTTGCCAACTGGTCTGCGGTGCGGCGCTGGGCGGCGAAAGGCGCGCAAGAACGTTCAAGCGCAAAGCGCGCCTCGCAGGCCACGTCAAAGCTGACATCATTCATTGATAACAGCAGCGTTGAGGTGGTGATTTGTTGGCTATGGGCCTCTTCATAGCTGATCTGGTTGATAAACGCTCCTCCAAATGCGCCGCGCTGCGTGCGGATCAAAGATTGAGCGGCCAGCCGTTTTAAAGCCTCGCGCACGGTGGGGCGCGAGACTTCGAATTGCTCTGCCAACTCTGCTTCTGAGGGCAAGCGGTCATTCACGTTTAACTGACCGCCTATAATCGCGTCGCGAATGGCCTTTGCGATCTGGGCTGAATAATCAGCATTTTTTGTGGGATCAATTTTCATTTGTCAGACAATTAAAAGTCTGACATTAGAAAAGCAAGCTCTATATGTGAGTCGATATTTGGCCGATCCTCTCTGTGATCTTATTAAAAAGGTCTATTTTATGAACGAAAAACAGATCCCTTTTAGAAATGTGTTTTGGCTTGGTTTCTTTGCCTGCGTTCTACTTGCGTGGTGGGTTATGTTTGATATGAGCCTGTCCATGGGGCTGGATCTGATTGGTCGGCCAGGTATGATGGCCGAAAAAATGCGCGGCATGGACCCTAGTATGGGAATGCCGATGCCGATGGCGCGGTTCACCCCCGTATTTGGAATGTGGGCGATCATGATGGCGGCGATGATGCTGCCCACCATGGTGCCAACTTTGCGCAGTTATGAGGATTTGATGATCAGTGCGGATGGAACGCGGGCCGGTTGGCTGGGCGTGGTGTTGGGCTATATGATTATCTGGCTGGTTTTTGCTGCGGCGATTGCCTCAGTGCAATTGTTGCTGCTCTATCAAGGCATCGTCGACATGTTGGGGATAGCCAAATCAAAAGCAGTCTCCGTTGCGTTATTGGTTGCGGTTGGCGCGTTTCAATTCACGCGCATGAAAGAGCTGTGTCATGGGGTTTGCCACAGCCCAAGCTTGTATTTCTTGGGGAAGTGGAAGCCGGGCTTTATGGGCGGTGTTCGTATGGGGCTTGGCCTTGGTGCCTTTTGCGTGGGCTGCTGTTGGGGTTTTATGGCTTTGGGGTTTGTCGGGGGCGTGATGAGCTTGCTGTGGATGGGGGCTGCGACTTTATTCATGGTCCTGGAAAAATTGCCGCAAATAGGACAGCGGGTTACAAAGCCGATGGGTATTTTGTTGATCTTGGGCGGCGGTGTTCTCGCCGTTGCAGGGTAAATTTGTAAATGGGAGTGATGAAAAATGGCGGTTAAAAAACGTCCAGATGCGGATAGGTTGCCGATCAGTCAAAGAATTGATCAGCGAATGGACAACCCTAAACGCCGGAAGATGAACCCCACGGATTGGGCGATTAAGGGCGAGCTGTTCATGAATTGCTCTTGCACCGTCTTTTGCCCCTGCGTGGTATCTTTGGGTGCGCATCCTCCAACAGAAGGGCATTGCCATGCTTGGATGGCGGTTGTGATTGATGAGGGCCATTATCAGGGCGAAAGCCTGTCGGGTTTGAATATTGGTCTGCTTGTCGACATCCCTGGGCGGATGGGCGAGGGCCAATGGAAAGTGGCGGCCTATATTGATGAGCGCGCCAACCAAACCGCGTATAATGGCTTGCTGAAAATTTTCAGCGGTGCGGCTGGTGGAACGACGGGATTATTCACCATGCTGGTCTCTGAGATCATTGGCGCCGAGCGTGAAAAAGTGGAAATCATGCGCGAAGGCAATCGCCGCGGGTTGTATATAGGCCGTAAAATCGCCGGCGAGATTGAAGCTTTAGAAGGCAAAGATGCAGACAGCCCGGTTATGATCCAGAATTCCAAATATTGGATGGGTCCCAATATCGTTGCGGCGCGTGGTTTAAAATCAAAAGTACGCGACTTTGGTCGTATTTGGGATTTTGGCGGCAAGTCAGCTGAAATTTGTCAAATTGATTGGCATGGGCCGAAATAGCGGCTCTTTTCGAAAATTTTTGGGTATTCCCATATTTGTCAAAGGTTGAATAGCGATGGCTTTGATTTCTCCTTCGCGCCGTTTGCGGCGCACTCCGTTCTCTGATGGCGTGGAAGCCGCAGGGGTAAAAGCATATACGGTTTATAACCATATGCTGCTGGCAACGATGTTTCGTTCGATCGAAGAAGATTACCATCACCTTAAATCTGCGGTGCAGATCTGGGATGTGGCCTGCGAGCGCCAGATTGAACTGCGCGGCCCTGATGCGGGGCGGTTAATGCAGATGCTGACCCCTCGAGATTTGCGCTCAATGCTGGCTGGTCAGTGTTTTTACGTGCCAATCGTGGATGAAACCGGTGGGATGCTGAATGATCCGGTTGCCGTCAAGATTTCGGATGAGCGTTGGTGGATTTCCATTGCGGATAGTGATCTGCTGCATTGGGTTAAAGCGATCGCGCATTCTTTGCGTCTCGATGTTTTGGTGGATGAGCCTGATATCTCGCCCTTGGCCATTCAAGGCCCAAAGGCGGATGATTTGATGGCGAACGTTTTTGGCGATGCCATTCGCGATATTAAGTTTTTTCGTTATGGGATGTTTGATTTTCAGGGCCGCACCTTGGTTATTGCGCGGTCGGGATATTCAAAACAAGGCGGATTTGAAATTTATGTTGAAGGTTCGGATATTGGGATGGATCTTTGGAACGCGCTGATGGAGGCTGGAAAGCCCTATGATGTATGGGCGGGTTGCCCGAATTTGATTGAGCGGATTGAGGGTGGATTGCTAAGTTTTGGCAATGATATGACAATGCAAAACACGCCGCATGAATGTGGTTTGGGAAAGTTTTGCAACACGCAAACGGCGATTGGGTGCATCGGGCGCGACGCGTTGCTGCGGGTTGCCAAAGAAGGCCCTGTGAAACAAATTCGCGCGCTGGAAATTGAGGGATTGCCCGTGGGCCCCTGCGATCAGCTCTGGCCGGTGATGGCCAAAGGCAAACAAGTCGGCGCGGTCAGCTCAGCCGCTTGGTCTCCTGACTTTAAAACCAATGTTGCGATTGGTATGGTGCGTATGACGCATTGGGATGCTGGCACCGATGTTGATGTGGTGACAAAGGATGGCGTGCGCGCAGCGCGCGTGCATGAGAAATTTTGGATTTAAAGGAAAACTTATGTTCAATGCAGTTTTGATTGAAAAAGACGAAGATGGAACGGTAACAGCTGGGATAAAAGCGTTGTCGGAAGAGCAATTGCCTGATGGGGATGTGACCGTTGCGGTGGATTATTCTACGGTCAATTATAAAGATGGTTTATGCTTTACCGCCAATGGCGGTGGTTTGGTGCGTAATTATCCGCATGTGCCGGGGATCGATTTTGCCGGAACGGTTGAGAGCTCGCAGGATCCCCGTTATTCCGCAGGTGATAAGGTGGTTCTGACCGGTTGGCGCGTTGGCGAAGCACATTGGGGGGGCTTCTCTCAAAAAGTTCGGGTGAAGGCGGATTGGCTTGTGCCGCTACCCGATGGCGTGACACCGCGGCAAGCAATGGGGGTTGGCACCGCGGGAATCGCTGCGATGTTTGGTATTCTTGCGCTTGAAGATCACGGCCTTACACCCGAAAAAGGTACGGTTTTGGTGACAGGGGCCGCGGGCGGCGTGGGTTCAATTGCGGTCGCGATATTGTCGAATTTGGGTTATAAAGTTGCCGGCGTCACGGGGCGGCCTGAAAGCGAAGCCTATTTAAAATCATTGGGGGTTAGCGAAATCATACCGCGCGATGAGGTGAATGAGGCGATTAAACGGCCGATGGAATCGGCGCGTTGGGCGGGGATCGTAGATGCGGTTGGCGGCGAAATGCTGGCGCGTGTTTTAGGCCAATTGGTTTATGGCGGTTCGGCCGCGGCGATTGGCAATGCGGGCGGTGCGAAACTGCCCGCCAACGTTATCCCATTTTTATTGCGAGGCGTTAACCTCTTGGGCATCGACTCGGTTATGCAGCCTTATGAAAACCGCCTTCGCGCCTGGCAGCGGATCGGCAAAGATTTACCGATGGACAAGCTTGAGGCGATGATTAGCCCAGCCGTATTGGCTGATATGCCCGAATTGGGGGCGCAAATCCTGAAAGGTCAAGTGCAAGGGCGCGTGGTTGTGGATGTGAATGGGTAGCCCCATTTAAAACGCTCCGCCGCTGGGTTTTGAAACCTTGTTCGGGTGGAGCTTTTTTTTTGAAACAGGTGCGGGCTGTATTAATCCCGCACCTTTTTTTTGGTCAAACCGCGTCTGGCGTTTCAGCTTTGGTGTTTGCATCCGTGCTTGGGTCATAAATAATCTCGACGCCGGCTTTCTCGCGTATGCTGTCTTTATAAATAGCCTTTATCAGCGCGATCCCCATCAATGCCATCACCATACTGAAGGGCAGGGCGTCAATCACCATAGCCGTTTGAATTGCTCCTAAGCCCCCGATAATCAACAGCGCGCCAACCACCAACCCCAAAGCCGAGCCCCAAAAGATAATATGCGGGCGCCCTTTGGGCCCTTCATCGCCACCGGAATTGATGGTGTTAATGATCAAGACCGCGGAATCGGCTGAGGTGACCAAATAGGTCAGCAAGAGGATCACCACGACAACCGCCATCATCCAGGCCTGCGAGCTGCTAAGAATAACGTCGAGCATCACAAAAAGCTGTGCTTGTGAACCCGCCGTGATGATGCTGTCGCCAGCGGTGCCATCCAGCGTTAAATCAACGGCGGTTCCCCCCACGATGGCAAACCAAATAAAACACATGGTGGCGGGAATAAGCATTGCGCCCAAGACATATTCGCGAATGGTGCGGCCTTTTGAAATTCGGGCAAGGAAAACACCAACAAAAGGTGCAAAAGCGATCCACCAAGCCCAGTAAAACACCGACCAGGCGCCTTGCCACGCGCTTAACGCATCGCCGGTTTCACTGCCGTCGGCCTTCCAGACGGTGAATAAGGTTTTCGGAAGCGTGACAAAATAATCAAACATGCCAACGATCAGCGCCTGCAGGCCAAAGAATGTACTGCCGAAGACAAGGAAAAAGAACAATATGAAAAAGCTTAGACCCATATTGATGTTTGAAAGCCATTTGATCCCTTTGCCCACGCCCGAAAGCGCCGATAGGGTTGAGGCGCCCATTATCACCAAAAGCGCAAGGATGATGCCGGCGGTCGAGGCCGTGCCTTCCGCGTTTAACACCCAGTCTCCGATACCCACACGGTGCAAGCCTGCAACAAATTGCTGAACGCCAAAGCCCAAGGTTTGGGCCACGCCAAGCACCGTGGCCACAACGGCTACGATGTCAATAATGCTGCCGACCGGTCCCGAAAGGCTTTTGCCGAATAAAGGCGCAAGACCGGATCGAATGGTGAGGGGCAGGTTACGTCGATAAGAGAAATACGCCAGCGCTAAGCCGACCAACGCATAGCAGGCCCAAGCAGAGACGCCCCAATGTAAGAATGACCAGCGGTAAGCTGCGCGAAAGTTATCGGCCTCATATCACGTTGACAATCCGCGAATTACGTCGGGATTATTACCAAAGTTATAAATTGGAAATGAAGAACATAAATTTATAACTTCATTTCTCACTTCTTCCTCAA
>NYTV01000096.1 GCA_002683685.1 Paracoccaceae bacterium
AGGGTGGTTTCGCAACCTCGCCGTATGACAAAACACTCCCCATTCAGGTACTTTAAAACGAGCCCTGAGATCATCCGCTTGGCTGTGATGTTGTACGTTCGTTTTCTGCTCTCACTTCGTAACGTGGAATATTTAAAGCGTGTCTTTGTTTGTCTGTGGACCGCTTTTTGGAATATGAGTTATTTCAAATAATTGATAATAAACGCTTTTACTAAATTAGTTTTGCCGTGTGGGCGCACCACAATACATCATAAAAATTCTACATATCAACATATTAATCATTATAGATGGAAATAGTCCCCCCTTTAGTTGACCATACCTGCTATTTCCGCCACGCGCCCGCACGCCTGCGCGTCGATGTAAACATGTGCGGTTTTGCAAGTGGTTACGCAGCTGTTTGCGTGTTGAGGGCGGTGGTTCGCTCAAGGTGCTACACGGGCTGGGTGTGGGGTAATGTTGGCTCCTAGGCCATAGAAACGCCGCCTTTACTCACGCCTCAACTTCAAGCTCAATCGAAGCGCTGCTCTTACTGAGTGGCGCCAATTATTGAGCGCATAGATTCAGGTTGCGCCAGCAATCTGATGCGAGTTCTCATTCGTCTGACAGCACTATAGCAATTGCAAAACCTCTCAGTTTTGGTCATCGTCCTCGTTATGGATTTCTTGAATGTCAGCCACAGCAACTATTTGGTTTGGATGTCGTGCCTTGTCGCGATAGTGGCGGCCTTTACAGGGCTTTCGTTGACGCGCGATCTGGCGGCCAGACTTATGCTTCATAAAAAAGTGTCCATCGCCTTGGCATCGGTGGTCTTGGGCGGCGGTATCTGGGCCATGCATTTTGTGGCCATGTTGGGCTTACAGTTACCGATCCTGTTTTATTATGATGCCGCAATCACATTGGTGTCGGCTTTGTCCGCTATTTTATTGGTCGGCGCAGCGTTGATCCTTTTGCACTTTTTTGAACGGACGCCGCGCATCATCTCGTTGGCTGGGAGCGTTGTGGGTGTGGGCGTTCTTGTCATGCACTACATCGGCATGGCTGCTCTTGAACTTTGTCGCGCAGTCTACACTACAACCGGTGTTTTCTTGTCATCCCTCGTCGCCATTGCGCTTTGCATCTTGGCCTTCTGGATCGCCTACGGTCGACGCACAAACCGCAATATCATGTGGGGGACAATCTGTTTTGCAGGGGCCGTATGCTCGGTTCATTTCCTTGCGATGGCGGGCACTAACTTCGTACCTGAACCCGCCATGGCAGAATTTGGACCATACATGAGCAACGAGACACTGGCCCTTGGCGTTATATTCTTCAGCTTCGTAATTTTCGGGGCCTGTTTGTGGGTGAGCGTGACCTACTTGGTCGCAGACACGGACAAATCGACGACAAGCGCGCAAAGCAATCTGCAAACCGCTCCTTTGAAGACGCGGGTCCTACACATCCCGTGTGAGCGGGATGGCGGTAAAGTCTCTGTCCTATCTAGGGACGTACGTTTTGTGCGTGCAGATGGCCATTACACCCAAGTCTACACAGCCGACGAACGGTTGTTCTGCGCTTGGCCCGTCGCCGAAGCCTCCAAACGTCTGCTGCCTGCGGGGTTCTTGCAAACGCATCGTAGCTATCTGGTGAACCCGTATCACGTGGCACGGTTCGAAAGAACGAAGGATGCGGGGCGTTGCCTTTTTGAGAGTGAGGGTCTGCCCCCAGTGCCAGTGAGCCGTGCAAAGTTAAAGATCATCGGCGAAGCGCTTGCGTCAACTCGCGGCGTAGTTCGTGAATAAATGCGCGCAGTTCGTGCAATAACTCCGAGTTTCATTCATTTTCGCGTGTGTCCGCATACAGCGACATGCACGCTACGCTCAACGTATGAAGATTCGCCTTTGGCAGGAGACACCAATGATTCCAGCCGCATTTGAATATTACCGACCTAAAGACATGGCCGGGGTCCTGTCCATTCTTGAAGAACATGGCGATGATGCGCGTGTCATGGCGGGCGGGCATAGCCTGATACCCATGATGAAACTGCGCATGGCCGACGTGCCGCATCTGATCGACCTTCAAGATGTGGGCGGCATGTCAGAGATCGAGATTGACGCGGACGCCATCAAGATCGGTGCGCTTGTCACGCAGTCCGACATCATTGATAACGCAGCCCTTGCAGATGTGGCGCCAATCCTGCGCGAAGCTGCGTTGCAGATCTCTGATCCGCAAGTCCGTTATATGGGCACCTTGGGTGGCAATGTTGCAAACGGCGATCCAGGCAACGACATGCCAGGTTTGATGCAATGTCTTGATGCCAGTTTTACCGTCGTCGGACAGGACGGTGAACGCGTCATCCCCGCTCGCGACTTCTACGAAGCGGCCTACGTGACCGCACGCGAAGATGGCGAGGTTTTGACCGCAGTCACAATCCCACGTCCCAAGGGCGGCCACGCATATGAAAAGCAAAAGCGCAAGATCGGTGACTATGCGACGGCCGCTGCTTCAGTTCAGATCGTGAATGACGGTGGAAAATGCGTAAGCGCCGCGATCGCGATGACGAACCTGAGCGACACGCCCGTCTTTTCAAAAACCGCAGGTGATGCACTTGTCGGGACATCAGTGGATGACGCCGCATTAAAGATTGCCGTGGCCGCCATGCTTGGCGATATCGACCCGACCGAAGATAACCGCGGGCCTGTCGCGTTCAAAAACCACGTCGCTGGCGTCATCCTGCGCCGCGCGATCGCACGCGCTTGGTCGCGGGCGTAAGGAGAAAATCATGTCAAAGAAAAAACACGTTACCCTGAACGTAAACGGCAAGACAGAGGAATTTCTGGCTGAGCCACGCGAGTTGCTGATCTACACACTACGTGAGCGTCTGAATATCACAGGGCCGCATATCGGTTGTGAAACGTCCCATTGCGGCGCTTGCACCGTTACGATCAATGGCAAATCTGTCAAATCCTGCACCATGTTTGCAGTGCAAGCCGAAGGCGCTGAGATCACAACCATCGAAGGCATCGGTGGGCCGGATAATTTGCATCCGCTGCAAGAGGCTTTCAAGGAGCATCACGGGCTTCAGTGCGGCTATTGCACGCCCGGAATGATCACGCGGGCCACTAAGCTGCTGGAGGAGATTCCAAACCCGACCGAAGCGGAAATCCGCTTTGGCATGGCTGGCAATCTTTGCCGCTGCACGGGCTATCAGAACATTGTGAAATCCATTCAGGCGGCTGCGGCCCAGATGAGTGCAGCCAAGGAGGCCGCAGAATGAAAGACGAAATCACACGCGAAGAACGGGTCGATAACCTCAAAGGCATGGGCTGCTCGCGCAAGCGGGTAGAAGATGCCCGGTTTACGCAAGGCAAAGGCAACTACGTCGATGATATTAAGCTAGACGGCATGCTGTTTGGCGACTTTGTCCGCTCTCCCTACGCGCATGCGCGAGTGAAAAGCATCAACAAGGATACGGCACTCAAGGTGCCCGGTGTTCTGGCGGTGCTGACAGCCGACGATCTGCGTCCGCTGGGCCTGCACTGGATGCCAACGCTGGCCGGTGACAAGCAGATGGTTTTGGCCGATGGCAAGGTGTTGTTTCAAGGGCAAGAGGTTGCTTTTGTTGTGGCCGAAGACCGCTATGCGGCTGCTGATGGCATTGAAGCCGTCGAAGTAGAGTACGAAGAACTGCCGGTACTTGTGAATCCGTTTGAGGCACTGAAATCTGATGTGGTCCTTCGCGAAGATCTTGTGGCCGAAGACGGGTCTATCCCCGCCGGCGCGCACGGTCCACGCAAGCATCACAACCATATCTTTACATGGGAAGCCGGCGACAAAGCTCCGACCGAAGAAGTCATCGCAAACGCCGAAGTCGTGGCCGAAGAAACTATGTACTACCACCGCACGCACCCGTGTCCGCTGGAAACTTGCGGTTGCGTGGCGTCGATGGACAAGGTCAATGGCAAGTTGACACTGTGGGGCACGTTCCAGGCCCCTCATGCCATTCGTACCGTGGTCAGCCTGATTTCGGGGATTGAAGAACACAACATTCGGGTTGTCTCTCCTGATATTGGCGGCGGCTTTGGCAACAAGGTCGGGGCCTATCCGGGCTATGTCTGTTCGGTCGTGGCGTCAATTGTCACCGGTAAACCCGTGAAATGGGTTGAAGATCGCATGGACAATTTGATGACCACCGCCTTTGCGCGTGATTATCACATGACCGGTAAGATCAGTGCCACCAAAGAGGGCAAGATCACTGGCCTACACTGTCACGTGACGGCCGATCATGGCGGTTTTGATGCCTGTGCTGATCCCACGAAATTCCCAGCGGGATTCATGAATATTTGCACCGGATCGTATGACATTCCGACAGCATTTCTTGAAGTCGACGGCGTTTATACCAACAAAGCCCCTGGCGGCGTTAGCTATCGTTGTTCATTCCGAGTGACCGAAGCCGTGTATTTCATCGAGCGCATGATCGAGGTCCTCGCGATCAAGTTGAACATGGACGCGGCTGAACTGCGACGGATCAACTTTATCAAGAAAGAGCAGTTCCCCTACAAAGCGGCTCTGGGCTGGGAATACGACAGCGGCGACTATCACACAGCATGGGACAAGGCGCTCAAGACGGTTGACTACGACGGGTTGCGCGCTGAGCAGGCGCAGCGAGTCGAAGATTTCAAGGCCGGCAAAACTCGCAAATTGATGGGTATTGGCCTCAGTTTTTTTACGGAAATTGTTGGTGCTGGTCCGGTCAAGAATTGTGACATCCTTGGCCTCGGTATGTTCGACAGCTGTGAAATCCGTATCCACCCAACAGGTTCGGCGATTGCACGGCTTGGAACCATCAGCCAGGGTCAAGGACACGCGACCACGTTTGCGCAAATTCTTGCGTCTGAGATTGGTTTACCCGCGGATAGCATCACAATCGAGGAAGGTGACACCGACACCGCACCCTATGGGCTTGGCACATATGGCTCTCGCTCTACGCCGGTAGCAGGGGCTGCTACGGCCATGGCGGGGCGTAAAATCCGCGCCAAGGCACAGATGATTGCCGCGTATCTGCTAGAGGTTCACGACAACGACGTAGAATTCGACGTAGATCGTTTTGCCGTCAAAGGTGCTCCTGAAAAGTTCAAGACGATGAAGGAAATCGCCTTTGCGGCCTACAATCAGGCTATTCCAGGGTTGGAGCCAGGTCTGGAAGCGGTCAGCTATTACGACCCGCCCAACATGACCTATCCATTTGGGGCGTATGTCTGCGTCATGGACATTGATGTAGATACAGGTGTTCCGGAAATCCGCCGCTTCTATGCGCTGGATGACTGTGGTACGCGGATTAATCCGATGATCATCGAAGGTCAGGTGCATGGTGGTTTAACCGAAGCGCTGGCTGTCGCCTTGGGGCAAGAGATTGCCTATGACGATATGGGCAATGTGAAGACAGGGACCTTGATGGACTTCTTCTTGCCAACCGCATGGGAAGTCCCAAACTACGAAACCGACTTCACCGTTACCCCATCCCCGCACCATCCCATCGGGGCCAAAGGCGTCGGGGAGAGTCCGCATGTGGGTGGTGTACCGTGCTTTTCAAACGCGGTGCAGGATGCGTTCCGCCCGTTTGGCAATACCCACACGAACATGCCTCACGATCACTGGCGGATTTGGCGCACGGCCAATGAACTTGGCCTACATGATTGATGGAAACGTTAGGGCGGGATCAATCCCGCCCTTTGAGGAATTCTGATGACCTGGACAGATCTGCAAACTGCCCTTGGCGGCGAAGGATATGTGGCCTCTGACGACCTGGCGGTTGCTTTGCAACTTGCCTTGTCGTTGGGGCGCCCCCTATTGCTGGAAGGCGCTGCCGGAGTTGGTAAAACCGAAATCGCACGGGCTTTATCGGCCGTCAAAGATACGCGGCTGATCCGTTTGCAGTGCTATGAAGGGCTGGATGCCGCGCAGGCAATCTATGAATGGAACTACCAGCGTCAACTGCTTAGCATTCGGGCGGCCGCCGAGGATGGTGTCACGGGCAAAGCTGTTGAAGATCGCATATTCTCGCGGGATTTCTTGCTGGAACGGCCTCTACTTGCCGCGATAACGCAAGACGAGCCACCTGTGTTGTTGATTGATGAAATCGACCGGGCGGATGAAGAATTCGAAGCCTATCTATTGGAAGTCCTATCTGATTTTCAGATTTCCATTCCAGAATTGGGGACGATTACAGCGACAACGCGGCCCATCGTTATTCTGACTTCAAACGGAACACGAGATCTTTCGGATGCCTTAAGGCGGCGCTGCCTTTATACCTACGTCGCATATCCCGACCGCACGACTGAACTGGCAATCCTAAAAGCACGATGTCCCGATGTAGAAGCACGGCTTGGGGAACAGATCGTGGGTTTTGTCCAAAAGCTGCGCGAAGAAGATCTCGAAAAAACACCCGGTATCGCAGAAATGCTGGATTTTGTAGCGGCCCTGATGGGATTGGGAATTGCTGAACTGACTGAAGACCCCGCAGTGCTGCAATCGACGCTGACAACCCTGCTGAAGACCCAGAGCGATCAAGCTCAGATCACGCGCGAGGTCGCAAGCCGTATCGCGGGCAAAGCGGCATGAGCCGTGTGACTAAATTTGCGGCCCGCGATCCGGGTCCGGCGGCGCGGGTCGTGGGTTTCATTGCACACTTGCGCCAAAACGGTTTGCGGCTGGGCGTCGCCGAGGCAGATTTGGCCATGGCTGCCCTTGTTGAGATTGACGCCATAAAACCCAGCGACAGCCGTCGGGCTCTGCGCGCCGTATGCACAGGGTGCAAGGAAGAGGCCGAGCGGTTTGACGACCTGTTCGACAGCTATTGGATGGACATGGGTCGGGTCCGGCAGAAAGCTGCGCCGTCTTTGTCCAATGCCGTCAACGACGACGTGCATTCATCGCGTGACGCCAAGGGCGAAGACGCTCAAAGCGCCGGATCGGCGACTGCTCCGGATGGTCAAGACGGTGCTGCTGAAAGCGACGGCACCGGCAAATTGATTGCCACAGAGAACCGCAACCTGAACCGTCGGGATCTACGCGATATGGTTCGGCCGGAAGAAATTGCCGAGGCCGAGGATGTTGCCCGCCGTATCGGTGCCGCGTTGCGCGACAAACGTTCACGCCGCCGCGTTGCTGCGCGCAAAGGTGATCGGCTGCATTTCCGCAAAACCATCCGCCAAAGCCTTGCCACAGGCGGTGAACCACTCCGGCTGTTGCGCAAACGTCGCCCCGACCGCACCCGCAACATTGTGGCCTTGTGCGACGTATCAGGTTCTATGTCCGTC
>NYTV01000097.1 GCA_002683685.1 Paracoccaceae bacterium
CATCCTCTGCGTGGGTGATGGAATTTTGACCGATATTGATGGGGCGATGGGCGAAGATCTTGATTCGCTCTTTGTCACCGGAGGCTTGGCCGCCCAAGAAACCCAGACCACAGATCAACCCGACCCTACGGCTCTCTTGGCCTATTTGACCAAAGAAATGCGGCAACCGACCTATTGCATCGGAAAATTACGCTAACGCCCTCTTGATTTATCTCTCCTTTAGGTAATATTATTGCTCAGGCGACATCACGACGTTGCGATTATTACCTTGAGGTGCGAGATGCTCGACAACATGCCCCGTGGCACAATTTGTATTGAAGATATCGAAATCGGCATGACCCGGCATTTGCGCAAGGTTGTGACCGATCGAGACATTGAGATGTTTGCCGAAGTCTCCACCGATCATAACCCGGTGCATCTTGACGACGACTATGCCAATGACACGATTTTTGAGGGCCGGATTGCTCACGGTATGTTAACCGCAGGCTTGATCTCCGCAGTGATTGGCGAGCAATTGCCGGGCCATGGGACTGTATATTTGGGACAATCGCTCAAGTTTTTAGCACCTGTACGCCCGGGCGATCTGGTCACCGCACAAGTGGAAGTGGTCGATATTGATCTTGGTCGCCGCCGGGTCAAACTTGACACCCATTGCTCCATTGATGGCAAAAAAGTGCTGGCGGGCGAGGCCACCGTCTTAGCCCCTTCCCGAAAATTCGACTAAACGCCACCGTTTCACCTGCCACAGCTTGCTCTGCCCATTCTCGCGAGATAGGGGGAATTCATGAAGCGTTTTCAAACCAATCTTCCAGAGCAGGATGGCCGTGGCGCGGCCGTGGCAATCGGCAATTTCGATGGCGTCCATTTGGGACATCAAGCGGTGATTGATGTGGCCCGAGCCGCTGCTGGCTCGAGTGGCGCACCCTTGGGCGTTCTAACCTTTGAGCCACACCCGCGCAGTTTTTTCGCCAAGAGAAATGGCACAGACCTCCCACCTTTTCGCTTGATGAATGCCGAGGCCCGCGCGCATCGGCTAGAAAAGCTCGGAGTTGAGATCCTCTTGGAGCTGCCTTTCGATCAAGCGCTTTGTGACCTGAGTGCCTGGGACTTCTGTAAAGAGGTTTTGAGCGAGGGTTGCGGTCTTACGCATGTGGTGGTTGGCGCTGATTTTTGCTTTGGCAAAGGCCGATCAGGAACCGCACAAACGCTTATAGAGCATGGACAACACCTTGGCTTTGAGGTGACGATTGCCGATTTGAAAAATCACGAGGCAGAAATCATCAGCTCAACCAATATTCGCAAAGCTTTAGCAGCCGCAGATCCACAGCGCGCCGCGGCAATGCTGGGCCATTGGCACCGTCTGGAAGGCGCGGTTGAACATGGCGAAAAGCGCGGACGTGAGCTGGGCTATCCCACGGCTAATATGTCCATCGAGGGGCTACAACCGCCGGCCTTTGGGGTCTATGCGGTATTGGTAGATGTGCTCACCGGCCCCCATAGAGGCAGCTATCATGGTGCCGCGTCAATTGGTGTGCGGCCCATGTTTGGGCAAAACCTGCCCAATTGTGAAACTTTTATCTTTGATTTTAAAGGCGATCTCTACGGCGAAACACTGTCAGTCGGTTTGGTCGCCTATCTGCGCGGTGAAGAGACCTTCGATGGGCTTGAGGCATTAATTGCCCAGATGGATGCCGATTGTAGCCGTGCCCACCGCATTCTGGGCCAGCTATGAGCGCCAATTCAAACCCAAAGCCCATGCGCCCAAAATTTTGGGAGACAATGCCGCTGTCTAAGATGACCGAAGCTGAATGGGAAGCGCTCTGCGATGGCTGTGGCCGCTGTTGCCTCAATAAACTAGAGGATCCCGACACCGGGCATGTTGCACTCACCCGCATTGCCTGCCGTCTGCTTGACAATGAGACCTGTCAATGTTCTCAATATAGCATTCGTCAGAACTTCGTGCCGGAATGCATCCGAATGACCCCAGAAACCATTGAACAACATGCCTATTGGCTTCCGAACACTTGCGCATATAAACGATTGTTTGAGGGCAAAGAAATTCCCGACTGGCATCCGCTGCGCAGCGGAACGGCGCAATCGGTGCATGATGCCGGCATATCTGTAAAAGGTTGGACGATACCGGAATTTGAAGTGCCGGAAGAGGAATGGGAAGACCATATAATTGGGGATTAAGCGATGAATTTTGCGTCTGATAACACCGGCCCCGTGCACCCTAATGTCATGGAAGCGCTCAATGCGTCAAACATGGGCTATGCCCTGCCCTACGGCGCTGATGACGCCACTGCACAGGCTGTGCAGGATATCCGGGATGTGTTTGAAGCCCCAGAGGCCGCGGTCTATCTGGTCTCGCTTGGAACGGCCGCAAATTCCTTGATCCTTGCCACGCTGTCTCAACCCTGGGAGACGGTGTTTTGCCATACGGTGGCGCATATCCATGAAGATGAATGCAATGCCCCCGAATTTTATTCCGGTGGGACCAAGCTCACACTCGTACCGGGTGATGACGCGAAAATAACCGCGCAAAACCTGCGCTCGTCAATCTTGGCAGAAGAGACCCGCGGCGTGCATGGGCCGCAACGCGGCCCGGTTTCCATCACCCAAGCCACAGAACGCGGTACGATCTATAGCCTCGCGGAAATCCAAGACATCTCCGTCACATGTAAGGACTTTGGTCTGCCGCTGCATATGGACGGGGCGCGCTTCGCAAATGCCTTACAAACCCTTGAATGCAGCGCGGCTGACATGACTTGGAAATCTGGCATCGACGCCGTCACCTTTGGCGGAACCAAAAACGGATTAATGGCGGTGGAGGCGGTTGTCTTCTTTGATCCAAAACACGCCTGGGAATTCGAGCTGCGGCGCAAACGCGGCGCGCATCTCTTTTCAAAGCACCGCTTTCTGGCTGCGCAAATGCAAGCCTATTTGGCCGGAGATCTTTGGCTAGATATGGCGGAAAAATCTAATGCCGCCTGCGCAAGACTAGCGCAAGGGCTCAAGCAAACACCTGGCGTTGTGCTCGATTTTGAACCGCAGGCCAATATCCTCTTCGCACAATGGTCCCGCGCTGCACATCAAAGGCTTCATGCCGCGGGGGCGCACTATTACCTTATGGCAGGCGATCATAAAACCGGATCGGCCGATGAGCTCTTGCCCGCCCGTTTGGTGACCGATTGGTCCGCAAGCCCAGAGGATGTCGACCGTTTCATAGAGATCTTACATGGATAGAATGCGTATCACCGGGCGCGGGCCAGTCCCGCCCGGTGTTTTTGAAGCTCAAAGAGCGCCTGACAGTACAAGGTCTAGATCTTCCAGACGATCCTGCCCCCAAAACCGCTGATCTTTGTCTGTAATATAGAACGGCGCACCAAAGACGCCTGCAGCGACCGCATCTTCGATGTTTTTGGCGTATTGCTCCGCCGAACCGATCATATCTTTATCGCCAAGGCTTGGGTCAAAACCAGCAGCTTTGAGACAGTCTGCGATGACCTCGGGTTGTGAAATATCTTTCTGCTCTGCCCAAACCGCACGGGTAAACCCATGTACCAATGCGCCTAAATCTCCATCTCCATAGGTCGATGCGGCGATGACAGCATAGGAGGACGGCGCCATATTCACCGGAAAGAAGGCTGGCTGCAGATTGAGCGGCAGTTTGCGCTTTTTGGCCTGCCGCGGCAGCTCTTGTGCACGCAGTTCAATACGACTGATGTGACGATCTTTCGGCGGAACCCCACCCGTGCGGCTAAAGACGGTCATCAAATCCATGGGCTTGTAGGCGATCGTTGCCCCATGTTTTTGCGCGATCTCTTCGAGGCCAGTGCCTGCCAAATAGGTAAAAGGAGAAATTGTCGCGAAAAAGTAGTCAATATGTGCCATGAGCGTCACCTTTTTGTGTATCAAACCTGTGCCGAGCAGAAACCGCATGGTAAGCCATGTCAACAATATGCGACTCAGGCTCGCAGGTATCGTAGAGGATAACACGAATGGCTTCTGTTCACGGTCCGAAACTAATCGCTGGGAATTCCAACTTAAAGTTGGCGCGCTCAGTCGCACGGCGCATGTCTCTACATCGGGGCATGAATGTGGATCTTGTGGACGCGCGGGTTGAACGTTTCAACGATGGCGAAATTTTCGTCGAGGTGTTCGAAAATGTCCGCGATGAGGATATGTTCATCATCCAACCAACCTCCCGCCCCGCCAATGATGCGCTCATGGAGCTTTTGATCATCGCCGATGCTCTGAAACGCTCTTCGGCCAGCCGCGTCACCGCTGTGATCCCTTATTTTGGCTACGCACGCCAAGACCGTCGCAGCAAAGCCCGCACGCCGATCACCGCCAAACTGGTGGCCAATATGCTCGAAGAGGCCGGCATTGAGCGGGTTCTCACCCTTGATCTTCATGCCACACAAATTCAGGGATTTTTTGACATTCCAGTCGATAATCTCTACGCGTCCCCTGTCTTTGCCCTAGACGTCAAACATCATTTCAAAGACCAATTGGATAACCTGATGGTGGTCTCCCCCGATGTGGGTGGCGTGGCGCGCGCGCGAGATTTAGCACAACGCATTGGTGCGCCTCTGTCCATCGTCGACAAACGCCGAGAGAAGGCTGGCGAAGTGGCAGAGATGACAGTAATTGGCAATGTAGAAGGCCGCAGCTGCTTGATTGTGGATGATATCGTCGATACCGCTGGAACACTGTGCAAAGCGGCTGATGTTTTGATGGAGAATGGTGCAAAGGAAGTACATTCCTACATCACCCACGGAGTTCTATCAGGCCCGGCGGTGGATCGGATTACCAAATCTGTGATGAAAAACCTGGTCATTACGGATACGATCGAGGCCACAGATGCGGTCGTGAATGCGCCCAATATCCGGATTGTTCAAACTGCCCCCATGTTTGCGCAGGCCATTCTGAACACATGGAGCGGCACGTCGGTTTCCTCGCTTTTCTCAACCGAAGCTTTATCGGCGATTTATGAGGGCATTTACGACTGCGGCTAATGGCTGCGCATTAGTAGAGTTGCCATTGGTCAGGATCTGCCATTTCACCAATCACCAGCCAACTGGCACTCACCCGAGCAATGCGCGTGTCAGATAAGGTTCGGAATACCAGATCAAATCCTGTCACAGTCACATTTTCCGCCCGGATGTCAGCGCGGGCATTGCTGTCATTGCCCATATCCCAAATGGAGAGGCTCACGTGAGCCATCGGTTGCGCGCTAAAGGCTTCCGAAAACTCAACAGCCCGCGAAACTTTGCGAGGGACGGAACCTGTCCACATTTCTCCACCATCTTGAAAGTCTGAAAACAGTTCAAACGTGCCTTGATTCATCCCGATGGTATGTGATGATAAGCATTTCATGCTGCAAACTCTATATTTCCCATTTTAAATACAATGTCTTAAAAAGGAAACGGGCCCACTCGGGGCCCATTTCATATAATATCAGAACGCTTAAGCGGCGTTGAGGCCCAAGGCGGCTGCCAAAGCGGCCACATCAGACTGAAGCTTGCGTGCTACCTCCTGTGCCTCTTCGCTGGCTTTTTCAACTGCTTCAGCTGCGCCAGCGATGATATCATTCATGTCATCCTGGGTGACATCCGCCTTTGCCATCGCACGTTCCGCAATCACAGTGACGCCCTGCGCTGTAACCTCAGCAAAACCGCCGGTAACGACAAATTCGCTGACCCCGCTCGGGGCGGTTACAGACAAGACACCGGGCCGCAAAGTTGTCAAAACAGGCTCATGGCTCGCCATGGCTGTCATATCCCCTTCCGATCCCGGAATCTGGACCGCAGTCGCCGCGAAAGAAGCGAGGCTTCTTTCAGGGCTGACCAGATCAAAGTTCAATGTATCTACCATTAGGCTGCATCCGCTGCCATGCG
>NYTV01000098.1 GCA_002683685.1 Paracoccaceae bacterium
GGAACAACATGTCTACTTTTGTGAATGTGCTGCCAATACTGGCATGGAGTGGGCAGGTGCTCAATTGAATGGGGTTCAGTTCACTCATGGAATGATCCACAATATGGAATATACCGGCGTGCCTCTGCGCCTGCTGTTGCAGGAAGCCGGCTATGACACTGCGGGCAAATGGGTCTTCGTGGAAGGGGCGGATGCTTCATCGAACGGGCGATCTATTCCTATGGAAAAGGCTTTGGATGATGTCTTGGTGGCCTTCAAAGCCAATGGTGAAGCTCTGCGCAAAGAGCATGGCTATCCGGTGCGTTTGGTTGTGCCCGGTTGGGAAGGCAATATGTGGGTCAAATGGATCCGCCGGATTGAAGTGACAAATGAGCCTGTTGAATCGCGCGAAGAAACATCAAAATATACCGATACGCTCGCGGATGGTATCAGCCGCAAATGGACATGGGCAATGGATGCGAAGTCCGTTGTCACCTCGCCCAGCCCACAAGCTCCTATCACCCATGGCAAAGGGCCATTGGTGATCACCGGATTGGCCTGGTCTGGCAATGGAGCCATCACACGCGTGGATGTGTCTAAAAACGGTGGCAAGACCTGGGAGACCGCCCGCCTGGCCAAGCCTGGCGAGAAAATGGCCCTCACCCGCTTTTATCTAGACATGGATTGGGACGGTTCTGAAATGCTTTTGCAATCGCGGGCGATGGATGAGACGGGCTATGTCCAGCCGACCAAAGCACACTTGCGAGAGGTGCGCGGTCTCAACTCAATTTATCACAATAATTGTATTCAAACCTGGTGGGTGCGTGAAAACGGGGAGACAGAAAATGTCGAAGTATCTTAAATCTTTTACTATCGCTTTGACGGCTTCCTGCCTGGCCGCGCCTGTCATGGCCGAAAAACTTGGCTTGGGCCGGGCTGCTTTGCCCGCCGAAATTGCCGCCTGGGACTGGGACATCAATGTGAAGGGCGATGGCTTGCCCGAGGGCTCCGGTGACGCGCTCATAGGCGAAGAGATTTTCGCCGAAAAATGTGCGGCCTGCCACGGGGATTTCGCCGAAGGCATAGACAATTGGCCAAAATTGGCAGGCGGGGCAGATACGCTGGATCATGAAGATCCTTTGAAAACCGTGGGTTCCTACTGGCCGCATTTGACCACTGCCTATGATTACATCAAACGCTCCATGCCCTACGGCAGCGCCGGCACTCTGAGCGATGATGAAGTCTATGCAATTGTTGCTTATATATTGTATTCCAATGACTTGATTGAGGATGATTTCGTATTGTCTCATGAAAACTTCATGGATTTCGAAATGCCAAATGCGCAGGGGTTCATCATGGATGATCGCCCCGAGGCGGAATATGCAATTTGGTCAGGTGAGCCTTGCATGACAAATTGTAAAGACAGTGTTGAGATCACCATGCGCGCTTTGGTTTTGGATGTGACCCCGGAGCTGGATGCAAATTCAGGCGCCACTGAGGTCAATGCCGCCGCCGCGCCAGAACCTGCTCCCGAGTCAGAAGTACCTGCAATTGATATGGAATTGGCGGCGGCCGGTGAGAAAGTGTTCAAAAAATGTAAAGCTTGCCATCAGGTCGGCGGCAAAGCGAAAAACCGCTCTGGCCCCATTTTGAATGGAGTTGTGGGCGCGGCCGCGGGATCTGTGGAGGGTTTCAAATATTCCAAAGCGCTGCGCAGTGCCGCGCAGGATGGATTAATTTGGTCTGAAGCGGAATTGGCAGCCTTTTTGGCCAAGCCAAAAGTCTATCTCAAGGGCACAAAAATGTCCTTCGCCGGGCTCCGAAAGGGAGCAGATCAAGCGGCTGTCATCGAATATTTAAAAACCTTCGAGTAAGATCGCGGGATGATCCCCTGGTTTGAGGCGGGCGGGCCCGCCTCAATGCCGAATGTAACCCTGGCGGTATGCGCAAATGGGCTTGCCAGCATGACGAAAAAGAGAGCAAAGCGCCGCCGGTTGTGATGACCTTGGTGGAGACAGTTCCGGCCGGTGTCGCGGGTCTGGTGACGTTTGATGACACCGGTTGAACCTTGGTGCGCCCATAAGACGCCATTCAAAGCGAGGCAAGGATAGATCATGCGCAACACATGCTTAGGGTTTGGCCTTTCCCTTATATTGGCCCTGAATTTGACCGGGTCCGTTGCGGCGCAATCCCCGGCGATAACCTATGCTTTTGACGGCTCTTTCGAAGATGCAACCTTTAGCGTTGAAAGTGCGATTTTAGACGCGGGCCTGGTGATTGATTACGTCAGCCATACAGGTGAGATGCTCGCACGGACAGGTCAAGATCTTGGCAGTGAGGTCAGAATTTTTGATGCGGCGGATATCTTTTTGTTTTGTTCTGCGGTTGTCTCGCGCCGGGTGATGGAGGCCAATCCGATGAATGTGGCTCATTGTCCCTATTCAATTTTTGTTGCGGATCGCGAGGGTGAGGTGAAGATTGGATATCGCAGATATCCCGATGGCATTATGCAAGAGGTTCAAGCTTTGCTCGACTCTTTGGTCCAAGACGCGCTTGGAGATTGACATGAATTATGACGCGTTTTTCAAAACATCTTTAGACAAGCTGCGCGCAAGCGGCGATTATCGCGTATTTGCCAATCTGGAGCGCCACAATGGTAATTTCCCCCATGCGACCTCGTTTGGGGAGCATCCGCAGAAGGTGACGATTTGGTGCTCCAATGATTACCTCGGCATGGGGCAGCATCCCGATGTGGTGAGCGCCATGCATGCCGCTATTGATGCCAGTGGCGCAGGGGCAGGCGGCACCCGCAATATCTCTGGCACCACGCAATATCATATGGAGCTCGAAGAGGAATTGGCCGATCTGCATGGCAAGCCTGCCGCGCTGTTGTTCACCTCTGGCTATGTCTCAAACTGGGCGGCACTTGGCACTTTGGCGGCGCGTATCCCGGAGTGTTTGGTGCTTTCGGACGCTCTGAATCACGCATCCATGATTGAAGGCATTCGCCACTCAAAAGCCCAGCGGCAAATTTGGAAGCACAATGATTTGGCGGATCTTGAGGCCAAATTGGCTGCGCAGCCCTTGGATCGACCGAAACTTATAGCCTTTGAAAGCGTCTATTCCATGGATGGTGACATTGCTCCCATCGCTGAAATTTGTGACCTGGCGGAAAAATACAACGCAATGACCTATCTCGATGAGGTGCATGCGGTGGGGCTTTATGGCCCGCGGGGCGGCGGCATTGCCGAACAAGAAGGGGTCATGGATCGTGTGACCGTCATCGAAGGCACATTGGGCAAAGCCTATGGTGTGGTCGGTGGCTATGTCGCCGCCTCGGCAGAGCTTTGTGATTTCCTACGCAGTTTCGCCAGCGGATTCATTTTCACAACCGCTCTGCCGCCCGTGGTTGTGGCCGGGGCCACCGCCTCTGTGCGACATTTAAAGGTGAGCCAGCAGGAGCGTCAGGCCCATGCCGATCGCGTGGCCGAGGTTCGGGTGCGCTTTGATGCGCTCGGCATTCCTCACGTGCAAAATCCTGGCCATATTATCCCGGTGATTGTCGGGGATGCGGTGAAATGTAAGTTCATATCCGATATCTTGATGCGCGATTATGGCATTTACATTCAGCCGATCAACTATCCCACGGTGCCACGCGGCACGGAGCGTTTGCGCATCACCCCGTCGCCGGTTCATTCCCCAGCTGATATTGACGCTTTGGTCGCGGCTCTCAGCGATCTGTGGACAAAATGCGAATTGGCGCGCAAACCCATGGTCGCGCAGTAGTTTTAGCCCTTATTCGAATTCCATCTGCTCAAAGACGCGGCCGGCGTTTTTCGTGGCCAATTCTTCAAATGTGTCGAGATGGGCATAGGGGCTTTGGTCAACATAATAGGCGCCTGCGAGGTCACCGCCGGCATCAAGATGTTCACCCACTTTTTCGCGCAGATAGACGAGATAGTCACGGGTGTATCGGCGCACTTGGTCCATATTCGTGGGATGCCCATGGCCAGGAATGACATAGGTCGCCGCAAGTTTTTCAAATTCTTCTTCCCAAGTCTCGAGCCAATCAATTGTGATAGTGTCCGCGAAAATAGGCAACATGCGCTCATGAAACGCGATGTCACCTGCGATCACTAGGCTTTGTTCTGGCAGCCAAACCACGATGTCACCCGGGCTGTGCGAGGGACCAATATGCAGAGCTTGAATGTCCATATTGCCAAAGGGGACAGTGTAGCGCTCTTCAAAGGTTTCATCGGGCAAAACAACTCGGCTGCCTTGCGCGCGCTCTTGCAGGCGGTTCTCGGCTCCATTGAGACTTTGCGCGCCGCGATCTTCAAACTCATGGGCCGCGTCGATATGGGCGACGATCTTGACACCTTGATCCGCCCAATAAGAATTGCCCAGCATGGCATGACCCTGGCCGTTCTCATTGATCACGAGGCGCACCGGTTGATCGGTGAGGGATTTGATCTCTTCATGTAGCGCCTGTGCCAAAAGATAAGAGCCGCCGCCGTTGATGACCACGACCCCATCGCCGGTCATGATGAAGCTTAGATTGTTGTTATGTCCAGCATTCTCATAGGTCGAGGGGGCCGTTGCGCCGATGGCGGAAAACACATCAGGGATGACCTCAACAGGTTTCGAATAGAGCATGGAGGCGGGGTATTGATCGGCAATATCTTCGCTGGCAAGTACTGGATTGGCCAAGAGGCTGCATAGAATAACTTTTTTCAGCATAATTTAGGTCTCCGCAATGAAATGATAGCTTTCGGTGGCTTTCTCAACTCTGCCGATGCCGCCTTGATTGATATGAAACCCAATCATCGGCATTTGCTCTGTCGCGATTTGGTCAAGCAAGCTGACCCGTGTGGCCGCACCGGCTTCCCCATCCTGATCCGATCCTGAGATCCAATTGGGACGCGCCAAGGCCACATGGTCATTGCCAATCGCATCGCCAACCACCATGGCGGCTTGCGCGCCGGAGCGAATTTCAAATGCCATATGCCCAGGTGTATGGCCGAAACTGGCCCTTGCGGCCACTCCGGGCAGGATCTCTTCGCCGTCTTTGAAAAATTCAATTTTATCTTCAATGGCTTCCAGACGTCGTTTGGCACCCACAGCGAAGGGGACGCGGTCGCTGGAAATGCGGTTGACGGTATTGGGATCTATCCAATAGTCCCATTCGGTTTTGCCAATGAGATAGGAGGCTTCGGTAAACAAGGGATCATCAAACTCATCCAGCAAGCCCCAGAGGTGATCGGGATGCCCATGGGTGAAGACCACATCGGTGATGTCTTCTGGAGCGAGACCAAGCGTGTCGAGCGAATCGAGGAGCAGCCCTGCGGTCGGGGCAAAATCTGGCCCGGAGCCAACATCAAAAAGGATATTGCGCCCGCCATGGCGCAAGAGCGTGACATTGCATGGCGGCGTTAGCAAATCTGGAGATTGATCATAGGCTTCCAATACTGGAGCCAATTTATCCTGTGGCATTGGCCCAAAGATAAAACTGCCGGGCAGGCGCAGGCTGCCATCGCTGAGCACATCGAGGCGCATGTCACCTAAATCGAGCTGCGCATGCGCGGCTTGTGGTGTCCAAACTGCTCCGCTGGCGAGTAACGCGGCCCCGCCGCTGGATTTGAGGAAATCACGTCTTGAGATTGGCACAGCTTGGATCCTCCACTTATTCCATAATTGGAATGTGATGCATGGTTGAGATTTTGACAAGCCCCTATGTGGCTTTCAATCTTACTGGTGGCTGGGGTGACAGCCTGTGCTCTTTCGGTCCGTCAGTCAAATAGGGGTGGCCGCTACCCGTTGCCTCTGCCGGCAAAATTTGCCGCATCAGCTGCGGCTGTCCATACGGCCTTGGCCTTATTCACCGTCTCTTGATATTCCGCTTCAGGATCGCTGTCATAGACAACACCGCCGCCGGCCTGCGAATAGAGCTTGCCATCCTTGAGCACAGCTGTGCGCAGCGCAATACAGATGTCCATATCTCCGCCAGCGGAGAAATATCCGCAGCCGCCGCCGTAAACGCCGCGTTTTTCCGGCTCCAATTCATCAATGATCTGCATGGCTCGAACTTTAGGCGCGCCTGAGAGCGTTCCGGCGGGCAGGCCTGCCAAGAGCGCCGCGACGGCATCATGTGTCTGATCCAGCTCGCCCACGACATTCGACACGATATGCATGACGTGGCTATAGCGCTCAACTGAAAATTTTTCTGTCGGACGCACGGTGCCAATTTTGGCAACTCGCCCCACGTCGTTGCGTCCCAGGTCCAACAGCATGAGATGCTCGGCAAGCTCTTTGGGATCAGCCAAGAGATCGGCCTCTAAGCTCTTATCTTCTTCCGCATTGGCGCCGCGCTTGCGCGTGCCGGCAATTGGTCGAATCGTGACCTCATTATCCATTAATCGCACCAGGATTTCTGGGCTGGCACCAATGATTTGAAAATCGCCATAATTAAAAAAGAACATGAATGGCGAGGGATTTATCCGCCGCAGCGCGCGATACATGGCGAAGGGGGGGAGTGTGAAGTCTTGCGCCCAGCGCTGTGCAGGCACGACCTGGAAGATGTCCCCGGCCTTGATGTAATCCTTAGCCTTTTCGACAGCTGCGAGGTAGCCGTCTTTGGTGAAGTTTGACACGGGCGCACCCACATGAGCCGCGCCGCTGAGTTCTCTGTGGGTCGAGCTCACCGGGCGCTCGAGATCACGCAGGGCATCCATGACCCGTTCGGCGGCCTGGGCATAGGCGGCGCGGGCTGAGAGGCCGGAATTGACCCATGCCGGGGAGACAAGCGTCACCTCCCCTTTGACGCCATCCAGCACGGCGACAACGGTTGGGCGGATCATGATCGCGTCCGGCACACCGATGGGGTCTGGATTGATATCTGGTAAATGCTCAACCAAGCGGATCATGTCATAGCCGAGATAGCCAAAAAGTCCGGCTGCGGCAGCCGGCAAATCAGCAGGCATATCTATGCGGCATTCCGCTATTAAAGCGCGCAGCCCGTCCAAGGGATTGCCGTCCTGCGGTGCAAAACTGTTGCGATCAAACCGGACCTCGCGGTTGATCTCGCTGACCGTATCGTGGCAGCGCCAAATCAAATCTGGTTTGAGGCCAATAATTGAATAGCGGCCTCTAATCTCGCCGCCGGTCACACTTTCTAGGATGAAACTGTCCCTCTGCGCGTCAGAGAGTTTCAGCATGACTGAAACGGGGGTGTCGAGATCGGCCGCAAGGCGCGAATAGACCAGTTGATTTTCGCCGGCCTCGTATTTAGCGGCAAATTCTTCGTAGGACGGTGTGAGTTGCATTGGTCTTATCCACCGCCCAGCAGGCTGCTATTAACCGAGCGCAGCGTTGTTGGATTGATCTCAACATCCACCGCACTGCGTGCGGCATTGCTGAAGGCGTCGAGGACGTCACTCGCAAGGGTGGTGTCGATGCGATTACCCAAAATGCCTATGAGGGATTTCACTTGCGCGTCCTCAAAATCGGCGGCACGGATTGCACGAGGCGCGAGGATGATCACCCCCTCGGCCGCATCCAACACAGCGGCTTTGCCCAGCTCTATTTCAAAAGCGGTTGCCACCAAAGCCGGGGGCGTTCCATCGACTGTGTCATTGCGGTTCATATCGTCTTGTAGATTTTCCGTCAGTCCAAAGCTCGCCAGAGGCGCATCGAGCGAGACCTGCGCGGCGATGCTTTCGGCCAAGTCCCGCAATTGCTGCTGTATCTGTTGCGCTCTCCAGCTTTCGGCCACCGTCTCGCGCACGCTCTGCAAGGGTTGCAGCTCGGCGGGTATCTCCCCATCAAGGCGCAGTGCAAAGATGCCATTATCGCTCAAATTTCCAGGCTCTGGAAAATCTTCAGCTGTCACAGCGGCCGCAGCGGTTTGGAATTCTTCATAGTCAGAAATGCCGCCTTCGGTCTGTAGATGCCAATCCAGAGCGGCCAATTGCAGATCGGTTTCACTGGCTACATCTTCCAAGCTCGCACCACCGGCCAAAAGATCATCGACCTCTTCGGCGATCTCAGCGATCTGGCGCGTGGCCAGATCCAAAGCAACATCCAGCTTCAATTGATCTCGCACAGAGTCAAAGCTTTGCACATTCCCATCCAAGATGGCGTTAACGCGAAATAAGGCAGGGCCCAAGTCGGTCTGCGCTGGACCGATGACGCTAGGCTCCTCCAGTGAGAAGACCAGCGGCCCGGCTGCGCCCAGCTCTGCCTCTGTCATATCGCCAAGATCAACATCTTGCAGGGTCAAACCTCTGGCCTCGACCACCTCTTCGAATGTGACCGATTGCTCCGTAATCGACTCCATGGCGTTTTCAGCCGCCTCTTGCGAGGGGAAAATCACCCGTTCGACCAGTCGCCGGGGCAATTGAATGAATTCATCACTGCGCGCGTCATAGGCGGCGCGCAAATCGCTCTCTTGGATTTCGAAGCTATCGGCCAACATGGCTGGGGTGAGCCAGATATAGGTGATAGATTTTGCAGCCAATGTTGTGAAATCGGCTGGGTTGTCGCTGTGATAGGCGACCAGATCTTCTTCGCGAGGCTCGGGCACGGGGCTGACCAATATGTCCTGAGTGAGGCGCGCCCAAGAGAAATCCCGTGTCTCGGCGAGATAGGCGACCAAGGCTTTGGCATAGGCCTCCGGGGCGGTGACGCCTGTCTGAACGGCCTCTCGCAGGATCCGGCGCGCGGCGTCTTCACGCAGGGAGGTTTCAAAATCTGCCTCTTTGAGGTTGTTGCGCTGCAAGACCTCTGCATAGGACTCGCGATCAAATTCGCCATCAAGCCCTTGGAAGGCTGGGATTTCAACCACCTGTTCACGCACCCGCGCATCGCCCGCAGACAGGCCGAGATCAGTGACCAATTGATCTAAAGCCCGCGTGGTGACCACCCGGTTCAACGCCCGCTGATCGAGGCCAATGGCCTGCATTTCTTGTGGGGTAATGTTGCGGCCGATTTGCTCTTGAAATTGTGCCATCTCGTTTTGCAGGGCGGAACTGTAAGAGGAAATGGATACGGTCTTATCACCCACTTTGCCTAGGCTGCGCTGCGTGCCGCTGAATCCGGCCGCCCCAAACCCGATCATGCCAAACATCAATAGCCCGACGATAATCCATACCGCGAGTTTGCTTGCACCAGATTTTTTCTTCGTAGCCATTGGGGCGATCCCTTTAATTCAGTTCCAAAATGCTTAAGCCAACAACAGCACAGCAGCAAGCCAGTTACTGGCTTACCTGTGCCATTCTGTCAAATAAAACAACGATCATTTCTGCGTTGATATTTGCAAATGCGATACGCATGTGACTTTGACCCGTTTCATCCCCGGCCGGAACGAACATAGACCCCGGGAGGGCGAGCACCGCGGCCTCGGCGACGAGGTTTTGCGCAAGCTCGGTTGCGTCGGTGTCAAAGGGGTGTTCCAGATAGGCAAAATAGGCACCGAGCCCCAAAAGTCGCCAGCCTTTTGCGGCCAGCGTGGGGAAATTATCTATGATGGCTTGGCGGCGGGTTAGGATCTCACGCCGCTCCTGGCCCAGCCAGTCACTCAAGTTTTGCAGCCCCCAGAGGGCTGCTTTTTGGCCCAGCTGGCTTGGGCAAATTGTCACCGTGTCGAGAAATTTCTCAATCTGTGCCAGCCGCGTCTCGCCAGCGACAATCGCCCCAACACGGTGACCGGTTAACCGATAGGCCTTAGAGAAAGAATAAAGCGAAATGAGCGTATTTTGCCAATCTTCTTGCTCAAACAGGCTATGGGGTGGGCCGCTTTGACTGTGGAAATCGCGGTAGGTTTCATCGATGATTAAGGCAAGCCCATGCGATTTGGCGAGATTATAAAAGGCCAGAATGGTATCTGCTGGATATTCCACCCCGCAAGGGTTGTTGGGGCTCACCAGCACAATGGCCTTGGTGCGATCAGTGATACGCCGGGCCGCCTGCGCGGGATCGGGGATCATATCTCCTTCACAGGGCAAAGAGCAGCAGCGCAGGCCGCTCATGTCCAGCCACATTTTGTGATTGAAATAAAAGGGGGTGGGCAGAATGATCTCGTCACCATCGCAGCATAGAGAGGCAATGGCCGCGCTGAAGGCTTGATTGCATCCGGATGTTATGGCCACCTGCGCCGCTGTGACGTTTCCATGATACAGCGCGCTGCTGTGACGGGCCAATTCTTCGCGAAGGGCAGGCCGCCCGAGAACCGCCCCATAAAGATGGGTGTCCTCTTCCTCAATGACTTTGGCCATGTGCGCCCGCAAAGACGCCGGCGGCGGGGCGATCGGCGCGGCTTGGCTGACGTTGATCAAAGCGCGCTGTGAAAAGTCTTTGCCTTCCAGCCAGCTATAGGCCTCTACCACTGGTGGGTCGAAGGTTTGAGCGGTGCGGCCCGTCATCCCAGCTGCACCAATGCGTGTTTCTTCTTGCCTTTTGACAGCTTTATCGGCACTGCAAGATCTCCCGCTTGCAGCACAAGGCCGGTGTCGCTGAGCGGCGCGTCATTGAGCTTTGCCCCATCTTCAGCAATCAAGCGCTTCGCCTCTTTGCCACTATTGGCCAAACCGGATTTCACCAAAAGTTGAACGATGGAAATGCCGTCTGCGACATCGGCGGCATTAAGGGTCAGCGTGGGCAAATCATCACCCGTGCCGCCTTTTTCGAAAACGTCGCGTGCGGTGGCTTCTGCCGTCCTTGCAGCCTCAGCCCCATGCAACAAACTTGTGACTTCATTGGCCAAAATGATTTTTGCGCTGTTGATCTCTGAGCCTTGCAAGGCCCCAAGACGTTCGCATTCCTCAATCGGCAGCTCAGTATAAAGTTTCAAAAACCGCCCAGTGTCCGCATCAGTGGTGTTGCGCCAAAATTGCCAAAACTCATAGGCAGAGAGCATATCGGCATTGAGCCAGACGGCACCATTTTGGGATTTGCCCATTTTCTTGCCGTCGGATGTGGTCATCAGCTGTGAGGTAAGGCCGTAAATCTCATGGTTCAGCACCCGGCGGGTGAGGTCAATCCCATTAACGATATTGCCCCATTGATCAGAGCCGCCCATTTGAAAGAGGCACCCATATCGGCGGTTCAGCTCTAAAAAATCATAAGCTTGTAAAATCA
>NYTV01000099.1 GCA_002683685.1 Paracoccaceae bacterium
ATCCGGCCGGCTTTGGGTCAAAATGGGACCAATCTGCGCATCAAACCATTCCAGCGCCCGCGCATAGCCTTCCACATCGCGCCTGTGGCCAAAAGCTGTGTCGAATTCCACAAAATTTGCAAAAATGAAGCTGCCCTCCGGTGCCTGCTGCATCTCATCAGCCAAATGCTCCATCAGCTGCGCATCACTGCCCTTGCGGCAGCGCGTAATGCCTCGCATCGAAAAAATGTCACCGATTTTACCGATCGCATGGACTGGCCGACCGGCCTGCATCACCCACTCGCAAAGGGTCGCAGACGGAGGGTCCATCGCGAAATCCTTGCGATTCAAACTGCGCTGAAATCCCGTTTCTGGCGACCCAACAAAGGGCCGAGCAATCACCCGCCCGACTTTCATCTCATGCACAATGCCCGCCATATCTTGGCAAAGATCATACAGATTTTGCAATCCGAAATGATCTTCATGGGCCGCAATCTGGAACACGCTATCCACTGAAGTGTAGCAAATCGGCAAGCCAGAACGCAGATGCTCAGCGCCAAAAGCCTCAATCACCGGCATCCCGGAGGCGTGGCAATTGGCCAGGCTGCCACCTGCAAAATCTTGAAGTGCCGCTAGGACTTGCGGCGGAAACGCTGGCGTTTCATCAGGAAAATAATGCCAATCCCAAGGCACCGGCACCCCAGCCAACTCCCAATGGCCCGATGGGGTATCTTTGCCCTTGGATATTTCACGCGCCACCGCCCAAACCCCCGCGCTCGCCGCCGGCCATGGAGAGGGGAGACCGCTGGACTGTTGGAGAGCTTCGCCGAGGCCCAAGGCCGCCAAATTCGGCATATGCAAATCACCCTGCCGCGCCTGAATGATGTGGCCCAGAGTATTGGCCCCCAGATCGCCAAATTCCGCAGCATCAGGCGCGCCACCACAGCCCAGAGAATCCAGAACAATCACGAAAGCCCTAGCCATGTTTTTCGGCCTTTGTTGGCATAACCCGTTCCATGATCAAATCCGGCAAGACCGGCGGCTCGGAACTCAAAGTGAGGGCACTCTCAATAGCGCGCAGGGCGACCTCCGCTTGCTTCGCATTTCGACAATGCAGCCGCGCGATCGGCGCGCCTTTGCGCAGATGCGTGCCCAGCCGAGCAATGTCCGATAGGCCAACGGAATGGTCGATCTGATCATCTTCGCGCTGCCGCCCGCCGCCAAGAGCAACCACGGCCTGCCCCAACGCGGTCCCATCTATCTCACTCAAATAGCCTGTGCCGGCTGCGCGCAGCTCATAGGCCGGCGCGATTTCCAAATAATCTTGCCAGCGATCTGCAAAATTCTCCGGGCCGCCCTGCGCTCTCACCATCGCTCCAAACCGGGCTTTTGCACTGCCATCTTGCAAGGTTGCGCGTAGGCCATCACGCGCGCCTGTCTCGGTAGAAAACACCTGTGCTTGCTTTAAGAGCTGCGTACCAAGCTCTAGCGCCACCTCGACCATCGCCCCTTGCCCAGTCTCAAAGGCGCGCATGACATCGGCAATCTCAAGCGCATTTCCGATAGAGGGGATCAGAGGTTGACTCATATCCGTCAAGACCGCGCTGGCGGGGCAACCTGCTCCATTGGCAGTGGCCACCAAAGCCTGCGCCAACTCGCGTGCCTGGCCAAGATCAGACATCACCGCGCCCGAGCCAGTTTTAACATCCAGCACCAGACCCTCCAGGCCAGCGGCTAATTTTTTGGCCAGAATAGAGGCCGTGATAAGATCACGAGACCTGACGGTCCCAGTCACATCGCGCACCGCATAAAGACGTTGATCGGCCGGTGCAATATCCGGGCTTGGTGCCACGATTGCGCAGCCAACCTCAGCCACAATGGCTCGAAATTCGACCTCACTGAGTTGCGTTTTTAGGCCCGGTATCGCCTCCAATTTGTCTAAGGTTCCACCCGTATGCCCCAATCCACGCCCAGAAATCATTGGAATATAGGCGCCAGCTGCCGCCAGCATCGGTGCCAAAATCAAGGAGACTGAGTCTCCGACGCCGCCGGTGGAATGCTTATCAATCACCTTGCCTGGCAGGTTCCAGTCGAGCACTTTGCCGCTGTCTCGCATGCCCAGTGTCAGAGCCACACGCCCCTGCTCGCTTAGTCCCTGCAAACAAATTGCCATAGCAAATGCTCCGGCCTGTGCATCACTGATATCAGACGCGCCCAAATGGGCTGCAAAAGCCTGCACCGCTTCAGGCGGCACGGACCGGCCTTCTCGCAAAGCCAAAAGAAGGTCACGGGTCAACATCAGGCTTTCGGCTCCTCCGTGCCAGACGTCAGATGATCCAGATCAAAAGCACCGGGGAGCAAATCTCCCACCAGTGTGCGCTCCTGCGCACCATTGGTCGCCAGTAACGTCACGGTCACCGGCCCTTTGGCAAATTCCGCCAGCTTTTGGCGACATCCACCGCAGGGCGGCACGGGACGGTCTCCGCCGGCGATAACGGCCACTTCAGCAATCTCATATTCCCCGCCGGCACACATGGCAGCAATGGCACCAGCCTCAGCGCAGGTTCCCTCGGGATAGGCCACATTTTCGACGTTGCAACCAACATAAATTGCACCGCTGACAGTGCGCAAAGCAGCCCCAACAGGGAAATTCGAATAGGGCACATAGGCTTTCAGGCGAACCTGAGACGCCGCGAGAATTAGATCATTGCTCATGACTGTTACCTTTCAAAATCGACGCCCAGCGCCGCTGTCTTGCATTACATACGCAATGGCGGCCCCCGTCTACCTGCAAAAGCTACAGCGATTAACAGTTTAAGCCCCGTCCTCTTAAGCCCCATCTTCGAAATGGGTCTCAAATTCACCCGGCAAACTGACCTCCAAAAGTTCAAGATCCTCAGAAGCTGCGCTATATAGGCAGGCCATATTCGGCGGGATGACAAAAGCATCGCCAGCCACAAGGGTTTGCGCCGCCTGCTCTTTGCTTTGCAGAGTCAATTGACCATGCAAGACGAAGGTGAAGTGAATATCGCTCGTGTGACGGGCCCAAACAGGCGCGCCCGGCGCCGGTTTGACCACCTGAACCCCGGCCACCGCGCCTGTATTGGCACAAATCATCGTATCGCGCGCCACAAACCCCGGCAGGCGGAAAGGACGCCATTCAGTTTCATTCGCTTTGTAATGAACGAACTTCTGCCCCGCAAACAGCCGGTCGGGGCGCATATGCTCCGTTGGCAATTCCATGTTGTGATCTAAGGTGGTGATATGTTCGGCGGGCACACCGATTTCAATCACCTCCAAATCCTCACTGGCAAAGAGCACGCGGTGACGAATTTCCGGTGGTTGAATGACACAATTTCCAGCTTCAAGCCGGAACGGTGGGCCTTGGTCCTCATAAACCAAATCCACCCACCCTTTATAGCAATAGATCAGCTGGAAGCCGACGGAGTGGAAATGCACCATATCCGGCACAGGCCCGCCGCCAGGGATGCGAATATGGCTGGCGATGATTGAACCGCCCAAACGGCTGGGAATCAGATCACGATAGTGCATGCCCGCACGCCCAATAACCCAAGGTGCTTGATCGGCCATGCGGCGCATCACAAACTCATGCGCGACCGGCGGCATCTCTACAGGCGGGGCAAGAGCGGCAATTTCGATGCGCGTGCCATTAGGCGCAATCAATTCGGTTTGACCACCCGCAATCAACATCGGGTCGTCGCAAAGGATGCGCAACAACCCGGGGAGAGTCTGAGCGTCCTTTTGCACCCGCACCCGCAAACCATAGCCAGAAAACACCGCCACGCTGGGATCATCGGCCGGAAAAATTTCATCCATCCGCATCCCAAGGGTTTTGGTGAAAAACGGAATATCATCTCGCAATTGTTTGGTAGGTAACACCACTTCGGCGCGTATGTTTTGCATAGTCTCTCTCTCATATCACAGTGGGTTAATCGCTATTTTCCACGAGTGGTCTGCATGATGCAATGGCGGATCGTCGCATGCCAAACTGTTAGCGCAAGCCCAATGTTGCGTCCAAGCCTGCGATAGGGAATAACCCTCTCGAAGTTGAAGCGGAGGCGAAGAAATGTCCTATAAAGAAATTTATGCGGGTTGGCAGCAAGACCCAGAGGCATTTTGGATGAAAGCTGCCGAGGCGATTGATTGGATCAAAGCGCCCTCCAAAGCTCTGTGGGACGATGACGCTCCATTGTACGAATGGTTCAAAGACGCGCAGGTCAACACCTGCTACAATGCCGTTGATCGTCATGTTGACGCCGGAAATGGTGATCGGGTGGCCATCATCTATGACAGCCCCGTTACAGGGCAAAAATCCAAAACCACCTATGCAGAATTGCAAAAGCAAGTCGCCGCTCTCGCTGGCGGGCTGACCGCCAAGGGCGTTGTGGCTGGCGATCGGGTTGTCATTTACATGCCGATGGTCCCCGAAGCCTTGGTGGCCATGCTGGCCTGTGTCCGTATCGGCGCGATCCATTCGGTTGTCTTCGGCGGTTTCGCGGCAAATGAGCTGGCCGTTCGTATTGATGACGCCACACCAAAGGCGATTATTGCAGGCTCCTGCGGCATCGAACCGGGCCGCATTGTCGAATATAAACCGCTGCTCGATGGCGCTATTGAGCTGGCGACGCATAAACCTGAATTTCGAGTTATTTTCCAGCGTCCCCAATGTGAAGCAGAATTGGGTCCACAGGACGTCGAGTGGTATGACTTGCAAGAGGGCGTACCCCCGGCACCCTGCGTGGCCGTTTCTGGTGATCATCCAGCTTATATTCTCTATACCTCCGGTACAACCGGCGCACCAAAAGGCGTTGTACGCCCCACTGCTGGGCATTTGGTGGCATTGAACTGGACGATGAAAAATATCTACAACGTGGATCCGGGCGATGTCTTTTGGGCCGCCTCAGACGTGGGGTGGGTCGTTGGACATTCCTATATTTGTTATGCGCCGTTGATTCACGGCAATACAACTGTCGTATTCGAGGGCAAGCCGGTTGGCACGCCCGACGCCACGACCTTTTGGCGGGTCATCGCCGAGCATGATGTGCGCAGTTTCTTCACGGCCCCCACCGCCTTCCGTGCGATAAAACGGCAAGACTCAAAAGGCGATTCGATTAAAAAATTCGATATGAGTCGACTGCGCGCGCTCTATTTGGCAGGTGAACGGGCCGATCCAGACACGATAGAATGGGCCCAAGAGGTTATGGGCGTGCCCGTCTATGATCACTGGTGGCAAACCGAAACTGGCTTTACCATCGCCGGCAATCCGGCGGGTATTGAGGCCATGCCGGTCAAGATTGGCTCCCCAACCGTGGCCATGCCGGGCTATGATGTGCAAATTTTGGATGAAGGGGGACATCAAATGCCCGTCGGAGAGCTGGGCGCTGTTGCAGTAAAGCTGCCGCTCCCCCCTGGCACCCTGCCCACCCTGTGGAACGCATCGGATCGTTTCGTTAAATCTTATCTCACCACCTTTCCGGGCTATTATGAAACTGGTGATGCCGGGATGATTGATGAAGACGGCTATCTCTATATCATGGCGCGGACCGATGATGTCATTAACGTCGCAGGGCACAGGCTCTCAACCGGCGGCATGGAAGAGGTTTTGGCCAGTCATCCGGATGTGGCCGAATGCGCGGTGATTGGTGTGAGCGATGAGCTCAAAGGGCAATTGCCGCTTGGATTTCTCTGCCTCAACGATGGCTGCACCCGTACAGCCGAGCAGGTTGTCGCCGAGGTCATCAAATTGGTCCGCGAGAAGATTGGCCCTGTTGCCGCGTTCAAATTGGCCTGTGTGGTGAATCGCTTGCCCAAAACCCGCTCAGGTAAAATCCTACGTGCGACAATGGTTAGCATCGCTGACGGCAAAGCCTATAAGGCGCCTGCAACGATAGATGATCCCGCTGTTTTGGACGAGGTGCGTTTGGCGTTGCTGAAACTGGGATACGCGCATTCATGAGGCACGCCGCCAATTCCTACCGGACGCTCTCTGCCCCACGCGACCCTAAGTTTATGTTAACCAATAGAAAATATTTTCATAGGTCTGGATTTCTGGTAACATCTTGTTATCAGCAAGAGGGCGTCGTGGCCTTTTAGGGCCGTTTTCAACGCTGATGACGTCAAAATATTTGAAATGGAGATCCATTATGAAAAAACTCTTCTCGCAGGTGCGTTCGCTGCATCCATGGTTGGCACAACCTCTTCCGCACAAGGTACACTCGCTGCATCCAGCATTGCGAACATCTTGCCACTAGTTGCAATCGTGGCAACAGTTGGCTTGGCCTCTTCTTCAGGCACCTAAGTAAAATGACAGTCGGGCCATGCATGCGGGCCCGACTGTTCCGCCCAATTAGGCAAATTGCTCGCGAATGAGCCGCTCTTCTAATCCGTGATCTGGATCAAACAGCAAACGGTGCGCCACATCCCCAGCGCTTTCAATCTCCACCGACCTTACATTTTTGACAGAGCAATTGTCCGCATCGGCCATGACGGGGCGTTTGACAGGTTCAATCACTTCAAACCGCACCTTCGCCGCCTTAGGCAACACCGCCCCGCGCCACCTGCGCGGCCGAAACGCAGCCATAGCGGTCAGCGCCAAAACCTCGGAACCAATCGGCAAAATAGGACCGTGCGCGGAATAATTGTAAGCCGTTGAGCCCGCTGGCGTCGCGACCAAGGCCCCATCACAGGCCAATTCACTCAACCGGAGCCGATCATCGATAAATATCTGTAGTTTTGCCGCCTGCGGTCCCTGACGCAAGAGTGACACCTCATTGATCGCCAGCGCCGTCTGGGTCTGACCATCGACACAGGTTGCTCGCATCCGCAACGGGTTGATGGCAGCCTCCTCAGCCGCCGCCAGTCGCGCCATCAAGCCGTCAGTTGAAAACTCATTCATCAAAAACCCAACGGTGCCACGATTCATCCCGTAAACAGGTACGTTCAAATGTTGAGTCGCATGCAAAGTTTGCAGCATAAACCCATCGCCACCCAGCGCCACGATCACCTCTGCCGCGCTCGGGTCGCAATCGCCAAAACTGTGCACAAATGTATTCCTTGCAGATTGCGCCAAATCTGCGGTACTGGCCAAAAAGGCTATGCGTTTACTCTGTGTCTTGTGCATTTCGGAAACTCCGTTTCCGCACCCTATGCTGGGGCAGGCTAAAAACGCAAGCCATGGCCAAAATAACGGGAATCAGGTCAAAAGGTCGCGGCAGGAACCTTTGACATTTCCGATAGGAAACACGCAATAAGACCAAAACCGCCCAAGGAGCAAAATCATGACATCCAGCCTCTCCCAGTTCTTCAATGCAAATCTCGCCGACACCGACCCAGCCTTGGCTGAGGCGATTGATAAAGAGCTGACACGCCAGCGCGATGAGATTGAATTGATCGCATCTGAAAACATTGTCTCCAAGGCCGTGATGCAGGCACAAGGCTCTGTCATGACCAACAAATACGCCGAAGGCTATGTTGGGCGGCGCTACTACGGCGGCTGTGAATATGTAGATATTGCCGAGACCATGGCGATCGAACGGGCGTGCCAGCTGTTTGGATGCGAATTTGCCAATGTTCAGCCAAATTCCGGCAGCCAAGCCAACCAGGGTGTGTTTCAAGCGCTGCTACAGCCCGGCGATACGATCCTTGGCATGTCCTTGGACGCGGGCGGGCATCTGACCCACGGAGCGGCGCCAAACCAATCGGGTAAATGGTTCAATGCGGTGCAATATGGCGTGCGCAAACAAGACAACCTGCTGGACTACGAACAAGTTCAGGAACTGGCCACCCAGCATAAACCCAAGCTCATTGTGGCGGGCGGGTCTGCTATTCCAAGGCAAATTGACTTCAAGCGCATGCGTGAGATCGCCGACAGCGTTGGCGCCTATCTGCATGTCGATATGGCGCATTTTGCGGGCCTCGTCGCGGCGGGTGAACACCCAAGCCCCTTCCCACATGCACATGTGGCCACAACCACCACGCACAAAACCCTTCGCGGTCCTCGAGGTGGTATGATCGTGACCAATGACGCGGCCCTGGCCAAGAAATTTAATTCCGCCATCTTCCCCGGTATTCAAGGGGGGCCCTTGATGCATGTAATTGCCGCCAAAGCAGTGGCATTTGGCGAAGCTTTGCAACCTGAGTTTAAGACCTATATCCACAACGTAATTGCGAATGCGCAAGCCTTATCTGATCAACTGATCAAAGGTGGCTTGGATACGGTGACCCATGGGACAGACACGCATGTCTTGCTGGTTGACCTGCGCCCGAAGGGTGTGAAGGGAAATGCCACCGAAAAAGCACTCGGCCGTGCCAATATTACCTGTAACAAGAACGGTGTGCCCTTCGATCCCGAAAAACCAACCGTCACTAGCGGCATCCGTCTTGGCAGCCCAGCGGGCACAACCCGCGGTTTTGGTGAAGCAGAATTCCGCCAAATCGCGGATTGGATCATCGAAGTTGTCGACGGGCTGGCCGCCAATGGCGAAGAGGCAAACGCAGCCGTTGAAGCCAAAGTCCGATCCGAAGTCGCCGAACTCTGCGCGCGTTTTCCGATTTACTGATCCACGGGACGGCGGTTGGGGCGCCTTTGATGCGGACCATGCCCGCCATCATATAGCGCCACTCGCCGTCCTATAAATTCGTCAGACTGGGCACTTGCCCATGCACCAACATCGCCAAGGCTTCAGCGACATGCCGATCTTCAATCGCAGCATCGCCCGCCACCACCCGAATGCGATGCGCCTCAAATAAAACTCGTGCATGCGACATCCCCTGGGGCGGTATGAACTTATAAGACGCCAATTCAATCAACAGTCCCAAGGGCTCGCGAAAATAAATTGAGCTCATGAACCCCCGATCTTTTAAACCCGAGTGCGCAATGCCAAGCTCGTCCAATTTTTGCGGCAAATGTATCGAAACCGCTTGACTGACCGAAAAAGCAAGGTGATGCACTGCGCCTGGCACAATCGGAATTTTTCCCTGCAGAGCTGTACGTTTCTCATCGCAAAACACCGTGATCAAACGATCATCCCCAGGATCAAAATACAAATGGCTCTCGTCTGGCTTGTCCAGGTTGGGTTGCTCAAAAACGAAGGGCATGCCCAAGACCCCCTCCCAAAAATCCAACGTAATTTTCCGCCCCGCTCCAGTCAAAGTGATATGATGCAGCCCTTGGGTCGGTATGGTTTGGGAAAGCGTTGACATAGTTTTTCCTCATTACAGCAAAACCACTCTAGCGGGGCTGGTACAGAGTGCAAACCAAGATTAGGTTGCCGATATGTTACATATGATCCCCCATGGCCCTGAAAATGGCTCTGAAACCGACACGCCTTTGGTGATCGCCCATGGGCTTTTTGGCTCTGGCCGCAATTGGGGTGTTATTGCCAAACGATTGGCCAATCACCGCCGGGTTATCGCCTTGGACATGCGCAACCATGGGGCAAGCCCGTGGTATGAGGATCACAGCTATCACGCTTTGGCCGCAGATATCGCAGAGGTGGCCAAAAGCCTGGGTCAACCGATTGATCTTTTAGGCCATTCTATGGGCGGTAAAGCCGCCATGGTCGCCGCCCTCTCTGGCACACCGATCCGCCGCCTGATCGTCGCCGATATTGCCCCAGTCCGCTACAACCATAGCCAGCAACCCGTCATCGACGCCATGCAATCTGTACCCCTCAATCACATCACCAGCCGCGCAGAGGCCGATCAAGCCTTAAGCGCCCATATTGATGATCCAGCCCTGCGCAGTTTCTTGTTACAAAGCTTGAACACCACTGCGCGCCGCTGGCGGCTCAACCTGCCGGCCCTTAGCGCCTCAATGGATGACATCATCGGCTTTCCTGACATATCAGGCTGTTTCACCGCCCCGACCCTGTTCCTGACCGGCGCCCTATCAGACTATCTGCGCCCCGAGCATCGCCCCATCATCAAAGCCCTTTTTCCCAAAGCCCGTTTCGCCAAAATTCCGCAAGCCGGTCATTGGTTACACGCGGAAAAGCCGCGTGAATTCGAAGCTGCTGTTCGCATATTTTTGGAAGCCTAACCGCTCAGCGCGCCTAACCATCCATCTTCAAAGCAGAGATAAACGCCTCTTGTGGAATATCGACTTTGCCAAACTGGCGCATCTTCTTTTTACCAGCCTTTTGCTTCTCCAGAAGTTTCTTCTTCCGCGAGGCATCACCGCCATAGCATTTCGCCGTAACATCCTTGCGCATCGCGCTCAGCGTCTCACGCGCAATCACCTTACCGCCGATGGCCGCTTGGATTGGAATTTTAAACATATGGCGGGGAATCAAATCTTTGAGCTTTTCAACCATCGCCCGGCCCCGCGAGTCTGCACGGTCTCGATGCACCATGGTGCTCAGCGCATCCACTGGCTCGTCATTGACCAAAATGCTCATCTTCACCAAATTATCTTGCTGATAGCCGATCATTTGGTAATCAAAAGAGGCATAGCCTTTGGTCACAGATTTCAAGCGATCGTAGAAATCAAACACCACCTCATTGAGCGGCAGATCATAAACCACCATGGCGCGCGAGCCTGCATAGGTGAGATCCAATTGCACGCCGCGGCGATCCTGGCAGAGTTTCAAAACATCGCCGAGATAGTCGTCCGGCACCAAAATCGTTGCCTTGATCCGCGGCTCTTCAAGATGATCAACTAAGGTAAGATCGGGCATATCTGCCGGATTGTGCAGCTGCTCAACTCTCCCGTCGCGCATGTGAATGTCATAAATCACAGAAGGCGCTGTAGTGATCAAATCAATCGCATATTCACGCTCAATTCGGTCACGGATCACCTCAAGGTGCAACAACCCCAAAAAGCCACATCGGAAGCCAAAGCCGAGCGCGGCCGAGGTTTCCATCTCATAGCTGAAACTCGCATCATTAAGGGCTAATTTATCAATACTGTCGCGCAGGTCTTCAAATTGCGCCGCATCCACAGGAAACAGGCCACAAAAAACCACCGGCTGCGCCGGTTTGAAACCAGGAAGAACGTCTACAGTTTGCTTATCGTGGCAAATGGTATCACCAACGCGGGTATCGCGCACCTGTTTGATCGAAGCAGTCAGAAACCCAATCTCGCCTGGCCCCAATTCATCAATCATTTCCATCTGTGGCCGGAAAACACCAATGCGATCCACATGGTGGGTGCTGCTGTTCGACATGAACTTAACGCGTTCACCCTTCTTTAGCTTTCCATCAATGATCCGCACCAGAACAATCACACCCAAATAGGAGTCATACCAGCTGTCCACCAACATCGCCTTCAAGGGCGCATTGATATCGCCCTGAGGCGCAGGCAGCTTGTGCACAATGGCTTCTAGCGTCTCGACAATCCCTTGGCCTGTCTTGGCAGAGACTTGTATGGCCTCTGTCGCATCGATGCCAATCACATCTTCAATCTGCTCCGCTACGCGAAAACAATCGGAGGCGGGCAAATCAATTTTATTGAGAATCGGTACAATTTCATGATCCGCATCAAGCGCATGGTACACATTGGCAAGCGTCTGCGCCTCGACCCCTTGCGAGCTGTCTACCACCAAAAGCGAGCCTTCCACAGCGCGCATGGAACGCGACACCTCATAGGCGAAATCTACATGGCCTGGCGTATCAATAAGATTGAGCACATAGCTCTCACCATTAAGGGCCGTGTAATCAATACGCACCGTATTGGCCTTGATGGTGATCCCGCGCTCGCGCTCAATATCCATACTGTCCAGCATCTGCGCCTGCATATCCCGTTCCTTAACGGTTCCAGTCTCCTGGATCAGCCGGTCAGCCAAAGTGGACTTTCCGTGGTCAATATGCGCCACGATCGAGAAGTTTCTGATGTGAGATAGAGCTGTCATAAATGGGATATGGAATAGTGTACGGGTTTGGTCAATGGGGGATCAACATCCGCAGTGTGAAGATCCCCGCCTTCTCAGCGCGCAAAGAGCATTATCTATCAACCCAATGGAGCCCAATGGCCCCGTGCCGCCTAGCGCAAAACACCCGTTTGAATATATCGTCGGCAGAAAAATATATAAAACACCAGCAAAAAAAGGATCAACAAATTGAAAATATGAATTTTTATAGTTTACATATGCGCCATATTTGCAGCGTCAGACAAATACGACCAAAGCGCCGCAATGAGAAAACCCACCAGCGCCAGAACAAACAGGTGCAACGCCTGCCTGCGCCGCAGCAGCAATAAAAAAGATCCGAGCAGCGAAGACCAAACGCCCGTGAACCAAACCGGTCGCCGGTCAAACCAATACTGCAGATCTTCCGGCATAGATTGCATATAGGTAGGAATTTCGTAGGAGATCATCGCATAGTCCATGACCCCCATGGCGAACCACAAAACAGCGATACAGGAGACAAGCCAGTATTGGATTGGAATTTTTAAAAATGGCTTCATGCTAAAATCCAGCGAAATTAATGTAGAAAAGCCACACGATATGAACTTAAAATCAATCGCCGATATCAAATGCTCTATGAGTGCTACACTTTTTTGGACAGATCCGCCAGATTGCGCCAATAATGCCGCTTCCAGAACGCAAAAAACCCCGCGCAGGCGGGGCTTTTCGTAATTACATCGTAAATAAGTCCTTAGGCGGTCGCCTGTGCCTTCGCGATGTCTTTTTTGATCTTCAATGCTGTATCAGACAATTCTGCGTCATTTGCCTTGGCAAGGAAAGCATCCAAGCCACCGCGATGATCCACAGTGCGCAGAGCAGCTGAAGAGATGCGCAGCTTGAACCCACGTCCCAAAGCGTCGGAATGCAAAGTCAGTTCGTTCAAGTTTGGCAAAAACCGACGACGTGTGCGGTTTTTGGCGTGGCTTACATTGTTTCCACTCATTGGGCCTTTGCCCGTCAGTTCGCAGCGGCGTGCCATCTTATGCGTCCTTATTCAGATATTGAAAACCCGTGCCAAATGGCTTCGGGTGAAAACTTGTTGCAGGGGTGTAGCAGCATCGCAATGGAAGGTCAAGCCTTCTTGCCATCTTCCGCTGTGCTTTGACACCGGTTTTTAGGCTTTTCATGATTAATGTTGGAAATATCACCTCAAACATTCATGAAGTCCGGCCACACATCCGAATCGATAGCCCCTCTATGCCTTGGCCCGCAAGAAAGTTTCCACCACTTTCTCAGCCGCTACTGAGGGTGCATTATCCCCTGCTTGAAGCGCTTTTTGCAATTGTCGCGAGACCGCCGCAGCCTCTGGATCATGTTCAAGACGCGTGAACAGCGCGTGACGCAATTCCGCATTGAACCAATAGGCATTTTGTGACGCTCTTGTGCGCGCCCAAACGCCCTGCGCACGGCGCCAAGCCACCAAAGCCTGCATCTCCTCCCAACTTTGCTGCAGCCCCGCGCCGTCCACAGCAGATACAGTCAGCGCCTTGGGGAAATCTCCTGGATCTTGTGGCCGCTTGCGCAACAAGCGCAAAGCCCCGGCATAATCGGCGCAAGTACGTATGGCGGCTGGTTTAAGATCACCGTCTGCCTTATTGATCAAAATCAAGTCGGCCATTTCCATAATTCCGCGCTTCACGCCCTGTAACTCGTCACCCCCAGCCGGTGCGAGCAGCAGCACAAATAGATCCGCCATTTCCGCAACCATCGTCTCTGATTGCCCCACGCCTACGGTCTCGATCAGCACCACATCAAACCCTGCAGCTTCACATAGGGCCGTAGCCTCTCGGGTGCGCCGAGCCACACCGCCCAAATGGGTCTGGCTGGGTGAGGGGCGGATATAGGCACCCGGATGGCGCGAGAGCAGATCCATACGGGTTTTATCACCCAAAATAGACCCGCCCGACCGCGCAGACGAAGGATCTACCGCCAAGACGGCAACCTTGAGACCGCCACCCACCAGCTGCAACCCAAAACTCTCAATAAAGGTTGATTTGCCAACACCCGGCGTTCCGGACAATCCGATGCGAATGGCTTGTCGATCTTTTCGCAGTGCCGCAAGCAAAGCCGTGGCTTGCCGCCGATGTAAAGGATGGGCGCTTTCAACCAAAGTAATCGCACGCGCCAAAGCCCGTCGATTGCCCTGCTCTATCAAACGGGCGGTGGCCTCTGGTGCGAATTCTGCTTTACTCATCAGTCCTCCAGGGCGGCGTCCGGCACTCTGACCGCCGACATATCTGTTTGAATTGACCATCTACCGAGCAGCTGCGCAATTGCAAAGGGCCGGCACGACACAATTTATTCCCCAACGGTCTCGCATGTCAAAACGCATCAGAGGCAAACCAGCCGTGGACGCGCGAGTTTTTCTCGCCGATAAGGGCAGGGTGACATTTGATTTACCGATAGATGCGGTTCTACCGCAAGTGCTGGCCTGTTTAACACGGTCTGGCCGTGTGGTGCTGCAAGCCCCGCCAGGGGCTGGAAAAACCACGCGCACACCCTTGGCAATCTTACAATCAGGACAGTGCCCTGGCAAAATTCTGATGCTCGAACCCCGGCGCTTGGCCGCAAGAGCCGCCGCAGAACGCATGGCAGACACGCTGGGAGAAACCGTGGGGGGAACTGTAGGGTATCGCATTCGCGGCCAATCCAAAATCGGCCCCAATACCCGCATTGAAGTGCTCACCGAAGGCATCCTGACCCGCATGATACAAGCGGACCCAGAGCTGCCCGGCGTCAGCGCCATTCTCTTTGATGAATTTCATGAACGCTCCTTGGCCGCCGATCTTGGGTTGGCCCTGACCTGGGAGCTGCGCGAAACTCTGCGAGAGGATCTCTGGCTCGTGGTCATGTCGGCCACATTAGACGCCGCGCCCGTAGCGGCCCTGCTCAACGATGCGCCAATCGTCACCAGCGCCGGACGCAGTTTTCCGGTGGAACTCACCTATCTGCCACGCCCAGCACCCAAAGACCTGCCCTTTGAAGCGCAAGCGCGCAACCTGATCATGCAGGCTCTAGCCGATACAGAGGGCGGGCTCTTGGTTTTCCTGCCGGGCGAGGCTGAAATTCGCCGCACCAAGGCTGCGCTGCAAGACCACCTGCCCAAAAATTGCGTTCTGCGTCTCCTATTAGGAAACCTGCTCTTTTTCGAGCAACAGCTGGCCATCCAGCCTGAAGCCCAGAAAAATATGCGCAAGATCGTTTTGGCAACAGCCATTGCCGAGACCTCTCTGACCATCCAAGACATTCGGGTTGTTGTAGATTGCGGCCGCGCGCGCCGAGCGCGATATGACCCGTCAAAGGGCCTGCAAAAGCTGATGACCGAACGGGTAAGTAAGGCCGAAGCCACCCAGCGCGCAGGGCGTGCAGGGCGCATTGCACCCGGGCGCTGCTACCGCATGTGGGCGCGTGCTGAAGAAGGGGCCATGCCCGGCTTCGCACCGCCTGAAATCGAAATTTCCGACCTGGCCCCACTGGCGCTTGAGCTGGCGCAATGGGGCTCACGGCCCGAGGATTTAGCCTTTCTGACAGCTCCCCCGCCCGGCGCTTGGGCCCAGGCGACGTCCTTGCTTGGTCAACTTGGCGGGCTGTCAGACGGGCGCCTCACGCCCCATGGGGCGGCGCTTGCCAAATTGCCGCTGCATCCGCGTTTAGCGCAAATGCTGCTGCAGGCTGGTCCCAGCGCCGCGCCATTGGCAGCACTTTTGTCGGATCGAGACATCCTCGCCACACAAAATTGCGATCTGACACCCGCCCTTACAGCCCTAACGAGGCCCGGCGAGCGCAAGGGACAGGCCGGCACCATTCGCGATCACGCCGCGCTGGACCGGATAAGGCAGGAGGCCAAACGCCTCAGCAGGCTGGCTCCCAAAAGCACGCACGAGGTCGCGTTAAGCCCAGCGCAATGTCTGGCACTTGCCTATCCTGAACGTGTTGCTCAGCGTCGCTCCGGCACGCAGCCACGCTATATCATGGCCGGAGGAAAGGGCGCGGTTTTAGCCAGTGATGACGCCTTGGCCAATGCCCGATATTTGGTGATATCCGATTTGGGAAATCCGCATGCCAGCACCGGCCCAGACCCCAAAATCCGCAGGGCCCTTGCGCTGGGGGAGGCCGAGCTTCGAGAGGTCTTTGCCGATCACATCACATGGGAGACCAGCTGCCACTGGTCCAAGCGCCACCGGCGGGTCATTGCAAGTCGCAGTGAAACACTCGGCGCCCTGTCGCTGTCCCAAGAGGTTTGGCGAGATTCACCCGCCGAAGCACTGGCCGCCGCCATGCTGGAGGGCGTGAAACTGATGGGCCTGCGCCTGCCCAAAGCCGCCCGGCTCTTACAGGCCCGCGTGGCGGTCGCTCCAACTGGGCAATTCCCCGATTGCTCTGATGCGGCACTTCTCGAGGCCGCATCGGAATGGCTCGCCCCCTATCTTTCGGGGCTAACAACAGAACAAGATTGGAAGGCTTTTGACCCGCTACCAGCTTTAGAGGGCTATATTGGGTGGAATGCGCTGCGCCAGCTTGACAAAATCGCCCCGGCGCATTTCACCACGCCGCTTGGCCGGAAAATCGCGATTGATTACAGTGGCGACAGCCCGGCCATTGAACTGCGGATTCAAGAGATTTTTGGGCAGACCCGCCATCCGATAATCGGCGATCACCCGATGAAAGTAACCTTGCTGTCACCCGCACACCGACCGATCCAAGTGACTACGGATATCCCTGGCTTTTGGACCGGAAGCTATGAGGATGTGCGCAAGGATATGCGGGCGCAATATCCAAAACACCCTTGGCCAGAAGATCCCACCCAAGCCGATCCAACGCTACGGGCCAAGCCCCGCAAGCGCTGAGCTATCAGCCGGCGTGCCATGGGCCATGATGCGATCCCTCGGCATCAACCCGTTCAAAGGAATGCGCACCAAAGTAATCGCGTTGCGCTTGGATCAAATCTGAGGTTCCCCGCTCTTGGCGGATCATGTCAAACCAACTTAGAGCCGCTGCCAGTGCAGGCGTCGGTAGCCCTTTGAGCGCTGCGGCAGATACCACTCGGCGCAGCCCTGCGATATGGGTGGTGAGCATGGGGATGAAATGGTCAGACAGGGCCAAATGCCCGGCCAGGCGCTGGCTGCGAAATGTTGTGGCTATGTCATCTAACATCGCTGAGCGGATAATACAGCCGGCACGCCAGATTTCTGCAATACGCGCAAAATCTAACAACCAATTGAATTTGGTTGATCCAGCCGCCAATATTTCGAACCCCTGCGCATAGCTCAAAATTCGCCCAACAATTAAGGCAGATTGTAAATCATGCTCTGAGACCGGAATCATCGTATCGGTGCCCGCAGGCACCAATATTGTGGACGCGCGTTCACGGGTGGATTTTTGCGCGCTCATGACCCGGGCACCAACCGCCGCCTCAATGATGCCCGCCACTTGCCCCATGCGCACCGCTTCAATCACGGTCCAACGGCCAGTGCCTTTTTGCCCAGCTTGATCGGCAATCAGATCCACCATATCCTCACCGGTCTGTGGATCTTTGGTCGCCAAGACCTCCCCAGTGACTTCAATGAGATAGCTTTCCAGCAGGCCACGGTTCCAGCCGCGAAAGACCGGCGCAATATCGCTAGCCGCAAGACCCGCGCCGTCGCGCATCATGCCATAGACCTCGGCTATCATCTGCATATCGGCGTATTCGATCCCGTTGTGGACAGTTTTTACAAAATGCCCAGCCCCGTCGGATCCCAAATGCGCCACGCAGGGATCACCCTCGTAGCGGGCTGCAATCGCCTCCAGAATGGGCGCGACATGGCTGTAGCTAGAGCGGGTGCCTCCCACCATCATGGACGGCCCCCGCCGCGCGCCTTCAGCGCCACCAGAGACCCCAATCCCCAAATAGCACAGCCCAGCGTCTTCAAGCGTTTTGGTTCGGATCATCGTGTCGCGAAAATCTGAATTTCCACCATCAATTATAGTATCACCTGCGGATAACAAAGGCCGGAGCGCGGCAATCGTTTGATCCACTGGCGTGCCAGCCGGAATCATGAGGACAATGGTGCGCGGCACAGGCAGCGCCGTTACCAAATCGGCCAGGCTCTCGCAGCGCTGCAACCGAGCGGACAGATCCCCAGCTGAGGCGACCAGCCGATCAACCATGTCAAGCTCAAGGTTCCAAAGGGCAACATTTTGGCCCTTTTCAGCAAAGTTCAACGCCAGCGCCGAACCCATCGTTCCAACCCCAATCACGCCGATATGTGCCTGTGTCATCGTTTCACCTCCAGCGCCAAAGCACTTATGTTATCTATCCGTTGTCATTTCGATCAAGAGGCAGGGGCCCCGCAGCATCGGATGGTTAAGGGTAATTTCACTCAATCCCACACCACACCAGGCGCAGCTCAAATGATCTTGCATCGCGGCAAACAGATCTCCTTGCCGCCAATAGCGCGGCCAACCACCCGTAGGGTCAACCGCGTCAAATAAAGTTCCGGTCGGCAAAAGGTTATAGCGCTCAACTTCTTGGTAAGTTCTCCCATCCATTGCCACCACTGCCAAGACCCAATCTTGCTTCTGCCCATGCCAGGCAATCCCACAAGCCGCATCCGCGCCCTGTGCTGTAACACAGGCTTCGATAATTGCGACCCGCGCGCCCAAAAGATCTGCAACCGACTGGATAGCCGTGGTACGTTGGGGGCTTGCAGTCCCATCTGCGGACTGGCGCATCCACATGCTCGCTGGGTTGGTTGTCACCTGCGCGCCCCGTCCGGCTGCGCCGCGTGCAAACTCTTGGAGACCGTTATGGCCATGCGCATCATCCGCGACCATGGCAACACCCTCACCCAAGCGTTTGAAATCTTGGGACTGGCACAACCTATTGAAAAGACGACTCACACCAAGACCAAGCCAAATATCTTGGGTTTTCTGCGAAAACACCACAATCTGGTCTGCGTCTTGAAAATAATCAGGATGCGCTTCATCCACCTGAACTGATTGCACAGCAAACCCCTGTCGGTCCAACCAATCTAGCGGCGTCGGCCTGCGCCATCGCTGCATCCAATCGAATTTTCGAACCAAACGTCCGATATTAAAGGACATGATGATAGATCGCTTTATGAGACGCGCTCCGCGCTGCTGACACCTAAATCCGCACTCAACCAGAGCCAAGCAAAGATTTTATATAAAAACACAGGCCAAACGCCATTATTAGTCCAGACACCAGCGCATAATTGCCTTTTGCGCATGCAACCGATTTTCCGCCTCATCGAATACCACTGAATTCGGCCCATCCATGACAGAGCTCGTCACCTCTTCGTTGCGATGTGCGGGCAGGCAATGCATGAAAAGCGCATCCGGCTTGGCCTGCGCCATCAAAGCATCATCGACCTGATAGGGACGCAGTTGATTGTGGCGCCGCTCGCGCGCAGTCTGGCTGTCATGCATAGAGATCCAAGTGTCCGTCACCAACAGATCCGCCCCGCGCACCGCTTCTTTTACGTCCCGCTGGATCTCAATCTTCACGCCTTTTGCCCGCGCCCTCTCAACAAAATCCGCCTCAGGATCTAGCGTCTCTGGGCCGGCGAAAACGAAATCAAATCCAAATTGCCCAGCGGCATGGATAAAGCTCGCACAGACGTTGTTGCCATCCCCCGTCCAGACCACGCGCTTGCCTCGAATAGGGCCGCGATGCTCTTCAAACGTCAAAATATCAGCCATGATTTGACACGGGTGGGTGCGGTTGGTCAGCCCGTTAATTACTGGCACGCTGGCATATTCAGCCATTTCCAGCAAGGTTGCCTCCTCAAACGTACGGATCATGATCATGTCGACATAGCGGCTCAAAACCCGTGCCGTATCCGCGATGGTTTCGCCATGGCCCAGCTGCATTTCACTACCAGACAGAACCATAGTCTGACCGCCCATTTGCCGCACACCGAGATCAAAGCTCACGCGGGTTCGAGTAGATGGCTTTTCGAAAATCAACGCCACCATCTTGCCCTCGAGCGGCCTTTCGGCATCCAGCGCGCCTTTGGATACGCCGGCACGCGCGGTTTTGATCCGCGCGGCCTCATCCAAAATGCCCCGCAAATTTTGTGGATCAACCTGATCAATATCGAGAAAATTCTGCATCTTTAAACTGTCCTATAGGCAGGCGATATGCACCGTTGCAACATACGCCGAAATATGAAACTGCGCTGCTTATCGCGCAGATTGAACCGTTTGCGCCGCGATCTCCAACCGCTCCAGCGCCTGAGTAATCTCGGCGTTTGAGATATTTAACGCCGGAAGTACGCGCACGACGTTATCGGCCGCAGGCACGGTCAAAACCTCGCAGTCATACCCGGCTGTGACCACATCCATGTTGCTGACCTTGCATTTCAGACCCAGCATCAACCCGGCACCGGTCACCCCCTCAAACACATCGGGGTATTGCGCCACCAACCCTTCGAGCCCCTGGCGCAGTACCCCGCTTTTGCGGCTCACCTCAGCCAAAAACTCAGGAGCAGCCACCTCGTTCAAGACCGCGCTTGCCACGGCACAGCCCAAAGGATTGCCGCCATAGGTTGAACCATGTGTGCCAGCCCCCATTCCGCTTGCGGCCTCTTCGGTCGCCAGAATGGCTCCAATGGGAAAGCCCCCACCAATACCCTTGGCCACCATCATAATATCGGGATCAATTCCTGCCCACTCATGGGCAAACAGCTTCCCGGTCCGTCCGACACCGCATTGCACCTCATCAAAAATCAGCAATATCCCGTGGCTGTCACAAAAATCGCGCAAACCCCTCAAACAGTGATCCGGCACTGGGCGGATACCACCCTCACCTTGGATCGGTTCAATCAAGACCGCGGCAGACTTGTCACTGACAGCCGCATGCAGCGCGTCGTGATCTGCAAAGGGCAACTGCAGGAAACCGGGCAACAAAGGCCCAAACCCTTTTGTCAACTTTTCTGCACCGGCCGCAGCAATACCTGCGGAGGAGCGCCCGTGAAATGCGCCATCAAAGGCAATAATTTCCACCCGCTCCGGTTGGCCCTTGTCATAGAAATATTTGCGCGCCATTTTCACGGCCAATTCACAGGACTCCGTGCCAGAATTGGTAAAAAACACCGTATCGGCAAAGGTGAGATCGACCAGCTGATCGGCAAGTTTGTTTTGCGCCGGAATATGGTACAAATTAGACGTGTGCCACAATTGGCCGGCCTGCGCTGTCAGCGCTGCCACCAGTTTCGGATGCGCATGCCCCAGGCTGTTGACCGCAATCCCAGCACCCAGATCCAAAAATCGCCGATCATCATCACTGGTCAACCAGCTGCCTGTGCCAGAGACAAATGAAAACGGAGCGCGATTATAGGTCGGCAGAATCGAAGGGATCATCGGAAAACCTTTCTAACGAGGAGGACAAAGAGAAAACGAATTGAGGCATAGGGTTTGCAGCGTGGGAACACGAGTGGCAGGCCGCAATGCAGCGGTCATATCAGCGACGTCGGCGTCGCAAGGTGACTTCAATCATCGTTTTCATCCTCTTACCATACCAAAGCCCCCCGGCTATGGAAAGTCCAAATATCCACTGCGGCAAACCCCGTTAAGATTTCAACCGATAGCCCCGAGACAACCAAAACCACGCCAAACCCACCGCACAAATATTCGCCCCGCAAATCACTGCCAAAGCCATCCATGGGCTGCCATCTGACACTCCCAAAACACCGTAACGGCCACCGTCAATGATATAAAACATCGGATTCACATGGATCAGCGGTTGCATTAGTGATGGCAGGGCTTGGATTGAGTAGAAGGTGCCGGACAAGAACGCCAAGGGTGTGATCACAAAATTCGAAATCGCGGCCATCTGATCAAACTTATAGGCATAGATGCTGCCCAAAAGCCCCAGCGCGCCCATGAACATGCCGCCCAAAACCACAAAGGCCAATGTCCAAATCGGATGGGCGACCCAAATCCCGAGGCTCAGCCCCATAGACAAACAGAGCACCGCGCCGATCAGCAATCCGCGACCGATCCCACCGGCTAAGAATCCTATGGTCATTTCCAAAGGCGAGAGCGGCGGCATCAAAGTATCAACAATCGACCCCATGACTTTCGCTGAGAGCATAGAGGATGAGGTATTGGCAAAAGAATTTTGTATCACCGTCATCATCAACAAACCCGGCGCCAGAAAGCTCACATAATCAAATCCCATCACAGCGGCGCGGCCCGGCCCGATGGCAATCGAAAAAACCAATAAAAACAATGCCGCGGTGATTAATGGAGCAAAAATCGTCTGCTGCCAAATCGCCAAATAGCGCATATTTTCGCGGCGAATAAGCGTCCAAAGGCCCAACCAATTGACCCGTCCGAAGCGTCTCACGCCGTATTGAGAAACATTTGACATAGCTTATCTCCACTTGGGTGGTTGTCCTTAGCCTCAGTTGAGCCTAAAGTAGGATGCTGCATGGGTATCACCCGGTATTGCTACGAAATTCAAGGGGGGGCGTGATGTCCTGGACTGATGAACGCGTCGAAGTTCTGAAAAAAATGTGGGGCGAGGGCCAATCGGCCAGTGTGATCGCCAAGGAATTGGGCGGCGTGACCCGCAATGCGGTGATTGGCAAAGTGCACCGTTTGGGCCTGTCCAACCGTGTGACCTCAACCACGGCCAAGCCAGCCACCAAGGAAAAGGCAAAGACGCAGGCCAAGGCAAAGCCCGCAACACCAGCCGCAGCGCCAAAACCAGCCGCCCCGGCGCCCAAGACCATGCGCGTGACCCCACCTGCGGTGCGCAAGATCATTCCGGCCGGCCAGCCTCTGCCGCCGCAGCCCTCAGCCAATGAGATCAGCCCCGAAGCCCTGGCGAAGGTCAGCGAAGTGGAAAAGACTGCCAAGAAGATCAGCTTAATGGAATTGACCGAAAAAACCTGCAAATGGCCGGTCGGTGATCCGGCGACAGATGATTTTTGGTTCTGTGGTCTGGCTGTGAAGGCCGGAAAACCCTATTGCGAAGCGCATGTCGGCGTGGCCTTCCAGCCCATGTCCAGCCGCCGCGACCGCCGCAGGTAAGCCAACTGCCGTGAAAATGCCCAGCCACTTGATATTCTGAAAAGAAAGTTTTGAGCGCGGGGTTGCCGTGGAAATTGCTTTAGAGATCGTAGATTGGAGCCTGCGCCAGCATTGGGCGCATGGCCTGCCGATTGTATGTTTTATTTTCTTGATGTGCTTACCGACATTTCGCGACACTGCGCAAAATCCGGAGGATCACGACAGGTGGCTGAAACAGCTACGCGCCAATGCCCGGGCGGAACGCTACTGTTCGGTGATGCGCGGTTGGTTGAATTGGCTCGACTCCCAGCTCTCCTCCCATGAAGCGCAGCAAGGCCCGGCGCAAAAGGCTTAGAACTTTGGCCTGCTCAACATCACCATGGCCCTTGCCCTTGCCTATCCTATTTTGGCCATCACAATCCAATGGCTCTGCGGCCATACGATTGATTTTGGCGGCCAGGAGGTGATTGCGGCCAGCCCGCCACAGGCACGGATATTTACAGCGGTCTGGCTCGGATCTGCGTTCCTTGTTTACCTTTTTGCAGCAACGTCAAAACCCCGGTGGCGCTGGCCATTGTTGTGGCGCTCGCTATTGTTTATGTTCACCACTTGGATTTTGGGCTTGGGATCAATTTACGCCGATGGCTTTGCTGTGCCAAGGAATGTCGCAGTCGCAGAGGAGCGCTCTTCCCGCCCGATGGTCTGGCGCTTATCCTATTGCGGCGTTTTAGTGGCCTTTTTGATCATGGCGATCAAAATGCCAGATGATTTCGGTGCGAGCCAGCGCAACCAGGCAGTTTTCTTGATAGTGTCCCTCGGCCTCTTGCCGCTTTTTAACGCGCTGTTTGATTTCTTATCCGCCGGTTTGACCCGCTATTTGCTCCGCCTTGGGATTGATGAAAAACGGGCGGTTTGGCGGGCGATTTTAGATGGGCTGGGCGGGATTGCCATTTTCTTTGCCTTGTGATGCACGCTCATCACCTTTTTCACCTTTGTTACCCCAGCCGATGGGGTACCGCTTGTGGATTTGGCGCAGCTTTTCGCCAATCTACGCACCACGCCAGCGATTATATCTGTTTGATGATAAATCTGTTTTCCACACTTTTGCCCACCCTATTGCATCATCGCTGGCGCTGCTCGCCCTGGTGCTGCACCATCCCACATGCTGGCGCAATTTTGTTGCCGCTCTTTTGGAACGCGGTGCACAGAGCCGGCAGGCGAGCTTCCTCTCTAGCGTCTGTATCTGCGCTATGATCATCTTCGCCGTTTGCGTCCCGATCTGGATCATCGCAGCGGTCGTCACCCATGACAAAGGCGCGACATTAAACGCTGTGCTTTGAGTTTTTGCGACCCGCGCTTGGGCCATCGACGGGGTTTAAAGTATTTCTAAAAAGCGTTGAAAGACTTTTTCGGTTCAGAAATGCGTAAATTTAAGTAGCTAAAGCGTATCATGTGATTCAGTATAAAGTTGAAACGCTTTAGCCTCGGCAATCTCGCATCTACACATCTCCGCAATCTCTGCTATAGCGGCGCTATGGCACAGAATCCTTCCCACTTACGCCCTGACCTCGCGCCAAAAGCGCGGATTGAACCCCCGCGCCCGGGCCAGCCGACCATCGGCATGGTGTCGCTGGGCTGTCCCAAGGCTTTGGTTGACAGCGAGCGCATTTTGACCCGCCTGCGCGCGGAGGGCTATGCCATTAGCCCCGATTACGCCGGCGCCGAAGCGGTGATTGTCAACACCTGCGGCTTTCTCGACAGCGCTAAGGCCGAAAGTCTTGAGGCGATTGGTGAGGCTCTGCATCAAAACGGCAAGGTGATCGTCACCGGCTGTTTGGGGGCCAATCCGGAATATATCACCGGCACGCATCCCAAGGTTTTGGCCGTCACCGGACCGCATCAATATGAGCAGGTCTTGGATGCCATCCATGCCGCCGTGCCGCCCGCGCCAGATCCTTTCGTGGATCTTCTGCCCGCCTCCGGCGTCTCCCTGACCCCGCGGCACTATAGCTATTTGAAAATCTCAGAGGGCTGCAATCACAAGTGCAAATTTTGCATCATCCCGGATATGCGCGGCAAATTGGTCAGCCGCCCGCCGCGTGCGATCCTGCGGGAGGCAGAGAAATTGGTTGAGGCTGGGGTGCGCGAGCTATTGGTCATCTCACAAGACACCAGCGCCTATGGCATTGATATTAATACGACTGCCGAGGGCGATCTGCGCCCGCATATCACCGATCTGGCCCGCGAATTGGGGCAATTGGGCGCTTGGGTGCGGTTGCATTATGTCTACCCTTACCCGCATGTGCGCCATTTGATCCCCCTGATGGCTGAGGGGCTGATCCTGCCCTATCTCGATATTCCCTTTCAACACGCTCATCCAGATGTGCTCAAGCGCATGGCCCGCCCCGCTGCGGCATCCAAAACGCTTGATGAGATTTCCGCTTGGCGCAAGGATTGCCCAGAGATCACCCTGCGCTCGACCTTCATTGTCGGCTACCCCGGCGAGACTGAAGCAGAGTTCCAAACCCTGCTCGACTGGATGGATGAGGCCCAGCTCGACCGGGTTGGATGTTTTCAATATGAGAACGTCGCCGGTGCCCGCTCCAATGATCTGCCCGATCATGTCTCCGAAGAGGTCAAGCAAGAGCGCTGGGACCGGTTTATGGAAAAAGCGCAGGCGATTTCCGAGGCCAAACTGGCGGCAAAACTGGGCCAGCATATGGAGGTTATCGTCGATGAGCTGGACGCAGAGGGCATCGCCACCTGCCGAACAAAGGCCGACGCGCCCGAGATTGACGGCAATTTGTTTATTGATGAGGGCACCGAAGCCCTGAACCCCGGCGACATTGTGACGGTCGAGGTTGACGAGGCCGGCGCCTATGACCTCTGGGGCCAGATTATCTCTTAATATATTGAAATTTATTTATAAATCCTTAAAAATGACCTCCGCGCAACCCAGTCGCTAAGCCTTAGGACGCGGGATGATCGAGGTAGAGCCGCGTTACCTCTTGCACATGTCGGAAGCGATCGCCGCCGAGGTGTTTGCCGCCGTACCAACGGGTCACGATGATCAGCTCATTGCTCCGCTCAGCCCGTTCCAACATACGCAGAATAACCATCCCAGCGCCGCTTTCTCCATCATCTGACTTCAGCGGCACCCCATCGAGCAGAACGCCCCAGCTGTTATGGGTCGCCTTGGCATATTTCTTGTCTCGCTTCAAATCTCGGAGTGCCGCATCAATTGCCGCCCGATCTGCGACCCGGCGGCCTGAGACCGCATATTTCGAGCCGCGGTCGCTGAGGATCACTCCCAATTTCCTCACAATCGTGCCCTTGGGGTCAAGGTCAGCGCCGCCTCTCCGCTCATAGCCCTGCCACCGCAGCCTTCACCCCGGCGATGCGATCCGCATTGCGCGGGTGGGTGCCGAAGAAGCGGTTGCCCGCATCTGGAATACGTGTGAAATAGGCCGCGCCGCGCACCGCATCAAAACCTGCTTTATGCGTCATTTGCGCGCCCAGGCGATCCGCTTCCAGCTCAAAGGTTATTGAATAATTGCGCCGGCTCACCGCCGCGCCAATCTCAGAGGCCGCATCAACCGATCGATTAGAGCCGCCCAAGGCCGCCGCCAGCGCTTCAAAAAGTGTCGCCCCGCCGCGCGCCGATTGATCTTGCCGCTCTAAATGCCGCAAAATATGATGGGCACCCTCGTGACCAATGACAAAGGCCACCTCATCGGCGTTATACATATCTTCCAGCAGGGTGAGGGTAAATGCTAAGATCGGCTGCCCCTCTTCATTGACCGTTTGAAACGCATTGGGCGCGCTGTCAGGATCTGAATCAATGGCAATCAAAAAATCACAATTCGAATCCGGGCTGGTTGACTTGCAGGTCGCGCGTAGGACCGGACGCATCCGCCGCACAGCAATGGCAAATCGTTCAGGCACATCTTCAGCCTTGAATACGCGCGCCTCTTGCGCGATCTCCACAGGAGATCGCGCAAGAGGCTTGAAAGTGCAACCGGCCAGCGCCAACACCACTATCAGGGGAATGATCCGCATTCCGCTCTCCTTTAACCTCTCCGGCAGTTTACCCATAAAACCGCCCCAAACCAACCTTTTAATCCGGCCCATTCGGCAAGAAATCACTGGGGCGCTTGTCACTTGCACAGTAAGTAAATCTGATTATTGTTAGCATATGTTTACCATTGAACATGGCTTTGAGGCCACCTCTATCACTTTGATCGATGATACAGTCGGCCCACTATTGGAAGATGTGTGCATCAAGTCCTATGACGACCGAATTGTTATTGAGCAATGGGACGCCACCCGTGATCGTATGCACAGGATCACGCTCTCCATGAATCAAGCTCGCGACCTTGCCGCGGCGCTGGACTTGCCCGAAGGCGTCTACCAAAGGGCCGAACCTTAACCAAGAATGAGAAAGAGCCAAAGATGACCACCGGATTTTATTGGGATGAGCGCTGCTTTTGGTTTTCCGGTGGGAATTATGCCTTCACCCAGCCCGTGGGCGGTTTGGTTCAGCCCCTCGCAGCTGGCGGGATTCCAGAAAATCCCGAAACAAAGCGCCGGTTGAAAAATCTGATGGACGTCACCGGTCTGACCCAAACGCTTGCCAGCCAGAGCGCGGATATCGCCACTCGGGAAGCGCTATTGCGGGTGCACCCAAGAAGTTATCTCGACGCTTTTGAAGAGGCTTCAAAGGACAGTGGTGGCGAGCTTGGCCTGCGCGTGCCTTTCGGCCGTGGCGGCTATGAGCAGGCGGCGCTGTCCACGGGTCTCGCCTGCCGGGCGGTGGCGGATGTGATGGCGGGGCGTGTGAACAATGCCTATGCTCTATCGCGTCCTCCGGGGCATCATTGCCTGCCAGACTTTCCAAATGGTTTTTGCCTTTTGGCTAATATTGCCGTAGCGATTGAGGCCGCCCGCTGCCAGCAACCGGATTTGAAAGTAGCTGTTTTGGATTGGGATGTGCATCACGGAAATGGGACAGAGGCGATTTACATCGACGACCCAGCTGTTCTAACCCTCTCTATCCATCAAGAAAGAAATTATCCGCTGGACAGCGGGGATGCCGATACCCGCGGCGTGGATAAGAGCAATATCAACATCCCCCTACCGCCTGGCGCCGGCCATGCCAGCTATATGCAGGTTATCGAACATATCGTTCAGCCTGCCTTGCAACGTTTCAAACCAGATTTGATCGTTGTTGCCTGTGGCTATGATGCCGCAGCCATTGATCCATTGTCCCGCATGCTTGCGACAGCCCAGACCTTCAGCGCCATGACTGCTGCAATAAAAGCGAGCGCGGAAGAGCTCTGTTCTGGCCGTTTGGTTTTGGTCCATGAGGGAGGATATTCTGAGGTCTATGTCCCCTTTTGCGGCCATGCCACCATTTCCACTTTAGCCAACAGCACAATTGTGGCTCCTGACCCTTTTGCAGAAACCTTTGCCAAGCGCCAACCGCGCGGCAAGTTTGCTGATTTCATTCGCAGTTGGGTTGATGATTTGGCCGCATTTCATAGCTCCTAAATTACGCGACCAAAACCCTTGCGAAAACCCGATCAATGCCCCACATCATAGCTCATGACAGATGCTTTGACCTTTCTGAAAACCCGCCGCTCTCGCCCAGCGAAAATCTTAACTGCACCGGTGCCTGACCGGGAGGCGCTAGAGGCGCTTCTCTGTGCTGCTGCGCGCACACCAGATCATGGCAAGCTGGAGCCGTGGCGCTTCATTGTTCTCGAGCAAGCCGCATTGCGTCGCTTGGGCGCTTTGGCCCGCAAATTGGCACAGACGGCCGGGCCAGAAGTGGTTGACCCGGACAAAGCCAGACAGCAATTCGAAAACGGGCAATTGGCTGTTGTGGTCGTCGCAAGCCCAAAACCCTGCGATAGGTTTCCACAAATTGAGCAGACCTATTCCGCCGGCGCGGTCTGTCTGGCGCTGCTGAACGCGGCTTTGGCCAGCGGTTGGGGTGCCAACTGGCTTTCGGGTTGGGCCTCGCACAACCGGGATTTTTGCACCGAAGCCCTGGCCCTTGCACCGCATGAAACTGTCGCCGGTATTGTTCACATCGGCACCGGACCGGTCCAGATGCCTGACCGTCCGCGTCCCGATGTTACCGCACTCACCCAATGGCTTCATGAATGATTTTCTCAGATTTTCTTAAATCTATCGCCCAATTTGATGACCCACGATTTCGCCGCGTGCTATGGCGCGGATTGGGGCTTACCATCGTGTTATTGGTCGCCGCGTGCCTATTGGTGATCTTTGGCGTCAACCAACTGCTGTCCTCAACCTTAGTGGCTGGGCTGATCGGCGATCAAAGTTGGCTTGGCACCTTGATCAATATTGGCGGTGTTTTATTCACCATAGCCCTGTCAATCTGGCTGATGGTTCCCGTGGCCTCAGCGATTATCGCATTATTTCTAGATGAGGTCGCACGCGCGGTTGAGGAGCGGCACTATCCGCATCTTCCACATCAAACAGCGCCCAAGCTGACAGATCAGATTCTGGTCAGCATCAAATTTTTAGGGATTTTGATCCTCGCCAACATCGGCGCTTTGATTATCTCATTAATTTTGCCACTTTTGGCACCCTTCGTATTCTGGGCCACCAACGGCTATCTCATGGGCCGGGAATATTTTCACATGGCCGCCATGAGACGCCTGCCACGCGCACAAGCGCAGGCGCTCTCCCAGCGCCATCGCGGCTCTATTTGGATCGCTGGGATCTTGATGGTGATTCCGCTGACCATTCCACTGGTGGGATTATTCATTCCGATTCTGGGTGCCGCAACCTTTACCCATCAGTTTGAGAGACTTCGGGCGTTGCCATCCGATTGAACCAATCAATGTCACGAACAGAAATCACACCGCTGATAATCGTGCCTGCAACAACCGCCCAGATCCCGAGGGCGACAACGGTTGTTACCATAAAGCGCTTTTTCATTTGTGGATTTTCAGGGCTGCCCGCATGGGTGCCAGGTTCGATTTCGCCGACATCCCCTTGAGTTTGCAAGCGCAGCGGCAAGACAATGAACAAGGTCAAAAACCAAATGACGGCAAAAAGTACGAGCGCAGAGGTGATCGGCATGAGAATTCCCTGATAATTTATTTAAACTTAGACTTGTTCTAGCTCAATGAGGCACCCCGTGAAGTCCTTGGGATGCAAAAAGAGCACGGGCTTGCCATGTGCACCAATTTTTGGCTCGCCGCTGCCCAATACCCGCGCGCCCTGACTTTGCAATTGCGCCCGCGCTGCGAGGATATCATCCACCTCATAGCAGATATGATGAATGCCACCAGAAGGGTTTTTATCCAAGAAAGTCTCGATTGGCGAGCCCTCCCCCAAAGGAAACAGAAGCTCAATTTTTGTATTTGGCAACTCTATAAAAACAACTGTCACACCGTGATCAGGCTCATCTTGTGGCAGGCCAACTTTTGCCCCCAGAGTTGTCTCATATTGCGCCGCAGCCGCTTGCAAATCAGGCACTGCAATTGCCACGTGATTCAGCCGTCCAATCATTTTCATCTCCTGTTTCTTGTCTTGTAAAGCCGCACCCCCAAATAAGGCAAGTTCCATTAACCAAGCATTAGAGTCTTTGAGCGCAAAACTGATCCATGATCTGGAAATAAGGGGGCGATCATGACCGGGATGTCGAACACGTTACACTCACTCAAACCGACCAGCCGGAGACCATTGCATGGCTTGATGGACCTGCTGGTGGAAGACAGCCTCACGGCGGGAGAGGCCGTGCGCTTAATCTGCATAACCTCCGGCGCCCGATTAAGACGCGCAGACTGTATCGAGAGCGCGCGGCAGCACCTAAGAATTTATCGTCCCGATGTGGCCATTGTTGATATGGGCCTCCCAGATGGGGATGGCGCGGTGCTGATCTCGGAGCTGGCGCAGGCCAATCCGCGCACTCAGACAATCATCGGACTCACTGCAGATCTGAACCGGGCCAAAGCTGCTATGGAGGCGGGCGCAGATAGTTTTTTCGAAAAACCACTCAATTTCATCGCGGGATTCCAAAGTGCGATCGTGATGAATCTGCCACATCATCGTCGCCCAATGGACATACGCCTCTTGCTAGATTTAGCATTTGAAGCAGATCAACGCGCGCTACAGGAGGATGTGGTCCACGCGCTAGAATTACTCAACAGCCACGAAAAGGCAGGGGCGCAATCGGACTATCTCGCAGCCTTTATCGCTGGCGTGGCCCGCACAGCCTCAGATCCAACTTCGGAGCGAGCAGCCGAGCAATATTCAAACACGCAGAACTGATCTGACCTCCGCGCCGCGTTAACAGATTTTTTGGCTGAAAAATAGCGGTCTGAGAGGGCCACCGCAGGCACGCCACCCGCCCCATCGCGCCGACCCTAGGCTATAAGCGCTACTCCGGAGCGATGACCCGCAGCGACAATTCCCGCAATTGTTCATTCATTGGCTCGGACGGGGCGGCCATCATAAGATCTTCTGCCCTTTGGTTCATCGGGAACATGATCACTTCGCGAATATTTGCCTCATCAGCCAAAAGCATCACAATCCGATCAATACCGGCGGCACAACCACCGTGGGGCGGCGCGCCGTATTGGAAGGCATTGACCATGCCACCAAACCGTTTTTCCACCTCTTCCTTGCCATAGCCAGCAATCTCAAAGGCTTTGAACATGATCTCTGGGCGGTGATTCCGAATCGCACCACTGAGCAGCTCATAGCCGTTGCAGGCCAGATCATATTGATAGCCCAACACTTGCAAAGGATCGCCCTGGAGCGCCTCCATCCCCCCTTGCGGCATTGAAAAGGGATTGTGCTCAAAATCAATCTTGCCGGTTTCTTCGTCCTTCTCATAGATCGGGAAATCAACAATCCAGGCAAAGGCGAAACGGTCTTTGTCTGTCAGGCCCAATTCATCACCAATCACCATGCGCGCTTTACCAGCCACCCCTTCAAACGCTTTCGGTTTACCGCCCAAGAAGAATGCAGCATCACCAACGCCAAGGCCCAACTGCTGGCGAATGGCCTCTGTGCGCTCAGGACCAATATTCTTGGCCAACGGCCCGGCCGCCTCCATGCCTTCGCCTTGGTCGCGCCAGAAGATATAGCCCATTCCGGGCAGCCCTTCTTTTTGCGCAAAAGCGTTCATACGGTCACAGAATTTTCTGCTGCCGCCCTTCGGTGCCGGAATAGCACGAATTTCCGTGCCCTCTTGCTCCAGGAGCTTTGCGAAAATGGCAAAACCCGAACCGGCAAAATGCTCGGAAACCACTTGCATTTTAATGGGGTTGCGTAGATCTGGTTTATCACTGCCA
>NYTV01000057.1 GCA_002683685.1 Paracoccaceae bacterium
AACGCCTGGCGCGCTTGTGATGCAGGCCAATTGGAACAACAGCTATGCAGCCCTACCGGCGCAAATGTTCACACGCCAAGCGCCTGTGCCAGTTGCTGCCCCGAAAGCTTTGATGCTCAATGCTGAACATGCCGAGGAGTTGGGTATCACCTTTGGTGAAGACTGGCCGCTGTTTATGGCGGGCAATCAAATTCCTCAGGGCGCAGATCCGATAGCCCAGGCCTATGCTGGCCATCAATTTGGCCATTGGAACCCGCAGCTGGGCGATGGGCGGGCGGTGCTTTTGGGCGAGGTCATTGGGCCGCAGGGACGCTTTGACATTCAACTCAAAGGTGCCGGACGCACGGCCTGGTCACGCAATGGCGATGGTCGGGCTTGGTATGGGCCGGTCCTGCGCGAATATCTGATCTCTGAGGCCATGCATGCACTCGGCATTCCGACGACCCGCGCCCTAGCCGCGGTTGCCACAGGTGAGACGATACTGCGTGAACAAGGCCCCCTGCCCGGCGCGGTCATCTGCAGAACAGCCTCAAGCCATATCCGGGTGGGTACATTTCAATATTTCGCTGCGCGCGATGATACCCAAGCGCTGGAAGCGCTCTTACAGCAAGCCATAGAGCGGCATTATCAAAAAGCCCAAACGGTCGAGCAGTTTTTGAGCGCAGCCGTGGCCGCACAAGCACGCCTTGTTGCACAATGGATGGGGCTGGGATTTATCCACGGGGTGATGAACACAGACAACAGCCATGTGGGGGGGATCACAATTGATTATGGCCCCTGTGCGTTTATGGATGAGTTTTTGCCGATGAAGACCTTTAGCTCGATTGATCGGCAGGGTCGCTATGCCTATGGAAATCAGCCAAATTTGGCCGCGTGGAATATGGCTCAACTGGCCACGGCGCTGCTGCCCCTCACTGCGGATCGCGAGGTCAGCATCGCCCACTTCACCGAAATTGTGCAGGGCTTTGGCGATATTTTCGACAGAGAATATGCTGCGGTTTTTGCCCGCAAGATCGGTTTGACACCCAGCGAAGAAACGGGCGTTCTGGTCGACGGGTTGCTGAGAATGATGGCCAATATTGGCGCAGATTATACGCTGTGTTTTCGCGCCTTGGCCACGGGGGAAAGCCATGCGCATCTGAGTGCGCATCCTAATTTTGCCGATTGGCACGCCCGTTGGCAGGCGGCCGGACCCGCGCAGGGCGCATTGGCCCAGGTCAACCCGGCCATTATCCCACGCAATCATCTGATGGAGGCCATGATCTCCGATGCAGTCGCCGGCGATATGCAGCTGTTTCACGCGCTGCATGAGGCGCTTAAGGCACCATTTTCGCGCTGCGATACTCCTAGGTTCATCGCTGCCCCCGATCCGCAAGAAGTTGTAACACAAACTTTTTGCGGCACTTAATGTGACGCGGGATGGACGGTTTTCCACGCCTGTGACGTCCACCAATCGAACTTTTGCGTGACCAATGTGTCGATCATCGCCGCCCGCATAGATTTTGCGAGGTCTTGCAAGGCATTGTGTCGATTATAGGCTCGGGATAATTTATTGTTGTATTTCAGTGGCTTTGATCTTCTTTGTGTCGGAACTTGAAGTCAAACCGCTAATTTTAACCTTAACCTATATTGTGGTTTTGTTCTCGATCATCGTAAAAGTCCTCACCGTCGCGCCAATGGCCCGGCGGCTGGGCGATAATCCTGATCCGCGCTGAGGTTGGCCGGGCATTTGGGGCGTGGGTGATCATATGGCGAAAAACATAATTCAAAGATGCGCACAAAATGGGCTGCGCATGACCGAGCAACGTCGTATCGTTGCTCAAGTCTTGGAAGACTCGCAAGATCATCCCGACGTGGAAGAGCTCTATGCCCGCGCGCTGAAACTGGATCCACGGATATCCATCGCGACGGTCTACCGCTCCGTCAAATTGTTTGAGGAATCAGGCATTCTGGAAAAATTAGAATTTGGCGATGGTCGAGCGCGCTATGAGGATGCAGAGCGTGATCATCACGATCACTTGATAGATATGAACAGCGGCGAGGTGATTGAATTTATCGACCCGGATATTGAAGCGTTGCAAGAAAAAATTGCAGAGCGCTTGGGCTATCGCCTTAAAGGACATCGTTTGGAGCTATACGGCGTGCCAATTAAGCGCGGCGAAAATGTCTGAAAGCATAAAACGCGAAAATCTTCTCGGTATAGGTTTCATCACTCTGGCCATGGCCGCTTTTGCGGTGGAAGATTCGTTGATCAAACTTCTCTCCACCCGCCTGGCCTCGGGCCAAATCCTATTGATGATTGGCTTGGGCGGGACTTTGGGCTTTTTTATCTGGAGCCGCCAAAAAGGCGAGGGTTTGACCGCTGAGATTATGCGCAACCCCTGGGTCATTGGCCGTACGCTGTCAGAGCTGGTCGGCACGGCATTTTTTGTGCTTTCCTTAGCTTTGGTGCCCATCACCACCGTCTCCGCCATTATTCAGGTCAGCCCGCTGCTGGTGACCTTAGGCGCTGCTGTAATGTTGCGTGAGAAAGTTGGGATCCGGCGTTGGTCTGCTATTCTTGTCGGGCTCTTGGGCGTTGCCGTGATCCTACGACCTTGGTCTGCAACTTTTGAGGCCTCCGCACTTTTGGCACTCATGGGGGTGATTGGCCTGTCTGCGCGCGATGTGGCGACCCGGCGCATCGCCAAATCCACACCCAGTTTGGCACTGGCGACCTTGGGTTTTGGCGCGACCATTCCAGCGGGACTGATTCTTTTGATTTTCGATCCCCGCCTTATTGTGCCCACACCAGCAGACTCCCTACTGATTTTGGTCAGCATTCTGATCGCCATCGGGGGCTATTATTGCATCATCGCCGCCATGCGCATTGGCGAGGTCTCCGCTGTGGTGCCCTTTCGCTATTCACGTTTGGTATTTGGCGTGGCCATCGGCGTTTGGTATTTTGGCGAGGTGCTGGACCACTGGACACTCATCGGCTCAGCCATTGTCGTCCTGTCGGGCCTCTACGCCCTGTGGCGCGAATCCCAACTGCGATAGATTTGCGTCAAAACGCTCTTTCGCCCGCAGCCCCCACTTGTTAAACCGCGCGCAACTGAACTTTACCGGAGTTGCATCTATGTCCACGATTATCGATATCCACGCCCGTGAAATTCTTGACAGCCGGGGCAACCCTACGGTTGAGGTCGATGTGATCTTAGAAGATGGCACCCTCGGCCGCGCGGCCGTCCCATCGGGAGCCTCAACCGGTGCTTACGAGGCCGTTGAGCTGCGCGATGGCGATAAAGATCGCTATAAGGGCAAAGGTGTGTTGACAGCGATTGAAAATGTGAACGGAGAAATTGCAGGTGCGTTGGTTGGCTTTGAAGCCGATGAACAGGTCGCAATTGACCAGGCCATGATCGAAATGGACGGCACGTCCAACAAAGCGCGCTTGGGCGCCAATGCGATTTTGGGGGTCTCCTTGGCCGTCGCCAAAGCCGCTGCGGACTATTGCGGCCAGCCGCTTTATCGCTACATCGGTGGCACATCCGCACGGGTGTTACCTGTGCCCATGATGAATATTCTTAATGGCGGCGAACATGCGGATAACCCGATAGATATCCAAGAATTCATGATCATGCCGGTCGCCGCTGAAAATATCCACGATGCGGTTCGCATGGGTGCAGAAGTTTTTCATACGCTCAAGGGTGATCTCATTGCCGCGGGCCTTTCCACAGGTATCGGCGATGAGGGCGGTTTTGCCCCCAATATTTCGTCGTCACGGGCAGCGTTGGATTTCATCATGCAGGCCATTGAGAAGGCCGGCTACAAGCCCGGCGAAGACATCTATCTCGCCTTAGATTGCGCGGCCAGCGAATATTGCAAAAATGGCATCTATGAGATGAAAGGCGAAGGTAAATCGCTCAACTCTGCGGAAAATGTCGCCTATCTGGCCGCCTTGGTGGATGATTACCCAATCATCAGCATTGAAGATGGCTGTGATGAAGATGATTGGGGCGGCTGGAAACTTTTGACTGAGACCCTAGGGGATCGGTGCCAATTGGTCGGAGACGATCTTTTTGTCACCAACCCAGAGCGTTTGGCCATGGGCATTGAGCGTGGATCCGCAAACTCTATGCTGGTGAAAGTCAACCAAATTGGATCGCTGACCGAGACCATGCGGGCCGTAGAAATGGCCCATCGTGCGGGCTTTACCAATGTGATGAGCCATCGCTCTGGCGAGACCGAAGACGCGACCATCGCTGATTTGGCCGTTGCCACCAACTGCGGGCAGATCAAAACTGGCTCACTGGCGCGGTCTGACCGGCTGGCCAAATACAACCAGCTGATCCGCATTGAGGAAGAGTTGGGAGACACCGCCATCTATGCTGGGCGCTCGATCCTAAAATCTTGAGGCGGCAATGTTCTAACGGGCGGGATTTGAAGGCGATATTGGCAATTCCCGCCCTTGGTTGAAGCCGCAATGCCCATCCCCTGCGTGTCTAAGGCAGGCTAATCTTTCCACCACAGAGCGGCGCTTTGGTCGCGGTTGTGGCGGGAAATGACGTCACCAGACCGCGTGCAACGCGGGCCGCGAGATAGGCGAAGGCCTGGGCTTCGAGCATATCGCCATCCAACCCGATGTCATCAATGTCATACACTTTCATCGGCAATTTCAGCGCCAATTGCCGCATTATTTCACTGTTTTTTCGGCCTCCACCACTGATCCAAACCTGATTGGGTTGAACCGGCATGAGCGGCAGGGCCGCCTCAATTGCCGCGACGCATAGGGCGGTCAGTGTTGCGGCTGCATCCGCCGGGGCCAGCTGCGCCACCAGCTCCACCACGTCGCTAAAACTGTCGCGATCCAAAGATTTCGGTGCGGATCGTGAAAAATATGGCCGCTGCAAAAAGAGGGCGGCGAGCTCTTCATCCACCCGACCGGACGCCGCCAATGCCCCGCCCGCATCATAGGGCTGTCCAGTGGTTTTCACCATAAAGTCATTCAAGGGCGCATTGGCCGGGCCCGTATCAAAGGCCAGCAGGCCCTGTTCGGCTGGCAAGCGGGCGTCGATCCAGGTGAGATTGCCGACACCGCCGAGATTCACAATCGCCATAGGCTCTTCTACCTGCTTGTAGCGCGCCAATGCCCAATGAAATATCGGCGCCAAGGGCGCACCCTGGCCACCGCAGGCCACATCCTCAGAGCGAAAATCCCAAGCAACGGCCGTACCGGCGCGCCGGGCAAATTCTGCGCCACTGCCCAGCTGATGCGTGCGGAAATTTTGCGGATCGTGGCACAGTGTTTGTCCATGAAACCCGATCAGCTCCGCCGGCGGCAATTGCGACCACGCCTCCAGATGCGCCGCCAAAATCAACTCCGATACCGGCTCCAACCCGGGCGCGTCGGGCCATTTTCCCAGCGCGCTTTGTAGCATCTGACGCTCCGCTGCGCTGTAGGGGCGATAGGCACTGGGGCCAAATTCGCAAATATCCACCCCATCTGTCAAAAGGCAGGCCGCATCCACCCCATCCAGCGAGGTGCCAGACATGAAACCCGTCACCCAAATTGGCTTATTAACGCCCATGCTCTTTCCCTATGTATTGGCTTTGACTATACACTGACCCTAAGGCCTTTGAGGAACAAGAGATCAATGACATATCACCCTAAATCAGAATTCATTGCTGTCATGATGCAACGTGGCTTTCTTGCCGATTGCACAGATTATCAAGGCCTCGATGACGCCTTGAGCCGCGGGGTGACACCAGCCTATATCGGATTTGATGCCACGGCGAAGTCACTGCATGTCGGCAGTTTGATCCAGATTATGATGCTGCGCTGGCTGCAAAAAACTGGACATAAGCCCATCACCCTCATGGGTGGAGGCACAACAAAGGTGGGTGATCCGTCATTCCGCGCCGATGAACGCCCCCTGCTCACAGAGGCGCAAATTGACAGCAACATCGCCGGAATCAAAAAAGTTTTTGAGAGCTATATCAGCTATGACGACGGCCCAACCGGAGCCTTGATGCTCAACAATGCCGAATGGCTCGACAGCCTCAATTACCTAGATTTCCTGCGCGACATTGGCCGGCATTTTTCGGTCAATCGGATGTTGAGCTTTGAATCGGTCAAATCGCGCATCGACCGGGAACAATCTTTGAGCTTTCTTGAGTTCAACTATATGATTTTACAAGCTTATGATTTTTTAGAGCTGAACCGCCGATATGGGTGCCTCTTTCAAATGGGCGGCTCTGATCAATGGGGCAATATCGT
>NYTV01000100.1 GCA_002683685.1 Paracoccaceae bacterium
CAGGCGATGAACACCCTGTTCCTCCGCCACATATACGCATTAAGTGGCTGGTTTTATTTAAAGTTAATAAAAAGCAAAATTTCTACCCACAACGCTACCCACAATGAAACTTCAGATCAAAACAGAGTTAATCAGGGGTTACTGTACCTGATCGCTAACGTTGAGCTGCAAGACCTAGGAACGGGGACGCCTATCCCAGGGCCCCGCGTCTCGGACATCGGGCCTTTAGTATTAGCTTTGTAAATTCATTTGGGGGGTATTTTGTTTGGTAACACCATCTCTACTCACGCCTCATTTCCATGCTGAACCGTGCCACTGCTCTTTACTGAGTGGCGTCATTTATTGTGCGCATAGATTCAGGCCGCGCCAGCAATCCGATGCGAGTTCTCATTTGTCTGACAGCACCTCGCCGTGAGTACAAATTCTAGGGCGCCCGAACCCATAGTCGCTGACAAGCTTGCCAGTCAGCTATTTTTGCCCAGCTGGGTGCTTTCGGCCCAATCTGGACCATGACTAATCTAGTCAAGCGTTGCGTCGCCGCTTCCTTATTACGGTCATGGATGCATGGCGACGCATTCTTATTCATCGAAGAACGCCTAAAAAAACAGTAATATTGTATGTAGAAATAGCCAAAAATTGCAATTTGGCTGGAAATATTTCAAATTTGCATGCAAAATGGCACCAGAGTTCAGAAAGTCGAGCCAATGCCATCAAAAAGCCACCGAAGATGAACGCCACTGAGCAAGCCTATCAGATTATCCGCAAGGATATTCTGACCGGTAGGCTCGCCGAGGGAGAGCGGCTGACAATTGAAGGATTTGTTGACAGGCAGAAGGGCTACACCACATGCGTGGCATACTTTCCGCAAGATGAGGTCGAACAAATTTATGAGATCCGCCGGTTGGTTGAATGTTATTCGGTCGAGCGCGCGGCGCGCCTCGCGATCGAAGAAGACATTGCAGAGTTGCGTCGAATCCATGCCGCAATGAGAGAAGACACTCCTCCGCGTGACAAAGAAGCCTATCACCGACTGACCGAGGCCTTTCACCGTGCAATCGTTGGCGCCGCACGTTCTCCGCGTTTGACAACCCTTATGACCACGGCGCTGGATGTGAGTATGGTCGTGCGCACCTATTCGATGTTCTCCGAAAAGGACCTGCTGCGCAGTTTGAACCATCACGAGGAGATCATTCAGGCCATAGAGGCCCGCGCACCGAAATGGGCATCTAGCGTTATGTCGGCGCATTTGCTTTCGGGAGCGACCCGGGTAGCAGAGCGCACTGCGAAAACCGAAGCTGAACGGGAGTCATAGATGACATCGATCCTGCGCTCTTTGCTCTTCACCCCCGCCAACCGTCCAAGGGTTTTTGACAAGGCGCTCGTGGCGGGCGCAGATTGTGTCTGTCTCGATCTCGAAGACGCAGTGCCGCCCGCCGACAAATGCATTGCTCGGCATGGCGCGATGGCGTTTTTAGCGGCGGCTACGGCTGAGCCAATTCGGCCCGCGCGTGCACTGCGGATGAATTCACTGGATTCGGTGGCAGGCGCGCGGGATCTGGCAGTTTTGGCCGATACTGCACCGCAGGCTGGACTGATCATGTTGCCTAAAGTCAGCAGTGCGACGGAATTGCAGTTGGTTGCGTCGATACTCGATGAGATTGGCAGTTCGACACGATTGATAGCGCTCGTTGAAACCGCCACGGGCCTGAGCCGGGTAGAAGAAATTGTGCGCGCCACGCCACGCCTATGTGCAGTTATGTTCGGTGGGGTCGATTTGTCTGCAGAGCTTGGGGCGCAGATGGGATCGGATACAATGCGCACGGCGCGCGCGCGGATTGTGCACGCCGCTCGCGCAGGCGGTGTGGATGTACTGGACGTGCCGGAACTTGATTTCCGCAATGCAGGAGTAGTTGCTGTCGCGGCCAAAAATGCCGTTGAAAATGGCTTTACCGGGAAAGCCGCGATTCACCCGAGCAACCTGAAGGTGATAAATGCAGCCTTCACCCCAAGTGTGCAGGAAATCGCCCGCGCAAAGCAGATCATCGCCGCGTTTGAGTCTTCACCGAACGGGCTTGTAGTGATCGACGGCAAGCTGGTCGAGGCGCCGGTGATCAAGGGGATGCGCTTGCGGCTCGCGATCGCGGAGGCGGCGGGGGTGCATTGAGTGGCGTGTTTGAAAAGATCGAAACGCTCAATGAGCGGCTGCACTTCTGCGAGGATTTCAAAGCTTCATGGACGAAGTATTCGCTGATCCGCAGGTCCAACATCTTGGCACGGCAGCCGCGATCGACCATTCCGTACGCGGCGAGACCCAACTCGTCGCCCAACCGGTGAAGCTGTCGCGCACACCTGCGTTGATCTATGTTTCCGCCCCGGACGCGGGTGAGCACTCCAACACTATTCTGGCCGAGATTGGCCTGTCTGAGGGCGAAATTGCTGATCTGCGAACACGCAACGTAATATAAAGGATACCGAAATGAACCAGTACGACCCTGACATAGTTTCCATGCCGATCAACCCTGAATGGATCGATATCCGAGATGCTGTGGGCCGTTTGTGCGAAGGTTTCGAAAACGCATACTGGCTCAAGCTCGACAAGGAAGACGCCTACCCGCATGAGTTTGTTAGCGCCCTGACCGAGAGTGGATTTCTCGGCGCGCTGATACCCGAGGAATATGGCGGGTCTGGCTTGCCAATCTCTGCCGCTTGTGCGGTACTGGAAACCATCCACGCCAAGGGTTGCAATGCGGCTGCCTGTCATGCGCAGATGTATACGATGGGCACCGTGCTCAAGCATGGCTCAGAAGAGCAAAAGCAGAAATATTTGCCGAAAATCGCCATAGGCGAGTTGCGACTGCAAGCGTTCGGTGTCACGGAACCCACGACGGGCAGCGACACCACGCAACTCAAGACGAAGGCGGAAAAGACCGACCGCGGGACCTATATTGTGAACGGGCAGAAGGTCTGGACTTCTCGCGCATTCGAGTCTGATCTGATGCTGCTCTTGGCGCGCACCACCCCTTCGGGCCAATGCGCAAAGCGTTCAGACGGGATGTCGGTGTTTTTGATTGATATGAATGAGGCCAAGAAAAACGGCCTCTCGTTGTCCAAGATCGACGCCATGATCAACCACAACACCTGTGAGGTCTTCTTTGACAATGTCGAAATCCCAGCCGACACCTTGGTCGGTGAGGAAGGCAAGGGCTTCCGCTATATCGTGGACAGCATGAATGCTGAGCGTATCCTGATCGCGTCAGAGTGTATTGGTGATGCCAAGTTTTTTATTGAGAAGGCCTGCGCCTATGCCAATGAACGCTCGGTGTTTGGGCGTCCCATCGGCGCGAACCAGGGCATCCAATTCCCCATCGCTGAGGCCTATGCCAAGGCGCAGGCAGCGGAACTAATGGTGACAAAGGCTGCCGCAATGTTTGATGCGGGCGAAAAGGCCGGGGCCGAGGCGAACATGGCCAAGTTGCTGGCAGCAGACGCGTCGTGGGCCTGCGCCGAGGTTTGCATGCAGACCTACGGTGGCTTCGCTTTTGCGTGCGAATATGGGATTGAACGCAAGTGGCGCGAGGCACGTCTTTATCAAACTGCCCCGATTTCCAAAAACATGATCTTTGGTTTCCTAGGTCAACATGTGCTCGGACTGCCGCGCAGCTACTAAATCATGAGTTCAGCGTCTTCCGGTTCCGTCGCAGCAGACGACACAACACGCTGCCCTGTGCTCTTGGGTGTATGGGGCGTCTATTTCAGTTTCGGAGTGGTCACCGCGTCGATGGCACCGCTCGTGGGCGCGATCCGTGCGGATATCTTGGTGAATAATGCTATGATGGGCCTGATCCTTGGCGCGTGGCCGATCACCTATATCTTGTGTGCGATACCCTGCGGAATGATGCTGGACCGTCTCGGTGCTCGGCGAATGCTGGCGATCTCAACACTGATCATGGCGGCCTCGTTACTGGTCCGGGCTCTGGCAGATACACCGCTGGAGTTATTTTTTGCGGTGGCCCTCTTTGGTGCAGGCGGGCCGATGATTTCGGTGGGCGCGCCAGTTGCCATTGCGAAACTCTACGACGGCAAGGCGCGGGCTAGCGCTATGGGGCTTTACATCACCGGCCCCTATTTGGGGGGATTGGTTGCATTGGCGATCACCAATTCCGTCATCATGCCACTGACCGCGCAAAGCTGGCGCGGCGTTATGGTGGTCTATGCGGGTTTTGTTTTGCTTGCGGGTGTGTTCTGGCTGCTCGTGTCGGCCCGACGCGCGGGTGATCTTGGCCCGCAGCAAGGGGGCAAGAAGTACAACTTGAGCGCGTTTTCCGAGATCCTCGTTATGCCGCAAGTGCGCCTGATCCTTGCAATGTCGGTGGGAGTTTTCTTTCTAAACCATGGATTGAACAACTGGCTTCCCGAGATATTGCGTAGCTATGGGTTCTCTCCGGTCGCCGCTGGCTACTGGGCATCGTTGCCGCCTGCAGTTGGCATTTTGGGGGTGCTTATAATCCCGCGGCTTGCCACGCCCGAACGGCGACTGCTGGTCATGGCGTGCTTGTTCTTCGCAATGCTCGTTGCAAGCTTGCTGCTGAGAAGTGATCAACCCGTGTTCTTGGCGAGTGGGCTTGTGTTGCAAGGCCTCGCACGCGGCTCAATGATGACTATAGCAATTATGCTTTTGATGGAGTCTCCAGGCGTGCCGTCCGAGCGTCTTGGTCTCGCAGGAGGCATGTTTTTTGCCGCCGCAGAGATCGGTGGCGTTCTCGGTCCTGTAGCTCTTGGGGCGCTGGCGCATTTGACCGGCGGCTTTGGTGTGCCGCTGTGGGCAGTTACTGTGGTCTGCGTAGCGCTCTTTGGGATCCTCATTCTATTATCGCGGAAGACCACAAGAGCCAGCCCCTCCTGACCTGGTCAACTCGTAGGCCTTTACCGCTTCGGGCTTCAACCCGGGGTTTTGTCAGAGTAAAGTTGCTTTAAACTGGCAGGGCACCCCTTGTATGTCTATGGATAAAAAAACACTCCCCATTACGCTATTTTTAACTTTGCCTAGGGTTCCTGGACCATCTTGCCTAGGCCCGTGGACCGGGAACCAAGAGCCTAGACACCATCGGACAATAGACCATGCTCCGTCGACCTATTATCAGTGTTACCTGTGCACAGCTGGCGTTGGATGATTTTGCTTGGTCTGCGTTCCGTGGACCAACAGCAGGAGGTTGCTGTGCCTAATCGCTAAGTTTGAGATTCAGGATTATGGACCGCACCCCCCAATCCCAGGGCCCCGCGCCTCGGACATCGGGCCTTTAGTGTTAGAGTAGTAAATTCATTCGACGGTGGTTTTGTTTGCCAGCACTAACTGAGGAAGTAGACATTGTTTAGGCTAAGCGCCGACGACTGCTATGCGGATAAAGCGGGCCTTCCCTGCCGCTGCGCAAATATCGGCTTTTTGATATGATCGACAATACGCAGTTATTAGTGCTTGTTTGAAATGTCTGCATGGGCACGCTAAATTGTTGGCAATTGCTGACCTCATCTTAACTTTCTAAACTGATAAACTTAGCAACAACTTCATGGGTTGTAGCCGCTTGAAATTTTTTGAGCAGACGCGCGCGTACGTCCTCAATTGTCCGAGTGGACAGCCCCAATTCCGCTGCGATGTGCTTACTGGTGCGGCCTGAACGTAACCCCAGAACAACGTCGCGTTCTCTCTTAGTTAAAGTTGGGAATTGCGCTGTCTCCTGAAGTCGCGCGAACGTCAAGACTGTACGAGCGAGCGGATCATTGCGATCGAGCGCATTGGCACGAAAGCGGCACCACACGACTTCTCCGTTTGAGCAAAGCAAAAGACGTAGGTCTGAATATGGCTCTCCTTTACTCAGGGCCTGAATGCCGATGTCACGAACGCGATCAAATTCGGCTTCGCTTGAATACAATATCCGACAGCTCTGATCGACTAAGTCCTCCATTCTAAACCCCGTCATCTCACAAAACATGGTATTACAGGTCCGAATGATCCTGTTTTCGGTCAAAACGATACCAATAGGCGCGGAGTCAAATGCAAGTTGGGTCAAGTTTTCCATTGCAGGATGATACCGTAAAACTACGGTATTGCCACAGTAGTTGAAAAACTTACACTCAGCTGAATAAATAGACAGCTCTGCTGAGTCTAAAGACAGCTCTGCTGAGCATAAGTGCTTAGGCCATAAAATTCGACGAAGGCCGCTAAAACGCAGGCTGGGAAAAACATAACGGGGAGCCAAACAATGAAATCAATCTTGCTATCAAGCGCTGCGCTGCTGATCGCGACGTCAGCCTATGCGGCGAAAACAGATGTAACCATTGGTCTACAGCTTGAACCACCGCATCTGGATCCAACATCTGCTGCTGCGGGCGCTATTGACCAAGTGGTCTACTCAAACATCTTCGAAGGGCTGACACGCTTCGGATCAGATGGCGCTGTTCTTCCAGGTCTGGCGGAAAGCTGGGACATTTCTGAAGATGGCACAGTCTACAGCTTTAACCTGCACAGCGGCGTTACGTTCCATGATGGAACATCATTCGAAGCGAGCGACGTCGTCTTCTCATTGGACCGTGCACGCGCAGAGGATTCCACCAACGCCCAAAAAGCACTGTTTGCCAGTATCGAAAGCGTAGAAGCCGTTGACGCGACCACGGTGAAGGTCACGCTTTCCGCGCCACAGGGTAACTTCTTATTCAATATGGCTTGGGGCGATGCTGTGATCGTTGCACCAGAAAGTATCGAAGACATCAAAAACAACCCGGTGGGAACAGGTGCGTTCACGTTCTCAGAATGGCGTCAGGGCGACAGCATCTCTTTGGTCCGCAACGACAGCTATTGGGGAACACCTGCTGTTCTGGAAAGCGCAACGTTTAAATACATTTCAGAACCAACCGCGGCATTTGCGGCCATGATGGCCGAAGATGTTGATGCATTCTACAGCTATCCAGCACCAGAGAACCTGGCCCAATTCGAAGCTGATCCTCGCTTTACCGTTTTGTCAGGCAACACCGAGGGTGAAACCATCCTTGCGATCAACAACAAATTGGAGCCATTCAATGACGTCCGTGTACGCAGAGCCGTGTCCATGGCGATTGACCGTCAGGCAATCATCGATGGCGCAATGTTTGGCTACGGCACGCCAATCGGGACGCACTTTGCGCCGCATAACCCAGACTACGTTGACCTGACCGGCAACGCGCCGTTTGATCCGGAAGCGGCCAAGGCGCTGTTGGCTGAGGCAGGCTATCCAGATGGTTTCACGACGACGTTGAAATTGCCACCGCCGTCATATGCACGCCGTGGCGGTGAGATCATCGCAGCCCAGTTGCGCGAGATTGGCATCGAGACGGAGATTTCAAACCTCGAATGGGCACAGTGGTTGGAGCAGGCGTTCCGTGGGTATGACTTTGGCCTAACCATCGTAAGCCATACAGAACCAATGGATATTGGGATTTATGCGCGTCCAGAATACTATTTCCAGTATGACAACGCGGAATTCCAAGATCTGATCGAAGCATTGGGTGTTGAAAATGATCCTGCAACACGCTCTGAATTGTTGAGGCAGGCGCAAACCATCATCTCTGAGGATTACGTGAATGGCTACCTGTTCCAGCTGGCCCTTACCTCTGTCGTAAATGCTAGACTCACTGGCATTTGGGAAGACGCGCCAACGCAGGCTGTTGACCTGACTGCGGTTTCTTGGTCCGAGTGATCTGCGTCTAAATGCTCACGTATGTAACGAAACGACTAGGTTCGCTGTGCCTCTCACTGATCGTGGCGAGCCTGGTCATCTTTGCCTGCATTGAAATTGTGCCGGGTGATCCCGCTAGTTTCATGCTGGGCATCAATGCGCAGCCTGACACCATTCAGGCCCTACGGGTGGAATTGGGGCTCGATCAATCGCTGGCTCAACGGTATCTAGGTTGGGTTGGTGGGCTCCTTGATGGCGACATGGGCACGTCCTACACCTACCGTACACCGGTGTCTGACATTGTGTCGGACCGGTTGCAGGTGTCGCTGCCGCTGGCATTATATGCATTGACGCTTACGGTTGTTGTCGCGTTCCCGATTGGGATTTTGGCGGCGGCCCGCAGAGGATTAGTCACTGACATTACCGTAATGGGTGCGACGCAGTTGGGTGTCGCAATACCCAATTTCTGGTTTGCGATCCTGATGGTCATTCTGTTTGCCATCAATCTACGTTGGTTTTCAGCCGGTGGGTTCCCGGGCTGGGATGCAGGCATTTTCCTAGCGATGAAAGCCCTGACCTTACCTGCAATTGCGTTGGCTTTGCCGCAGGCTTCGATCTTGGCCCGCGTGATGCGATCATCGTTGTTGGACACACTTTCAGAAGACTACATGCGCACAGCCCGCGCCAAGGGGCTAACACGTCGGCAAGTGTTGTGGCGCCACGCGCTGCGCAACGCGATGATCCCAGTTTTGACTATCATTGGCCTTCAATTTTCATTCCTGCTCGCCGGTGCAATTATTATCGAAAACGTTTTCTTTTTGCCTGGTCTTGGGCGGTTGGTGTTTCAGGCCATCACGCAACGCGATCTTATTGTTGTTGAAAGCGTTGTCATGCTGCTGGTCTTTGCGGTCATTCTGCTGAACTTCTTTGTTGATATCGCCTATGCGTGGGTCGATCCACGCCTAAGGGTTCGGAGCTAATATGACCGAGAACGGCTTCCTTCACAGTGCACTACGCTCACGCAACATGGTGATCGGCCTTGGGTTGACTGCGGTGTTTGTCATTGGCACGCTTCTTTCACTGATTTGGACGCCGCATGACGTCACCGCGTTGGAAATCGGAAACAAGCTGCAAACACCCTCGGCCGCACATTGGTTTGGCACGGATCATTTCGGGCGTGACACGTTCTCGATGATCATGGTGGGGGCTCAAACCTCTATCGCGGTGGCATTTATTGCGGTCGGGATTGGAATGGGCTTGGGCGTGCCGCTTGGGCTTACCGCTGCTGCGCGCCACGGCGGTTGGCTGGACGAAGTCATCATGCGGGGCAACGATCTGGTTTTTGCATTTCCGTCGTTGTTGATAGCTATCATGATCACTGCGATTTTCGGGCCATCGGCTGTGAACGCGATCATCGCCATTGGTATTTTTAACATACCCGTATTTGCCCGGCTCAGCCGTGCCGCGGCACTGCCGCTTTGGCAGCGTGACTTTATCTTATCTGCCCGCGTGGCCGGCAAAGGACAGCCCAGAATTTCGGCGGAACACATTTTGCCGAACATCACCAACCTTCTGATAGTTCAAGGCACTATTCAATTCTCACTCGGTATTCTGGCCGAAGCGGGGCTAAGCTACGTGGGCCTTGGCGCGCAACCACCAATCCCCAGCTGGGGGCGCATGCTGGCCGAAAGCCAGACTCTGATCTACACATCACCACATCTCGCGTTGTTCCCCGGCTTCGCAATCCTACTCACCGTCCTTGGCTTAAACCTTGCAGGTGACGGCTTGCGTGATCTGCTTGATCCCAAAATTCGGAGGGCGCGATGATGAGCATCCTACGCATCCAAGATCTGAATTTATCTATCAATGGAACGTCAATCCTTGAAGCCGTGTCAATTGAGATTTCATCGGGCGAGGTCTGTGGGATCATCGGTGAAAGTGGTTCAGGCAAATCGCTTACTGCGTTCTCTGTGATGCAACTTTTACCAGATGCCGCAACATCTCGTGGCACGATTGAGCTGGATGGCTTGAACGTCTTGGACGCTGACGAAGCATCGCTTTGCGCCATGCGGGGGAAAAGCGTTGGGATGGTGTTCCAAGAGCCGATGACCGCGTTAAACCCTGTGCAAACGATTGGCCAACAAGTGGCTGAAACTATCCGTATTCATGAACGCGTCACAAAGGCTGAGGCGTTGAAACGCGCGGCCGAGACGCTAGAGCGGTGCGAACTGCCGCAAGATAAGTTCCCTTTGACGCGTTACCCGCATGAGTTGTCAGGTGGGCAGCGGCAGCGAGTGGTGATCGCAATGGCCATCGCATTGCGCCCAAAACTGCTGATCGCGGATGAGCCGACAACAGCGTTAGACGTTACCACACAGGCCGAAATTTTAGTGCTGTTGAAACAGCTGGTAAAAAAAG
>NYTV01000101.1 GCA_002683685.1 Paracoccaceae bacterium
ACTGGACACAGGCTTGGCAGATCTAATAGGTGGCAACTCACCTCATGCACTTGATGGCAAGCCTAAACACGCTCTTGCAGCGCCCGCATTTGCTGATTTTGCCGGCGCGCCAAGGCGCGTTGATCCAAAGTGGTAATGCGCCCCTCTGAGACCAGCTGTTTGCCGTTGACAAAGACATCGCGGGCCAAAGTTGGACCCGCCAAAAGGATCGCTGCGGGGTCCCAATTTCCGGCGGCATTGACATCGCCCATGTCCCAGATCACCACATCCGCGCATTGACCGGGTGCCAAGCTGCCGCAATCCGCACGGCCCAAAACCTGCGCCCCGCCCAAAGTCGCAATTTCCAATGCCTCTCCCGGTGACATTGCCCCAGCCCCAAAGGCCAATCGCTGCAACAAGAGCGTCTGACGCGCTTCGGTCATCAGATTGCCGGCATCGTTGGAGGCCGATCCATCAACCCCCAGCCCCACCGGCACACGCGCGTCTCGCATCGCGCGCACCGGCGCAATGCCTGAGGCCAAACGGCAATTTGAACAGGGGCAATGGGCCACCCCGGTTTGCGTCCGGGCAAATAAGGCGATTTCCTCCGCATCAAGTTTAACGCAATGCGCATGCCAGACATCTGGCCCAGTCCAACCCAGCTCTTCAGCATATTGCCCGGGCCGCATCCCAAAATTTTCCAAACTATAGGCGATATCTTCATCATTTTCCGCCAAATGGGTGTGCATCATCACCCCTTTGTCACGGGCCAAGAGCGCGGCATCGCGCATCAATTCGCGGCTGACAGAGAAAGGCGAGCAGGGTGCGACCCCAACGCGGCACATGGAGCCGGGGCGCGGATCGTGAAAGCCATCGATGACCCGGATCATATCCTCAAGAATATCCGCCTCTCGCTCGACCAAACCATCTGGCGGCAAGCCTCCCGCGCTTTCACCGATGCTCATGGCTCCGCGCGTGGGCTGAAACCGCATCCCAATCTCTCGCGCGGCCTGTATCGTATCTTCCAGCCGCGTGCCATTGGGATAAAGATACAGGTGATCCGATGTGGTGGTGCAGCCCGACAAAAGCAGTTCGGCCATCCCCACTTGTGCGGACACAAAAAAGTCATCCGGACGCATGGCCGCCCAAATTGGATAGAGCGCTTGGAGCCAACCAAAGAGCGCTGCGTCCTGCCCGGCGGGCACCGCGCGCGTCATAGTTTGATACAGGTGGTGATGCGTATTGACCAAACCTGGCGTGACCAAACAGCCCGCCGCATTCACCACAGTGCAGCCCGTCGCCGGCAGATCACGCCCCACGGCCACAATGCGCCCATCGCGCATCAAGACGTCCCCCGAGGGGACCGCCTGCCGCGTCTCATCCATCGTCAGAACCAAATCTGCGTTTTTGATAAGCGTGTCAGTCAAGCGGCACCTCGCGCAAAATATCCAACGCAGCCGCATGCAACTCTGGCGTCGCCGCGCAAATACATCTGCCGCCATTCATCGGATTGCCCCCGCGCCAATCGCTGACGACCCCGCCTGCCGCCTTCACAAGCGCGATCGGGGCTTGGATATCATAGGGTTGCAGGCCGGCCTCAATCACCAAATCAATCTGCCCCAAGGCCAAAAGCGCATAGGCATAGCAATCCATGCCGTAGCGGGTCAATTGACACTGTTCAGCCACGGCGTGGAAGGCCTCACACTCGCCTGGGCTGCCGACCTCCGGGAAGGTGGTGAAGATCGTCGCCTGGGACAAGTGACGCGTGTTGCGCGTGGCAAGCGGGGTTTTGACCCCCTGGCGCTCCATAAAGGCCATGCCAAACCCGCCGACAAAACGCTCCCCCGTGTAGGGCTGATCGATCAGACCAAAAATTGGCTCCTGCCCATCATTCAAAGCAATCAAAGTGCCCCAAGTGGGCGTTCCGCTGACATAGCCGCGGGTGCCATCAATCGGATCAAGCACCCAGGACAGACCAGATGTGCCAGTGGTGTTGTGCGTCTCCTCGCCAATTACCGCATCCTCAGGACGCTGGGCTTTCAACACCGCGCGCATGGCAGCCTCTGCCGCCTTATCGGCCTCAGTCACCGGGTCAAACCCCTCCGACCACTTGTTTTGCATCACCAAGGCCGGGGCGCGAAACCACTTCAGGGTCTGTTCGGCCGCCGCATCAGCCAGCTGAGAGGCAAGGGATAAAATCACTTCCGGGCTTGGCGCTTGATCGGTCATACGGCCTTCTTTCCTAAGTCGGCCTATCTAGGGCGAGGCGCGCCACTTGGTCAAGCAATCAGGCCCAACACCCCCAGTCGACGCTGAAGGATCCACTCCATGACCGGCAGAGGGGCAGTTAAGCTGCGTCACCTAAGACGCGCGCCAAATCAAACAGGCGTTTGCGCTGGTTTTCTGGGATGGCATAATAGCACCGCACCAAATCCAAGGCTTCTTTATTTTCTAAAATATTTTTCTTATCGGCTTCTCTGTCGTCAATTCTATCAAGACCGTCAAAGAAAAAGCTCACCGGCATATCCATGACTTCTGAAATATCCCAAAGTCGCGATGAGCTGATCCGGTTGGCGCCGTTATCATATTTTTGAATTTGTTGAAATTTAATACCGACTTTTTCGGCCAACTGCTGTTGGGTCATGCCCAACAACCACCGCCTTTGTCGCATCCGTTACCCGACGTGTAAATGGACAGGATGTTTCATTTTCGTCCCCTAAATGCTTTGCGAGCCAAAGAAAAATATCAATACTTACAGCCCATCTGACCACCTTTCGTATCGCACGAAAACTATTTCGAAAATAAACCAGAAAATTAACCATTTATTAACAATTCGTAAGTTCGAGAACATTCGGCGCGCCGATTTTGCTCCCGAACAGCCGTCCAAATTACCGATATTTAGAAAAAATCACCTATTTTATTGAAAATTTTCTGCCTTTGCGGCAGCGCGTTTTCGATGCTGGAAGTTCCGGCGGCACGCGCCTATAAAAAGTAAAATGGTTAACAAACAAGGTGGTTTCAGCCCATGCGTGCCCTTCAAGTCCTAGACCATAGTGAAAAACCTGTCTTTTTAGACAGGTCCATTCCTACGCTCGCACCGAATCAAATTCTCATTCGCACAGCTGCTTGCGCTCTGAACTTCGCAGACCTGCTGATGATTCGTGGTACCTATCAGGAGATACCTGCCCTGCCCTTCACCCTGGGCATGGAGGTGGCGGGCGAGGTCTCGGATCTTGGCTCTGAAGTCACCGACTTTGAGATCGGTGATCGCGTCGCTGGATTTACAGGCTCTGGCGGCTTGGCAGAATATTGTCCGCTCGAGGCCACGCGTTGCCTGAAGCTCACCGACAACATGGCCTTCGACACTGCCGCCTCTGCATTAATCAGCTATGGCACGTCGCATCTCGCTTTGACTCACCGCGCAAAACTCACATCTGCCGACACTCTGTTGGTGCTCGGTGCAGGTGGCGGCGTGGGATTGACCGCCGTGGAAATTGGTGCCGCCCTAGGCGCGACGGTCATCGCCGTGGCCCGCGGGCCGGAAAAATTGCAAGTTTGCAAAGATCGAGGCGCGGCCATCACCATAGATAGCGCCGAAGAAGATGTCGTGGCCCGTGTCAAAGCTCTGGGCGGTGCCGACGTGGTTTATGACCCGGTCGGCGGGGACCCCTTTGTTGCGGCACTGAAATGTTGCAAACCCGAGGCGCGCTATTTGGTCATCGGCTTTGCCAGCGGCGACGTGCCCCAGATCAAAGCCAACCATATCTTGGTCAAAAATGTGGATGTTTTGGGCTTTTATTGGGGCGGCTATATGGGGTTTGCACCGCAGATTTTACTCAATAGCCTGACAGATGTCTTCGCAATGATCTCAAAAGGGCAGCTTAACCCCCATATCGGCGGCAGCTATGACTTTGACCGAGCGCTCGAGGCTTTGGCCGATCTTAAAGCGCGAAAATCAATCGGTAAGCTCGTCGTTCGGGGGCCAGTTTAACCAATACGCAGTCATTTTTCGGGCATTGGGCAAAAATTAGCGAATTCCATAGGCATTTTTTGCGGTTTCTCTTGAAATTTCGCCCCATAAGCCCGATATCTACTACAACGGCGCTTGGCGCGCCGAACGCGTTATTTTTGGAGAGCAACATGGCAGATTTTAACACGATTTCCGCAAATGCAGGCAGTCGCGGCGCCGCTATCGATGCCGGCCTGCGGGCACATATGAACAAAGTCTATGGCACAATGTCCATTGGCATGGTGATCACCGCCGTCGCCGCTTGGGCCATTGCCGGCCTGGCCACCACCACAGATGCCAATATGGCGGCAGCGCAATTGCCAAATGGCAAATTGCTCACCAGCTTTGGTTTGGTGATTTACACCACCTGGCTGAAATATGTGATTATGCTGGCACCGCTTGCGGTGCTGTTCTTGGGCATGGGCACAGTGATGCGTCGGGCCAGTGCAGCCGGGGCGCAACTGTTCTTCTTTATTTTTGCTACTTTGATCGGCCTGTCTCTAAGCTCAATCTTTATTCGCTACACAGGTCACTCCATCACGCAGACCTTCCTGGTGACCGCCATCGCTTTTGCTGGCCTCTCCCTCTATGGGTACACAACGAAGAAAGATATCTCCGGTTGGGGCAGCTTCCTGATCATGGGCGTCATTGGTCTGGTTGTGGCGATGATCGTTAACATCTTCCTGCAATCGCCTGCGCTGTTGTTTGCAATCTCAGCGATTGGTGTCTTGGTATTTGCCGGTCTCACCGCTTATGACACGCAGAATATCAAGAATGAGTATCTGGCCCACGCCCATCACGGCGATCAAGAGTGGCTCGCCAAATCAGCCATCTTTGGCGCATTGAACCTCTATCTTGATTTCTTGAACATGTTCCAGTTCTTGCTGATGTTCATGGGCAACAACGAATAAACCGGCCCCTTTGGCCGCAACATTGCGCACCCCGCCAGCAATGGTGGGGTGTTTTTGTATCTAAGCTGAGGTTAAGTCCAAGCTGGCACCAAGGGTGCAGCTGACTGCGCTCTGCGCAAAAAAAAAGCCGCGCAATTCAGCGCGGCCTTTCGAAAATTGAAGGGGGCTATCGCCTACTTAATTTTTCCTTCTTTATATTCAACATGCTTGCGCGCAACAGGATCATATTTCCGTGCGACCATTTTTTCGGTCATCGTGCGCGCGTTTTTCTTGGTCACATAAAAGTGGCCGGTGCCCGCGCTGGAATTCAGGCGGATCTTGATTGTGGTTGGCTTCGCCATGGTAACTCTCCTACGGGCGCAGCCTCATGGCCGCATCTGTCCTATTCAATCGGCTTTTAACGCCCCCAGCGGTGCTGTCAACCGATTCACGTGACCAAAGCCAGTCAAATATGCGCGGGGAGCCTGTAAGCCGGATTTTGTCCAGATCCACGCCGTCGCCAGCGCAATCTTGGGCAATCATTCATCTCGATGGCCTGTTGCCAGGCCCCTCTAGCTGCCAACCCGAACCTGCGGGGTTGAAACGACCCATATGCGGTTCCTATTTGGCATTGCTCCCGGTGGGGCTTGCCGTGCCACGGCTGTTGCCAGCCGCGCGGTGGGCCTTACCCCACCGTTTCACCATTACCTTGCATGCAAGGCTGTCTCTTCTCTGTGGCGCTATCCCTAGGGTTACCCCCGCCGGGCGTTACCCGGCACCGTTGTTTCACGGAGTCCGGACTTTCCTCGAAGGTTGCCCCCCGCGATTGCCCAGCCCCCCGCGCCCGACCCTGTTACGATCCCTGCCAGGCCGGGTCAAGCCGACGGCAAGGACCAGTGTAAGGGCCAGTGTAAGGCTGAGGGCAAAGGCGGAGCCGCGCCCCGGCGCAACTATCCAACAGGCGCGGGATAGGTTTGCGCGAGATCAGATAGGATCTGCACATCATCTTCGTTGAGCGGACCTGTGGCCTTTGGACGAAACCGTTGGCGAAAGGCTTCAAGCAGGGTTTGCGCCTCAGCCTCCCCTTCTGGCCGACGATAACCGAACCACTCAGCCGCCTCCGCAAAGGGCAACGGGCGACTGTGGGGCGCCCCGCGGTAGACGGCGAGACCCTCCCTGGCCAAATCCTGCCAATCAAACCAGCGCCCGGGGTCTTGTTTGCGCCCGGGGGCCATATCGGAATGACCGATCACCCCTTGCGCCGCAATGCCCCAGCGCTTCATCACCTCTTTGAGCAAGGATTTCAGCGCTTGCATCTGCGCCGATGAAAAAGCCTGATCGCCGGCATTGCAAAGTTCAATTCCGATGGACGCAGAGTTAACATCTGTGCAGCCGCCCCATGCGCCCGCGCCCGCATGCCAGGCCCGCTGAGCCTCCGGCACAAGCTGAACGGCCCCGCCCGAGTGATCCAGAAAATAGTGGGCAGAAACCTCATGGGCTGGATCACTCAACCGCTCAAGAGCGGCCTGGGCATTTGGCATGGCCGTGTAATGGACAACAATCAAATACGGGGCCAGACCGCCCTTACGCGGCCCAAAGTTTGGCGATAAACACCGCTCTATGGCCAGCAGGCTCAGTTTCCCACCGCCAAGCGAAATGGCCGTGGATCCCAACCACAGGCATAGCCGTCCCCATCCGGATCCAAACCATAGGCGTCGCGCTCCGGCCCGCCATTGACCAAAAAGTCTTGCTGCGCCTCATCCTTAGCGCGATAGCGATCGCACCCGCCAAAGCTAATCACCTTCAGCCCGGTGCCAAAACGATTATAAAGCTGCACCCCGATGGGATTATTGGTCCGAATGGCATAGTCCACCACATTGGGCCGGCGGCCCGGACGCTGCGGGAGGGCTTGCACGTCCATCACGATATATTTTGCCCGATTTGCAGCAATCCGCTCCGCATCGCTTTCCACGGTTTGCGCGGTAGAAACAATTTCAAAATCTTGCTCATTTGAGATTTCACTGACAGTCGACGCGGACGCGGCGTCACCCGAAGAGCTCTCCGTCGCCATCACAGTGCCGGCGCTGATGACTTCGGTCGGAACCGCGCGTTGGCAAGCGCTTGTTGCCAAGGCCAAAGCGATTATCACAGCATATTTCATCCGCATCTCCTTTAGGCTAGGCCGCCCAAGGCCGGCCACCTGTCTTTATCGCCACCATTGCTTCGGCTTGGCATTAAATCCCAGCGCATTCTCCAAAGCGAAGGCTGTATTGAGCAAATCCCCCTCTTCCCAAGGACGGCCAATCAATTGCAGCCCCAAAGGCAGACCTTTTGAATCCAACCCCGCTGGCACAGAAATACCGGGTAGACCGGCCAAGTTCACAGTGACCGTAAAGACATCAAACAAATACATCTGCACCGGATCCGCATCGGCCATCTCTCCCAAACCAAAAGCG
>NYTV01000058.1 GCA_002683685.1 Paracoccaceae bacterium
GCGATGCGTCACATGCTGCGCCAAAGCTTGCCAAAGATAAAACATCGCAGGCCCACCCCGGTAAGGCTTGCGCAGACATGACCTACCAAGCTCCATCATCGGCCGGCCAGTCTGCAACAGCGGCGCAAGATCGAATTCGGACGCGGTATAGAACCCGCCCGCGCCCTCTGCGCCCGATTGGCTCATCATACGGTAAACGCCAACAAGCTGACTGGCTAAATCGGCACCCCGCCTCCGGTCCAGCAACATCAAATGCTCCGAATAGGCATCGAAGGCATCGGCTTCAATTTCGAGGTCATGATCGAGCGTAGGCCCGCTGGCACCCAGCTCCCGCACAAACACATCATGGCGCAAACGCTGCACCGCCCGCAGTTCATCGGCGCTTTTTGACAGCCTGACTTCAAAATCTCTAGCCATCAGCATCGCCCGCCGCTCGCTTGGAAATACTTGACAAAGGTAATTATTTTAGCATTATGTATCAACATTTTATATTAATTAGTGCATCAAGATTAAAACAATACGAGACCCATCAATAACAACTTTTCCAGCTTCTGGAAAATTCACAGTGATGTGATTGTTGATGTTTGACTGCACCTGACCGATGCCCCAATCGGGCTGATTGGGGTGTTGAACGCGCTGACCAGGCTCTAAAAATGAATTTAAATTTTCCATGGACCCTCTTTTTGAACGCCATCATATGACAGAAAAACCCGATATAACAGCCCCTGTCACTGCCCGCATGTGCCATGATTTGGCCAGCCCTTTAGGCGCGGTTGGCAATGGTGTTGAGCTTGTTGAAATGGCTGGCCAGACCTTAGGTCAGGAGGGTGAGTTGGTCAAAGCGAGCGTCAACGCCGCCGCCGCAAAGCTCAAGCTCTTCCGCATCGCCTATGGTCAATTTCATTCTGAGGAGATCTTGATGCTGCTGAAATCTCAGCTGTGCAAACGGCTTGGAATATCACAGGCCGCATTCAAGTGGATTTCGCTCTTCAGGAAATTCTGGAAACGGATATGAAAATATATCTTTTGATACTGCAATATATTCAGGTCTCTATGCCTCAGGGGGCTAAAGTGGTGGTTAAGATCACCGAGGGACGCAGGATTGTTCATGCGGTTGGCGCCAAGGTTACCTATGACGAAACCCTATGGTCCGCCCTCACGAGCAAGGAGATCGCGCCCAATATCCAACCCAACAATGTGCAATTTGCAATCTTGCAGGCGCTTGATGTGCCGCTGCATCTTCACCATAGCGCCACAGAAATGACCGTCAATTTTTGACAGATATTTTCTCCGCGCATGGGTGCTTTTGGCGTTAAGAGCGCACGGTGCCGTCCCCTCGCACCAAATATTTAAAACTCGTCAACTGGGCCGCACCAACAGGTCCGCGTGCATGCATTTTTCCGGTTGCAATGCCGATTTCAGCCCCCATGCCAAACTCTCCCCCATCAGCAAATTGCGTCGAGGCATTATGCATCAAAATAGCGCTGTCCAATCTTTGGAAGAAACGGTCTACGGTGCGGGCATCTTCTGCTAAGATGCAATCTGTATGATTGGAGCCATATTGGCGGATATGCGCAATGGCTTCATCGACATTTGCCACGGTTTTCGCAGCGATCTCCATATCCAAGAATTCTTTGCCCCAATGGCCGGCCTCAGCCGGCTGTGTGCCGGCAATAGCTTGCAAAGTTACATCCGCGTCAACCACCACGCCTTCGTCCATTAAAGCCTGGATGACCTCTGGTCCCCAGCTGGCTGCGATATCCTCATGCATCAGCAAACATTCAGCCGCGCCACAAATTCCAGTGCGGCGGGTCTTAGCATTCAGCACCACATCCAAGGTTTTTTGCCGATCGCCTGACGCATCTATGTAGATATGCACAATACCTTCCAAATGCGAAAACACCGGCACCCGGGCCTCGCGCTGCACCAATCCTACAAGCCCTTTGCCACCGCGCGGGACAATCACATCAATCGTATCGACCATCGTGAGCATTTCACTCACCGCCGCCCGATCACGCGTCGGCACCAATTGTATGGAAGCCTCGGGCAGTCCGGCCGCCACCACGCCTTTGACCATGGCCTTGTGAATGGCAGTGGACGAATGAAACCCTTCCGATCCACCGCGCAGAATGACAGCATTGCCAGCCTTCAGACACAGGGCCCCGGCATCAGCAGTCACATTGGGGCGGCTTTCATAAATCACACCGATAACGCCGAGGGGCGTACGCACGCGCTTAATGTGCAACCCGTTGGGGCGTTGCCACTCTTCCAGCACCTGCCCAACAGGATCTTCCTGCTCAGCCACAGCCCGCAGCCCGTCCACCATGCTGCGAATGCGGTCTTCATCCAACATCAAACGGTCCAGCATAGCCGCCGAAAGACCTTTTTTGCGTCCATATTCCATATCGAGCGCATTGGCGGCTATAATATCAGCCCTTGCTGCCCAAACATTTTCGGCCGCTCCAATCAGGGCCGCATATTTCCGCTCAGCCGTAGCAAATCCAAGCTCCGCCGCGGCGGATTTTGCGGCGATCCCGATCTGATTTAGAGTTGCCTTCACGTCCATCATAGTCTCCAACAGTCTTATAGGACCATATCATCGCGGTGAATCATCGCCCCGCGGCTGGCATAGCCCAATTTTTCGTCAATTTCCGTCGTGCGACAACCCAGAATTTTCTGCGCTTCCGCGCTGTCAAACCCGACCAAACCGCATCCCAGATCTCGCCCATCTTCGGCCAATATCCGCACAAGCTCACCGCGGGCGAAATCTCCAGAGGTCTCTGTCACCCCAGCCGGCAATAGGCTTTTGCCAGCAATGAGCGCATTGAAGGCCCCTGCATCCACTTTCACAGCCCCCTGCGGCTTGAGTGATGAAATCCATTTCTTACGCGCGGTCTTTGGATCTACCGATGGCAAAAACCATGTTGAATTTCCATCATTTTCAATCAATTTTAGTGGATTGAAGGGTGAACCTAAAGTTATCGCCATTGCGCATCCCGCGCCCATGGCCATCTTAGCCGCCATAAGTTTGGTCTTCATCCCGCCCTTTGACAAGCCAGAGCCCGCATCCCCAGCCATACGCTCAATCTCTGGGGTGACCTCGGTAATCGTATCAAACCGCCGGGCCGTCGCATCCTCATTGGGATTAGCCGAATAAAAGCCATCCACGTCAGACAGTAGCACCAGATGATCGGCCCCGACGGTCACCGCGATTTGTGCCGCCAAGCGATCATTGTCACCATAACGAATTTCATCCGTCGCCACCGTATCATTCTCATTGACTATTGGCACCACGCCGTAGCGCAACAGCTGCGCCAAAGTGGCGCGTGAGTTCAGATAGCGGCGGCGATCCGCACTGTCTTCCAAAGTCACCAAGACCTGCGCTGCGATAACCCCATGAGGGGCCAAATGCTGCTCGTAGGCCCGGGCCAATTGAATTTGCCCCACGGCGGCCGCTGCCTGGCTTTGCTCTAAGGTCAATTCCGCCGTGCCAAGACCGAGGACCGACCGGCCCAGGGCAATAGATCCGGAGGAAACGATCACAACATCCACGCCCCTGGCGCGAAAACCGGCAATATCTTCGGCCAAAGAAGCCAGCCAGTGTTGTCGCAAAGCGCCGGTGCTGCGCTCCACCAAAAGCGCAGAGCCAATCTTAACCACGATGCGCTTGGCCTCAGCTAGGGTTGCCATTTTGGCGCCTCCTGATCTTGCGCATGAACAAGCTCAATCTGCTTCACCAGGCTACGCAAAACATCCGCTGTCCCCTCGCCCGTGCCGCCTGACATGGCTAAAACCGGCTGACCGCCCGTGGCACTGCGCAGCGCCCCGAGCGCAAAGCTCAGATCATCTTCATCCAACTCGTCGATTTTGTTGAGGACGGTCACGCGCGGCTTCTCAACCAAACCGCCGCCATAGGCCTCAAGTTCCTGCATCACCGTGTGGTAATCTTGGCCGATACTTTCCGAAGTGCCGTCAATGATGTGCAACAAAACCGAACACCGTTCTATATGGCCCAAGAACCTGTCGCCAATGCCCCGCCCCTCATGTGCGCCTTCAATCAGACCGGGAATATCGGCAATGACGAATTGCTCGTCATCGACCTGCGCCACCCCAAGACTCGGGTAAAGTGTCGTAAAAGCATAATCGGCGATTTTAGGCGACGCATTCGTCGTCTCACCTAAAAAGGTCGACTTTCCGGCATTGGGCAGGCCCAAAAGTCCGACATCGGCAATCAGCTTAAGATTAAGCCAGATTTCCCGCTCGACCCCCGCAAGCCCAGAGTTGGCGCGGCGCGGTGCTTGGTTTGTGGAGGATTTGAAATAGAGATTGCCAAAACCTCCATTGCCGCCCTTGGCAATCACGGCCTTTTGACCAAGCTGTGTCAAATCAAACAAAACGGTTTGACCATCCTCATCCATAATCTGAGTGCCAACAGGCACTTTCAGGGTAATGTCATCACCATCTTTACCGGTGCGCTGCCGTCCCATTCCCTGCTGACCGTTTTTGGCAAAGAAATGCTGCTGATAACGAAAATCAATCAAGGTATTCAGACCGGCCACGGCCTCTACGATCACGTCGCCACCACGTCCGCCATTGCCGCCATCCGGGCCGCCAAATTCGACGTATTTCTCACGGCGAAACGACACAGCCCCGGCGCCACCGCTGCCGGACCTGATAGTAACCTTAGCCAAATCGAGAAATTTCATAGCACCGCCTTTTAATCATCTAGCCTTAGCCGATAGAGGGTTACGGGCGCGGGCTCAAGCCTTGCCTGTGATTTACCCATGCCCTAACCAAGTTCTTGCAACCTAAGCTTGCGCAAAACGGCACCGCTGGCGGGATTGTCGTCGAAATGATCGGCCTCAACCACAGAAAGATTAAATTTTCGCATGAAATACTCAAAGAATGCTCCCATTGCTTCAAATGCATAGCCCGAGCCCCAATGCCGCGGATCAATGGAATAGGCACAATTGCACGGGGTGGGCTCCGAGTTTGGACCAAGCCCTGCCACACCGATCACACCCTACTCCGGCCGCACAATCGCCTTACAAAAGCCCGGCGTGCCGCGATACCGCCGTGCGGTGATCCAAGCCTGCGCGGCCGCCTTAGGCCAGGGTGTGCGGGTGGAGGCCAGCATCGGCGCCCCCGATGGATGCCCGCCGATCCGCTAAACCGCAGGCCAATCTTCGAGACGCAAAGGGCGCAGACGTAAACGTTTGGTCTGCAATTCGAAAGTATCCTCCCCCGCCATGTCTCACTCCATCGACCTTAGATATGTCCAGGTGGCAACGGTGGTTTTACCGGCCACGCAAAAGGATTCCGCGTCACCAAGATAGGAAAATCCCATATCGGTCAGCACCCGCGCTGAGCGCGCATTGTCTTGGAAAACCTCGGCAAATAGGCTTTTGCTTCCCTGCGGATTGGCTTGGATCAGCCTCTCCACCGCTTCACGCGCCAGTCCGATGCCCCAAAACGCAGGAGCTAACCAATAGCCCAGCTCGCCTTGCCGACGGTCAAGCCGTTTGAGGCCAATCACCCCGACGACCTCCGCCAAATCAGATTTACTGCCATCCAGAACCCAAACATCCTCGACGCGCGCAGGATTCTGCGCTTGGGCGATAAAGGCGTCAATGGCCCCGGGCGGCAGAGGATGCGGAATCGAGCGCGTAGGACCAGACACGCGAATATCGCCCGCGTATAATCCAATCAGCCCCGCGTCAGACTTGCGAATGGGGCGCAGGGAGAGCCGCGCGCTGTTATAGCTATGCTGAGTACGGATCGGAGAAATCATGGCGCAGTTCCGCTGCCAAACAGGGCATAGAATACTGTGCCGACAGTCAAAATTGACAATAAAATAAATACAAACCGCTCCGCACGGGTGCCTTGAATAGTTGCGGCAATCAGCTGTCCTGCCCCCGCCCACATAGGGTGGAGAAGCGTCTGGCACAGCAGCAGCACCACAGCGATACCCGCTGTTGCCGTAAGAGCCGTGGCGCCGGGGGCCACAAAACTGGTGAATGCAGCCGTAATCATGCCCCAGGCCTTTGGATTAACAGGGTGTACAATCAAACCGGCCAGAAACCCCGGCGGTGGCCCATCGGTCTGATCAGCTTTGAGCCGCATATTGGCCACGCGCCAGGCCAAATAAACGATATATGCGGCTGAGATATATTTCATGGCCAGAAATACCCCGGGCGCTGATTGCGCCAGTTGCATCAGACCAAAGCCCAAAGGCCAGATGATGAGCTGTTTTCCCACAACAACACCAGCCACAAACGGCAATGCCCGTCGCAACCCATATCCCGCCCCAGTCGCCAAAAGCGCCATATTCGCCGGACCCGGCGTGCCAATTTGCGACAGGGCAAACAGGGTTAATGCAATCAGTTCAACAGGCATTGTCGAGCTCCAACTTTGGCCATAGGGCCCAGCGCGCAAAGCGACTTTGGGAAAACAAAAAAGGGACCGGCCTATCAGCCGGTCCCTAGAAAAGATAAACCTGACAGGTTCGACTTATTCAGCGGCCTCCGCGGTGGGCACAACTGAGATAAATTGGCGGCTTTTGAGACCTTTGTGGAATTTCACATTGCCCTCGACAGTCGCAAAGATGGTGTGATCTTTGCCCATGCCAACACCTTCACCAGGCCAAAACTTTGTGCCGCGCTGACGCACGATGATATTGCCTGGATTTGCATCCTGACCACCATAGAGTTTTACACCCAAACGACGTCCCGCTGAGTCGCGGCCGTTACGGGATGAACCACCTGCTTTTTTATGTGCCATTTGTGATTACTCCTTATCAGCTGCGGGTTTTTTCGCCGCTGGCTTCTTAGCTGCTGGCTTTTTCGCTGCTGCTGTTTTTGCTGCTGGCTTTTCAGCCGACGCTTTTGCGGCAGCTGGCTTTTTTGCGGTTGCTGGCTTTTTCGCCGCTGCTGGCTTTTTCGCAGCGGCAGGCTTTGCGGCGGCCTTCTTGGCTGCTGGCTTTTTCTCGGCAGGAGCGGCTTCAACCACAGGAGTCGCAACATGGGGGACAGAACCCGCACCAATGGCTGCTTTCACGCCGGATTTTTCCGCACCTTTTTCCAAAATATCTTTTATACGCACCAAAGTCAGCTTCTGGCGGTGACCTTTTGTCCGCTTGGAAGAGTGCTTCCGGCGGCGCTTGACGAAGTTGATTGTTTTTGGACCTTTGATTTGGTCGATGACTTCGGCTTGAACGCCGGCGCCTGCGATCATCGGTGCACCGACTGTGCTGCCAACCATCAATACTTCGTTAAATTGAATCATCTCGCCAGCATCGGCCGCCAGCTTTTCGACTCGCAGAACATCACCGGGCTGTACCCGATATTGCTTGCCGCCGGTTTTCATTACCGCAAACATTTGCGTTTCCTTCGTTTTTTCGCGCCTTTCGGTCCCCATTCGGGCGTTTTGGCCAAGGCCACCTCAGACAGCGCGTCTGAATTTACAGACGTATTACACTTAAGTGCAGCCCACGTTGCGCCACATTGCGCGCTTATTCATGGGTTTTGCTTTGAAGTCAAGCCTCTTCACAGCTCTTGCGTTGGGGTTAATTTCACCATTTCAACAGCCATCCGTTCAAAACGATCGGCCATAATGGTGAAGTGAATTGCGTTCATCAACTCATAAACTTCCATCATCTGTGGCATCGCCAGAGCGTCGCGATAAATCTCCATCTCCCTGTCGGTGAAATCGCGGTAGGTAAAGGCGTTGGCGACAATCAGATTATCTGACATGGCCTGGCGCACCTCATCGTCTTGCTGGGCCAGCATCGCCCTAAGATCCACCTCATCAAACCGCCGGTCAATCAACCCAGCCAGAGAAGCGGCCATCAAAAATCGCACCTGTACCTCGCGATAGGCTTTGATCGTTGCGCCGACATAGCCAATGCTCTGTGCCATATCGAGAAAATACTGCGGCTGGGGCGATCCACGCGCGGTGAGCGCCTGTGCCAGACGCACCCCTTCAGCCTCGCGATCTTCAAAATCCAGCGTATGGCTTTCGTTTTCAGCCGCCACAAGTTTCTGCCCAAGTTTTGAGCCATAAAACCCCGTGGCATGCGCCAACACATCCTCCGTTAACGCCTTGTCTAAAATCTCCAACGCATCGCTCTTCAGCGCTTCTGGCTCAAATACGCGATCTGAGAGCCGTGACCAGCTAAGACCAAAATCATCAGCATCAAGGCCCAACATCGTTGGGGCGTCGCGGGCAGACAGGCGCATGGACTCAAGCGCCACATCAAAACCGGTCACTGCCATAAATTCAGCAATCTGCGCACGGTCTGCCGCTTTTGCCGGCATCACCGTCCAAAACAGCAGTGCTATCGCAGGTAATATGTTACGCATGGCCATCACAATTTTGCCCCTTTAAGTTCGAACAATATCTATAACCAAACTTTAAAATTTCAACTAAAGGTCAAAACATCACAGCGGCAGACGGATTTCCGCCGATAATCCGCCAAGTTTAACACTATCACTCAAGACCAGCTGCCCTCCATGCAACCGCGCAACATCGGCCGCGATGGCCAGACCCAGCCCAACACCGCCGCCTTGATTTTGCCCCCGCGCCGCCTCAAGCCGCACAAATGGCTTGGCTGCGGCGTCGCGCTGCGCCTCCGGAATGCCGGGCCCATCGTCGTGCACACAGATCCGCAGGCCCGTCTCCTCGAAATGAAGCGTTAAAATAATCTCAGAGCCATAGCGGCATGCATTAACCAAAAGATTCTCAATCGCCCGTTTAATCGGCACTGGCCGCAGAGCACAGAGCCGCGGCGCGCCAGCCAGCTCAAAACGCGCCGGAGGTGTGATCCGCTCAGCCAGTTGTGCGCAAAGCGCTACAAGATCCACATCCTCCACCGGATCATCCGCCAAATCGCGCGCATAATTCAAAAAAGAATCCACCATCATCTGCATTGCAGAAACATCTTTCTTTAAATCCTCAACCTCTGGCCCCTCCATGAGCTCCAAAGCCAATTGCAAGCGCGTGATGGGGGTGCGCAAATCGTGGCTCACGCCGCTAAGCATCATGGTCCGCTGCTCAATTTGCCGTTCAATCCGGTCGCGCATATCCAAAAATGCCTGCCCCGCAGCCCGCACTTCCAGCGCTCCAGCCGGGCTAAGCGCCACGTGTTGGCCCCTCCCAAAAGCAGCCGAGGCCACCGACAGCCGCTTAATCGGCCGCAATTGATTGCGCAAAAACATATAGGCAATCAAAGTCATGAAAATACCCGTAAAGACCATCAAAACGAGCACTTGATGCGGATTGGACGCGGAGACCCGATCGCGACTAACTATAAGCTTTATCGGCCCCTTTGCGGTCATAAGCCCAAGTGCAACAAAATCCAAATCCAAAAGATCAATCTCTCTAAGCCCATCAAGTCGGCTGCGCATCAACGGCATGATGGTGCGTCCAGAGATATCATAAAACACCATGCGATTGCCGCTTGGCACCCCGTTCCAAGAGCGCAGTTCGATTTTCAGCTCTTCCGCAAAGCCCTCTTGCACCTCAGAAACGGACTGCCTCTCAAGCGCGCGCAGTACCAACTCGACCTCCAGTAAGAGATTATTTGTCATTTGTGCCGTGACATCTTCAAAATGCCGTTGCACAAAGACAGCAGCAACGGCCAATTGCAATGTCAGCATCGGCAAGAGCAAAATCGCCGCAGCACGGCCATAAAGTGTTCGGGGGGCGAATTGTTTTAAAAAGCGGCCTATCATGGGTACAGCTTAGCAAGACGAGAGAGCAGAAGGAATGGCGGAAACACGCGCACCAAAAATACGCCGTTTTTTGGCACCAAACCCGTCTCCCATGACACATACAGGCACCAATACCTATTTGCTGGGCCTGCGCGACATAGCCGTGATTGATCCTGGCCCAGCTCACGACGCCCATTTTGCCACTATTTTGGCAGCCATTGGCCCATCTCAAAAGATTACAAAAATTTTCGTGACCCATTCGCATCTTGATCACGCGCCTTTGGCGCGGCGCCTCAGTGCGCATTGCGGCGCACCGGTCTATGCGTATGGAGACAGCGGCGCGGGGCGTAGGCCGCAGATGATCGCGCTCAGCGAGGCCGGCACCATCGGAGGCGGCGAAGGTGTCGATTATGACTTCCAACCTGATATCAACCTAGAAGATGGGGCCGTGTTGGACCATGAAGGACAAGAGCTGATCGCAATTTGGACCCCTGGGCATTTCGGCAATCATATGGCCTTTTCATGGAACGAGGCCGTTTTCAGCGGGGATCACGTCATGGCTTGGGCCAGCACGATGATATCGCCGCCTGATGGGGACCTTGGTGCTTTCCGCCGCAGCTGTTCCAAGCTACAACTGCGCAGCGAAAGGCTCTACCTGCCAGGCCACGGCGATGCGATCGAAGATGGCCCTGCGCGGCTGAACTGGCTTTTGACGCATCGGAGTGAGCGGGAATCGCAAATCATCTCCCATTTGCAAGGTCAGCCCAATACGGCGCAGGGCTTAGCCGAAGCAATCTACACAGACATCGACCCCCGTCTCATTCACGCCGCGACACGCAATGTTTTGGCGCATTTGATAGATCTTTGTGAACGCAAATTAGCCACCTGTCAGGGGCCAATTCACCTTCATGCAAAATATTCTATGATCTGAGACAATTTTCGAATTTTTGGGCTAGACCTCCCAAACGCGCCCCGCTATTACCGCGTTCAGTGGTCCGGCGTAGCTCAGCGGTAGAGCAGTTGACTGTTAATCAATTGGTCGTAGGTTCGATCCCTACCGCCGGAGCCATTTAAAACAACATCTTAGCGGTCTTCGCGGGGTGTTTTTTATTTCTCAGCCAGACAAATGCGCGTTAAACAACGTACATTATCGCTATTGGATTCTTGATTTGCGAGTCTACATCCGTCACGCGCCCGCAAGCCTGTGCGTCGATGCAAACATGTTTGTTTTGGCACGTGGTTACGTGGCTGTTTGCCTGTTGAGGCCGCTATGGTCCGCTTAAGGCGCTACGGGGGCTGTGCGTGGGGCGTGTGTAAGGTCTCAATGGAATTTAATAAACTGGTGTGTCAGGCTGCTGCTGACGCTGACATACTGGCGCGACTACGTAAAATTAGCCAAATGATGACTGCGATATTAGCACTATTCCAAATTATTCCGTTAAGGAAGGCTAGTGTATAGGAGCCGCTCAAATCATAGGTTAGACCGGACAACCAACCTCCTAGCGCCATCCCCAAAATAGTCGCCATCATAACGAAGCCAACGCGGGCGCCTGCCTCTTTCGCCGGCATATATTCGCGGACAACCAGCGCATAGCTGGGGACGATGCCACCTTGGCTCAGCCCAAAAACGAGGCTGACAACATAGAGCGAAACCATCCCACTCGACGGTAGATACAAAAATAAGGCTAAACATTGCAGACATGAGCCGATTAACAAAGTTTGCACGCCGCCCAATATATCTGCAACGAGCCCTGAAATAATCCTTGATACAACTCCAAAAAGCAACATTAAGGAGAGCATTTGCGCGCCTACAGCGGGACCGAAGCCCAAATCCACACAATAAGCAACAATGTGAACTTGAGGCATCGACATAGCCACACAGCAACCTATCCCAGCAAAACCCAGCAAATACTGCAACGCACGAGGAGACAGACCAACAGTCTTTGCATTTGCCAGCGCTGTCTTTTGCGCTGCTGTCTGCACTTGTTGAGGCAGACGACGACGAAGAGCAAGTGCCAAAGGGATCACAGCAAATAATGTGACAGCCGCCATCACGATGTAGACAGCACGCCAGCCATTCTCTGCGAGAACCTTTGCCAACAATATTGGCCAAATGGCACCTGATAGGTAATTGCCAGATGCCGCAATCGCGACAGCGATACCCCGACGACGTACAAACCAATGCGAAATGTCGGCAATGAGTGGACCAAACCCCACGGCCGACGCAAAGCCTACCATTAACTGGGTGAACGAAAGTATGAGTAAAGAGCTAGAGAGCGTTGCCAAAATAAAACCAATGGCAGTCATAATAGCAGCGACAATCAAGGACGCGGTTATACCAAAATGGTCCACGGCTCGACCAATAACATAGTTGCCAAACGCGAACCCAACCATCGTAAGGGTATAAGGCAGCGACACCATTGCCCGCGTGCCGCCGTATTCCGCTTCAATAGCAGGCATAATAACAATGATCGCCCACATTCCTGCATTAATTACGGTTGCTACAAAAAGCGTAAGGCCGAGACGCACCCAAGAATATCCGCTATCGGTGATCAAATCATCCATGACTTGTTGTGTCCGTCACTACTTCCAGATTGCATGTATTACCTTCTGCTGAAAAGTGTAAAGCGTTATTGTCAGCGCAAACTACCTTCAGGTGGGCAGCGCTAATTTGTAGCTTATACCGTTGAAAAGGGATGTAAAACTGACCAACTCTGCCACGCGCCCGCATGCCTGCGCATCGATGCAAACATGTTTGTTTTGGCACGTGGTTACGTGGCTGTTTGCCTGTTGAGGCCGCTATGGTCCGCTTAAGGTGCTACATAGGTTGGCTGTGTGGGCCTGCAGGAACGCCATCTCTATTCACGCACCAATTTCAAGCTAAACCGTACCACTGCTCTCGCCGAGTGGCGTCAATTGTTGGGCGCATAGATTTAGGCGGTCCCAGCAATCCGATACGAGTTATCATTCGTCTGACAGCACCTAAAATAGCCTTACGAAAGCTATACTAGTTTCGTAAGCACACGTGAATGGGCTAACATACCTATTTCATTTGCTTTTTCAACCAAAGAAGCAAAGTCACTATTATTTGCTATGGCATCCACACTTTCACCCCAGTGTGCAAGGTCCTTGAAGCGATAGACAACTCGCATCATTTGATGATCTTCAGCGATAAACGGAACACCTACTGCTAATTCTGTGTTCAAACTGTCAGTAATTTTTTGAAGATCTGGAATTAGATCCATCATTTTTGGAACATCGCTTCTAGCAACAGCATAATCACGATGAACACTCACCATTCGTGCGTCGCCCATAGTATTATTGTGGATCACTCTACCCACCCATGGACCACGAATTTCAGCAATTGGGTCTGCGGCCCTCATGGCCTGGATTGCGTGCATATCAGGATCATTTGAATAACTTGTCATTGATTTTACGCCAGCACTAACGGTTTCATACCAATTATATATTTCATAGTCTCCGGCGCGATCCCCAATAATAACCTTAAATAGCATCGAGTTGGAACCGTGTTTAGACATTGTAGCTACAGCCATTTTTAGACGCTCTTCTAAAACTACATCCTTGCCATCATATGGTGTAAATTCCCTTACAGATGTATAACTCATTCTTTTCTCCTTTTTAATTGGTGCAAGAAAACTACGCACTCAGTTATCGAAGTCTATTCTTTTGATTAGAGCAGTTGTTGAGGTGGTATGCCAAAAGTCTAAGAAATACATCAGAGAGCCAGATGCCATAACGGTGGCGTGAGTGGTAACAACACGCATTAGATAGCTTAAACGGTTCATTCTGGTGGTAGGGTAGATTATTGGGGATCAAATCCAAAACCTTGAGCAGACTAGCACTGCACAAGGTTTTTTTAACTTAGTGGCAGTTAGTTAGCCTTGTTGAGAAGCAAGCATCGCCTTTACTAACTTCCGAGCTGTGTCGTCTTCCACAACTGGCGTCACTGTTGGGAATGTGCATTGCCCTGACCAACCCATGATCCAAGAAGTCAACGCTTCTTGATCATTGGCCTCCACAACTATCCAGCCATTACCATTTGGAACATCATGCCATCGACCAATTTGTGTGACGCCATCGGGATGTTCTCCTGCAATTTGCTCTTCAGTCATGTTTGCAAAAAAAGCCTGAGTATCAGACTGTTTGTCCCGATCGATCTGATAAGTGCACATAAAAATCATGTTTCTCTCCATTGACTAAGTTGTTTAAATTTCATGCGGAGGTCGAATTATAGTAAGCAGGTAATGGTTCCGCTCTAGGCTCCATTACTATTTGAAACAACTCAGATTTGGATGTTGATTACTAGTATAAACTTTAGATCGGTATGGAATACAGCTCGTAATGCGGCTCATGAGGTTTGTCAGAGAGCTAGATGCCATAACTGCGCTGTAAAGGATAATTA
>NYTV01000102.1 GCA_002683685.1 Paracoccaceae bacterium
CTGATCTCAGCGCCCGGAAAAGACTCCGATAAAACCATCGTTTATGGCGTCAACCACAACGCATTAACCTCAGCTGATTTAATTGTTTCAAATGCATCCTGCACCACCAATTGCTTGGCGCCCATCGCCAAAGTCTTGCACGAATCCATCGGAATAAAACGCGGCTTGATGACGACCATTCATAGCTATACGGGCGATCAGCCGACATTGGACCGCACCCATAAAGACCTGTATCGGGGCCGCGCTGCTGCCCTGTCGATGATCCCAACAACCACCGGCGCGGCCAAAGCTGTTGGCTTGGTTTTGCCAGAACTAAACGGCAAGTTGGATGGCGTGGCCATCCGCGTGCCAACACCCAATGTCTCAGCTGTGGACCTAACCTTCGAAGCTGGGCGCAGCACAGATGCGGCTGAAATTTTGGCGCTGATGCAGACCGCCGCCGCTGGACCCCTTAAGGGCGTGCTCGATGTCGTGGAGGCGCCTTTGGTCTCATCCGATTTCAATCACGATGCACATTCATCCGTCTTTCATGCAGATCAAACCCTGATTATGGGCGGAGATATGGTGCGCGTGTTGTCTTGGTATGACAACGAATGGGCATTTTCCAATCGCATGGCAGATACTGCTGTGGCCATGGGCAAATTAATCTAAGCGCAGACAGCTCTTGCGAATTATAACAGGCGCAGGCGGCTTTTTAAGGCCGCCTCAACCGCCCGGGTGACGAATTTGGACACATCCCCATCCAAGCGACAAATCTCTTTGACCAATTTTGAAGCAATCGCCTGATGCTGGGCTTCGGCCATTAAAAAGACTGTTTCAATTGATGAATCCAGCTGCCTGTTCATTCCAACCATCTGATATTCGTATTCAAAATCTGAAACTGCGCGCAATCCGCGTAAAATTACCCCGGCGCCCACGTCGCGGGCGCAGTCAATCAGAAGATTTTCAAACGGGTGAACTTGAATTTCAGTGCCGGTTTGTTGGGTGAGACGCGCCGCTTCAACTTCAATCATTGCCACGCGCTCATCGAGATCAAAGAGCGGCCCTTTATCACGATTGATCGCCACCCCGATGACCAAACGATCCACCAACGCACACCCCCGCCTGATGATATCAATATGACCTAGGGTGATCGGATCAAAGGTTCCGGGGTAAAGGCCTATGCGCATCTTAATCTCTCCGACTTGATATCATTAACAAGCCATAATTTGAGCGAATTGCAAGCCAACGCAGAGTAAAAACCAGCATAGAACTTAAATTTGACCGCATGGCTCTTCGGCCAGAGCCTCAAGTCTTTGAATCTCCGACCGCAAACCACTAACCAAAACCTGTGCAAATTGGTTGAGCCGGCGGTTGTGGCGGTCGTCGGTGGAGCGGATCAAAAAGAAACTGCGCGTCAGGCTTAAATGCTCCGTTAAAATTCGACGTAACTCCGGGGCAAATGGCAAGGCGAAATCATGCACAATGCCAAGCCCCGCGCCTTGCCGCAATAAATTCATCTGAACCGAAATGGAATTAGACGCCAGCTGCACGCGCCGCAGTCCGAGCGGTTCGAGGTAGTCGAGTTCTTTATCGAAGATCATATCTTGCACATAGCCAACTGTCGGCAAGTCTTTAAGATCGTTGAGACGCTTTGGTTTTTTGTGGCTCTGCCAAAGCGCCGTTGAGGCCGCGAGATGCAGTCGATAGTCAGCAATGCGTTGGACCATAAGCCGCCCAGCCGTGGGTTGGCTGACCCCAATAGCCATATCAGCCTCTCGCCGTGTCAGGTTGAAAACCCGCGGTAAGGCCACAATTTGAATATCCAAATCTGGATAAATTTTTGTGATACCGCCGCAAACCTGTGGCAGGAGGAAATTGGCGCACCCATCCGGCGCGCCAATGCGAATCTGCCCCGCAGCCCTTCCCCATCGCCGCGCAGCGCCCCAAGCCCCGCATTTAACGAGGCCTGAGCAGCATCCACATGCGCCACGAGCCCATGGCCCGCTTCGGTAAGATCATAGCCCTTTGGAGACTTTGAAAAAAGCGGCGTTGAATGAGCATGCTCCAACCGCGCAATCCTGCGGCTGACCGTTGCAGGGTCAATTTTCAATACCTGCGCTGCAACCGTCAGACTGCCCGATTGCGCCACGGTCAAAAAGATGCGAAGATCGTCCCAGTTTTCCATCTATACCTATATTTTCGCAAAATGATTTTGGATTATTTTCGCTTTTAATTACATTATTGCAAGATTAAAAGGGCAAAAAGAAGGAGCCCCCCATGCAAGAGTTAACCCACTATATCAATGGTGCCCATGTCAAAGGCATCTCTGGACGTTTTGCGGATGTCTACAACCCGGCAACTGGCGAGGTTCAAGCGAAAGTCCCGCTGGCCAATAGTGCCGAGCTCGAACAAGCCGTGGCCCATGCCGCCGCCGCACAGCCCGCTTGGGCTGCCGTCAACCCCCAGCGCCGTGCTCGGGTTTTGATGAAATTTGTGGATCTATTGAACCGCGATATGGACACATTGGCCGAGGCCTTGAGCCGCGAGCACGGCAAGACTTTGCCCGATGCCAAAGGCGATGTGATCCGTGGTTTAGAAGTTGTAGAATATTGCATTGGTGCACCGCATTTGCTGAAAGGTGAATTCACAGACAGCGCCGGTCCCGGCATCGATATGTACTCCATGCGTCAGGCGCTTGGCGTCACGGCTGGCATCACCCCGTTCAATTTCCCAGCCATGATTCCCATGTGGATGTTTGCGCCGGCCATTGCCTGCGGCAACGCCTTTATCTTGAAACCCTCCGAGCGCGACCCCTCTGTGCCGTTGCTGTTGGCGGAATTGCTCGAAGAAGCCGGCCTGCCCAAGGGCGTTTTGCAAGTCGTGAACGGCGATAAAGAGGCGGTCGACGCGATCCTGCATCATGATGTTATTCAATCAGTCGGCTTCGTCGGCTCCACCGCAATCGCAGAATATATCTATGCGACCGGCTGCGCCAATGGCAAACGGGTTCAGTGCTTTGGTGGTGCGAAAAACCATATGATCATCATGCCAGATGCGGATATGGATCAAGCGGCAGATGCGCTCATGGGTGCAGGTTATGGCGCCGCCGGCGAACGGTGCATGGCCATTTCTGTCGCAGTTCCCGTCGGCGAAGACACAGCCGACCGCCTTATGGAAAAATTGATCCCGCGGGTCGAAGCTCTTAAGGTTGGCCCCTATACGGCGGGCAATGACGTCGACTACGGCCCAGTTGTCACCGCAGCTGCCAAGGCAAATATCGAGCGCCTGGTGCAAACCGGCATAGATCAAGGGGCAAATCTTGTGGTGGATGGTCGTGATTTCAACCTCCAGGGCTACGAGGACGGCTTTTTTGTCGGCGCGCATTTGTTCGACAATGTGACCAAGGATATGGACATCTACAAATACGAAATATTCGGCCCGGTACTGTCCACCGTTCGCGCAGAGACCTATGAAGAAGCTCTGGGGCTCGCCATGGATCATGAATATGGCAATGGCACTGCGATCTTCACCCGTGACGGCGATACCGCGCGCGATTTTGCCAATCGGGTCAATGTTGGCATGGTGGGCATCAATGTTCCCATCCCAGTGCCTTTGGCCTATCACACCTTTGGTGGGTGGAAAAAATCAGTCTTTGGTGATTTGAACCAGCACGGGCCAGATGCGTTTAAATTCTACACACGCACCAAGACAGTGACCTCGCGCTGGCCTTCGGGCACCAAAGAGGGTGGCGAATTCTCTATCCCCGTGATGGAATAAATCGCGCGGCGCGCCGGGAGCCGCAAAGCCCCGGCGCACGCAGCCTCGAGAGGCTAGGCCTTCAAAATAGAAGCTGGATTCCTGCTTTGGGATTTGCTTCACTTGCCTTAACGAAATGACAGGAGCTGTCGTATGGATTTTGCCCTTTCCGACGAACAAACCGCGATTTTTGACATGGCCCGTGATTTTGGTGCCCAACACATCGCGCCTTTCGCGCGGGAGTGGGAAGAGGCCGGTGAAATTCCAAAGAGCCTATGGCCCCAATTGGCACAATTGGGCTTTGGGGGGCTTTATGTGCGTGAAGAAAGCGGTGGATCGGGCCTGAGCCGGCTTGATGCAACTTTGGTATTTGAAGCACTCTCGATGGCCTGCCCAACGGTGGCGTCGTTTTTGTCCATCCACAATATGTGCGCCGCTATGATTGATAAGTTCGGCTCACAGGCGCTGCGGGATAAATATCTTCCGCGCGCCTTGACTATGGAGACCTTCTTTTCCTACTGCCTCACCGAGCCCGGCTCGGGCTCTGATGCCTCGGCATTGAAGACACGGGCAGATAAGAGCAACACAGACTTCTCCCTCACAGGCACTAAGGCCTTTATCTCCGGTGGCGGCTATTCTGATGCCTATATTATCATGGCCCGCACGGGCGATGACAGTCCAAAGGGCATCACCGCCATGATCGTGGAAGATGGCGCGGAGGGGCTGTCCTTCGGAGGGCTAGAAGATAAAATGGGTTGGCGCGCGCAACCCACCCGACAAGTGCAGCTGGATGAATGCAAGACACCAATCGAAAACCTTTTGGGTGAGGAAGGCCGCGGATTTTCCTACGCAATGGCTGGGCTGGACGGTGGGCGGCTCAATATCGCAGCTTGTTCTTTGGGGGCTGCGCAACAGGCATTTGACGCAACCCGCGCCTATATGGCTGAGCGTAAAGCCTTTGGGAAATCAATAGATCAGTTTCAAGCCCTGCAATTTCGTCTGGCCGATATGGAGATCGAGCTGCAATCTGGGCGCATATTTCTGCGGCAAGCCGCTTGGAAACTGGACAATGGCGCAGCAGATGCAACGCATTTCTGCGCTATGGCCAAAAAGCTGGTGACAGATATGGGTAGCAAAGTGGCCAATGACTGCCTGCAACTGCATGGTGGCTATGGCTATTTGGCCGATTACGGCATTGAAAAAACCGTGCGCGATCTCAGGGTGCATCAAATCTTAGAAGGCACCAATGAAATCATGCGGATGATTGTTGCAAGGGGTTTGCGCGCATGAGTGATCTCATCGCGCGCAAAGACGGCAAGGCCGGGCGGTTCACGCTCAACCGGCCGGGCGCGTTGAATGCTTTGACCTATGAGATGTGCCTGCAAATTGAGAGCTACCTTGGGAAGTGGGAAGCCGATCCAGACATTGACGTGATCCTGTTTGAAGGTGCGGGTGAGCGGGCCTTTTGCGCCGGTGGCGACATTACGGCCATGTATAAAACAGCCCTGGCCGGAGACTTCGATTATGGCCGGAAATTTTGGACCGATGAATACCGCCTCAACGCCAAACTCGCGACCAGCCATAAGCCGATCATCAGCTTTTTGCACGGTTTCACAATGGGCGGTGGCGTGGGGCTCGGCTGCCACCTGCCGCATAGAATTGTCTGTGAATCCAGCCAAATTGCCATGCCAGAATGCGGCATTGGTCTTGTGCCAGATGTAGGCGGCTCCTTGCTTTTGGCCCGAGCACCCGGGCGCTTCGGTGAATATCTTGGCACAACCGCCAGCCGTATAGGACCGGCAGATGCGATTTTTGCCGGCTTTGCAGATCATTTTATCCCGCAAGACGATTGGCCCGGATTGATCCGAACGCTCTGCGACACAGGCGATGTTTCAGCAATTGCCAAGGCCGCCCGCCCTGCGGGCCCTGCTCCACTATTGCAGATTGAAACGCAGGTGAATGAGTTTTTCCGCGGTGATTTTTTCGGCGATATTGTCAACAATCTCAATCACTCTGGCGGCGATTTTGCCGAGGCCTGCCTCAAGAAACTGGGCCGCTCTAGCCCGCTGGCCATGGCCGCAACCATTGAGTTGATCCACCGCGTGCGCGGGCTGGATGATATCGTTTTGGCTTTGGGCATGGAATATCGTTTCACCTACCGCGCCGCAGAGCAAGGTGATTTCATCGAAGGCATCCGCGCGATGGTGATCGACAAAGACAAGTCCCCAAAATGGCGGCACGCGATAACCGATCCGCTTTTGCCGGCGGCCAGCGCCATGCTGCGTCCTTTGGGACTCCATTCCCTTGATCTCACGGAGAATTAACATGAACATCGGATTTATTGGACTCGGAAATATGGGGGCGCCCATGGCCAAAAATCTGGCCGCTGCCGGCCATAGAGTTGCGGGATTTGACCCAGCTGGCACCACTGCAGAGGGGGTAAGCGCCGCCGCCAGTGCCGAAGCGGCCGCTATGGGCGCCGATGTGGTCATCACCATGCTCCCCAATGGGAAAATTGCTCAATCAGTGGCCGATCAAGTTCTGCCTGTTATGGGCAAAGGCACAGTCTTGCTCGATTGTTCCACCATCGACGTGGCCACGGCCCGCCAAATTGCGTGCCTCGCCGAGGGTCGGGACATCAGCTTTCTCGATGCACCCGTGTCTGGCGGCGTAGGCGGGGCTGAGGCTGGCACTTTGACCTTCATGGTGGGCGGAGCAGACGAGAGCTTTGCCGCAGTGACCCCGCTGTTTGACATCATGGGGCGCACAGCTGTGCTTTGCGGCGGCGCTGGCAATGGGCAAGCGGCAAAAATTTGCAATAATATGATACTTGGCATCACGATGATCGGCACCTGCGAAGCCTTCGCCCTGGCCGATAAACTGGGCCTAGATCGGCAAGCCATGTTTGACGTGGTGAGCACCTCTTCGGGCTACAGTTGGACGATGAATGCCTATTGTCCAGCACCTGGCGTCGGGCCACAAAGCCCTGCGGATAATGGCTACGCTCCGGGCTTTGCCGCCGATCTCATGCTGAAAGATCTGCGCTTGTCACAACAGGCTGCGCAAGATGTTGATGCCGATACGCCCATGGGCGCGGCTGCGACTGAACTTTACAAAATGTTTGTAGAACAGGAAGATGGTAGCGGTCGAGATTTTTCCGCCATGCTGCCGCGATTCGAGGGCCGCACACGTTCCTAGGAGAGCCAGATGTTGATGCAAGACTTTGCTGCCAGCCTATCCTTCAAGGCTCTGCCAGAGGATGTGTTGAAAGTCTCACGACGCTCGCTGCTCGACAGCATTGGGGTTGCGGCGATTGGCTCGCAAACCGACATGGCTAGGATTGGAACCACAACCGCAAGAGCAATGTTCGGTGCCACTTCGGCCTCGGCCGCGCGCTGTCTTTTTGATGGACATCTGGCAAGCCTGGCCGGCGCAGCGATGGCCGGCGCGATGACGATCGACAGCATCGACGCCCATGATGGCACCTCCCCTTGCAAAGGCCATGCGGGATCTGCAATTTTTCCGGCGCTTTTGGCTCTGGCCGATGAACGCAGTATGACCGGCCAAGATTTCGCTACCTATTTGGCATTGGCATATGAGATAAGCTACCGCGCCGGGCTGACACAGCATGACACCTGCGCCGATTACCATACATCGGGAGCCTGGACTGCGGTTGGGGTCGCTACGATGACTGCGCGGGTGATTGGCTGTAATCCCATGCAAATTCGTGAGGCCGCAGGCATTGGCGAATATCATGGTCCACGCAGCCAGATGATGCGCTGTATAGATCATCCGACTATGGTGCGCGACGGGGTTGGATGGGGTGCTCCGGCGGGAGTCACAGCTGGATTTTTGGCTCTCAACGGATTCACCGGTGCTCCGGCGCTCACCTGTGAGGGGCCACATTGGCAAGAGTTGGGCGAGACCTGGAAATTGGTGACCGACACCCATTACAAGCCCTACCCTTGTTGTCGTTGGGCCCACCCAAGCATAGATGCCGCAGCCGATCTCATGGCCGAGCATTCCATTACCCATCAACAGATCAGCTCTGTGGCGATAAAAACCTTTCACAACGCAACCCGGCTGGCCGGGCATCGCCCGACAACGGCCGATGAATTTGCCTATTCAATCGCCTTTCCTGTTGCCTGCATGATTGTGCGCGGGCAAATCGGTCCGGCGGAACTGGCACCCGAGACTCTGAAAGATCCCGAAATTTTGCGCATCAGTAACGCGACGCATTTAATTGATGACCCACATTTAACCCATA
>NYTV01000059.1 GCA_002683685.1 Paracoccaceae bacterium
AGGAATTATTCAGACTGCGAACCTCTTTCAGCGAGCAATTGCGTTCGATAATCGTGGCGTGACTGCCCTCACCCATCAACACAAGAGTGCGAGGCATACTGACGAGTCCCTCGTCACCACATCCGGACACGAACAGAAGCTCAATCGGTCGCTCGAGATGTTGATGCGCCTCTATCTCCACAACCGCGCCATCCGCTACGAACGCTGAATTCATCGCTGCAAATCCATGCGGTGGCTCGCCCAGCATTTGTCCCAGTTTAGGCAAAACAGATGAAGCATCCTCTGATAACACCTGTGCCAGACTCCGGAGACGCACATGAGCTGGCAATGCTTCAAGGTCAGAGAGCGCTGCGGATAAAAACCCATCAACAAACACCATACGGTAAGGGTTGAGCCCTTCAATAACAGACTGCGCAATGAAGTCCGAGGGACAGGTTGCACCGGCGGACGCCGGCTTAAACGCGGCGCGAGTGATCGACCGCGTAGAAGTGTATTTCCAATCTTCGTCTTGCTGGGAGGGTAATCCCTGACGAGAAAGCTGTTCGAGTGCCGCTGCTCTTCCGGCGTCGATTTCGGCCAGCCCATACCCTGGCAGTTGTGCCGCGCTATCCCGCTGCGCCGCCACATAAGCGGCGGCATTTTCTACAACTGAACTCATTAGGCGGCCGCTCCTGCAGATTCCTCAATCCAACCATAGCCCTCGGCTTCTAACTTAAGCGCTAAATCTTTATCTCCGGACTGCACAATACGACCCTCTGCGAGCACATGGACATAGTCCGGCACAATATAATCGAGGAGGCGCTGATAGTGGGTAACCAGAATGACCGATCGATCCTGAGCACGAAGCGAATTCCCCCCGCCCGCCACGATTTTGAGTGCATCGATATCCAAGCCTGAATCAGTTTCATCCAAGAGCGACAGGCTCGGCTCCAGCATTGCCATCTGAAATATTTCGTTACGCTTTTTCTCACCGCCTGAGAAACCTTCATTCACCGATCGGTAAAGAAATTCTTCTTTCATTTCCACCAGTTTAATTTTTTCCCGGACAAGTTTTAAAAAATCGAGCGCATCCAACTCCGGCTCGCCGCGATAACGACGCGCGGCATTCAGGCCCTCTTTTAACAACGCAATATTGGCCACGCCCGGAATCTCGACAGGATACTGAAAAGCCAAAAAAACGCCTTCATGGGCACGCACTTCTGGATCGAGATCCAATAGATCCTTACCTTTAAATTCAACGGTACCACCCAGCACCTCGTAGCCGTCTCGACCGGCAATCACGTTGGCAAGCGTGCTTTTGCCTGAACCATTTGGGCCCATAATCGCGTGCACCTCACCGGTGCCTATCTCAAGACTCAAGCCATTGAGAATGGTTTTTCCATCCACCGCGACGCGTAAATCACTAATCTTCAACATATCTTTTAACAACCTTTTGTTTTGAGAATTGCAGTCTGGCAACCCGATACTGGCCCGAACCTCTATCCGACAGCCCCTTCAAGACTGATACCAAGCAACTTCTGGGCCTCGACAGCGAACTCCATCGGTAACTCACGAAATACTTCCTTGCAAAATCCATTCACAATCATGGACACCGCGTCTTCTTCTGCTAGACCTCGCTGGCGACAATAGAACAACTGATCCTCGCCAATTTTTGATGTCGATGCTTCATGCTCAATTTTTGCAGTGGGATTTTTGACCTCTACGTAAGGAAAAGTATGTGCACCACACCGATCCCCCATGAGTAACGAATCGCACTGCGAATAGTTTCTCGCATTTTTTGCACCTTTGAGGACTTTGACCAATCCACGATAAGCGTTTTGGCCGCGCCCCGCCGAGATCCCCTTGGAGATAATGGTGCTAGAAGTATCCTCGCCAATGTGAATCATTTTGGTGCCCGTGTCGGCCTGCTGGCAATTGTTCGTCAGCGCCACTGAATAGAATTCGCCTACGGAACCGTTGCCTTCCAGAAGCACACTGGGATACTTCCAGGTAATAGCGGACCCTGTCTCCACCTGCGTCCACGATATCTTGGCGTTTTCTCCCCGACAAGCACCGCGCTTTGTGACAAAGTTATAAATGCCGCCACGACCTTCTTCGTCACCGGGATACCAGTTTTGAACCGTCGAATACTTAATTTCTGCGTCCTTGAGTGCGACAAGCTCGACCACGGCAGCATGAAGCTGGTTCTCGTCGCGCATGGGCGCCGTGCATCCCTCCAGATAACTCACGTAACTGCCTTCATCGGCCACGATGAGCGTTCGCTCGAACTGACCGGTATTTAATGCATTGATCCGAAAATAAGTGGACAGTTCCATCGGGCACCGAACACCTTTGGGTATATAAACAAACGACCCTTCCGTAAATACCGCGGAGTTCAATGCGGCATAGAAATTATCGGTCGCGGGCACGACCGATCCAAGATACTTGCGTACCAAGTCAGGGTGATTAATCAGCGCCTCCGAGAGCGGACAAAAAATCACGCCGACTTTAGCCAGTTTGTCCTTAAAGGTCGTCGCGACCGACACGCTATCAAAAACCGCATCAACGGCAACGCCGGCAAGGGCTTTTTGCTCCTCTAGGGGAATCCCCAGCTTATCGTAGGTTTCAAGCAGCTTTGGATCTACTTCATCCAGCGATTGGGGGCGGTCTTCATCGCGTTTCGGCGCCGAATAATAGCTAATCCCCTGATAATCAATGGGCGCATAGTGCACGTGGGCCCAATCGGGCTGATCCATCTCCTGCCAGCGACGAAAGGCGTCCAGTCTCCAATCCAATACGAACTGGGGTTCTGATTTGTTGGCGGACAAAAAACGAACGACGCTCTCGTCGAGACCCGGGGGGAGCGTGTCAGATTCGATATCTGTCACAAACCCTTCTTTATATTCGCGACCGACCAGATCGCCAAGTTCTTTCACGCTAGTATTCATAACATCTAATTTCCAAACTGTGTTTGATGGATCACTTCGCACCACCAATTAAGGAATCTGCTTCCACAATAACTGTCTTTAGGCGACCTGACCGCAAGCCTTGCCGCACCGCTTCCTGGCGCTCAGCCACTTCGATCACTTCGGGACGTCGGACCAATTCTCCGAGGGTAATCCCGTTCAGGAATTCGTAAATTTTGTCGCTAAGCTCCATCCAAAGCTCATGCGTCAGACACTTCTCCCCGTCCAGGCAATTTGCTTCTCCCCCGCACCGCGTCATATCTGCTTTTTCATCGACCGCCGCAATGACTGACGCGATTGAAATATCGCCCATTTTTTGAGCCAGCCGATATCCACCACCCGGCCCTCTCATTCCTTTCACCAAGCCAGCGGCGCGCAATTTCGCGAATAACTGCTCGAGATAAGAGAGTGAAATCTCCTGATTCATCGCAATATCTTGCAGTGTCACCGGACGTTTTCCTTCCTGAAGCGCCAAATCCAGCATCGCAGTCACCGCATAGCGGCCTTTCGTTGTCAGTCGCATAAAACAAACTCCTTTAAAGCTTCAAACCAGACTGAACATAAGCCTGGCGACCGCCTTTAACCCTGTAAAACTCTACAAAAATAGGACTAAAAGACCTGTCTATCGATATCCTGAGCGAGAGTATAGGGATTTGGTTGTGAAAACCAAGTAAAGAAGTTGGAAATTATACTATGATCGCCACACTACCGTATTGAAGCGCAAATGCGTGATCTGGATTAGGTTTTCGAGCCGAAAATACCCACCATTACAGCAATAACGCCTGCGCCGGTTAATGCAGCCGTCACCGCGGTACCTATCATCCCGAAATCATAAATTTCCATTGCCGTGGAATTTGCGATTGCCGCCATTAAAAAAATGACGCCCCACGCAAGCCTGTTCTTTTGCTGAGTACGCTTTGCCAGTTTTTCCTCAAGCGCTGAAGTGCGATCCTGCTCTGCGGACGACACCAAATCCTGTCCATCACGCTGGCGACGCAATAACTCGTGCACGAGTCCGGGTAATTCGGGAATCAAGGGCAAAACGGAAGGTAACTCGCGCCGCAAGGTTTTCATCAGCGCCTTGGGTCCAATCTGATCTTTCATCCATTGCTCAAGATAAGGCTTTGCGGTCTCCCAAAGATCCAGTTGCGGGTAGAGTTGTCGACCCAATCCCTCGATATTGAGAAGCGTTTTTTGCAGCAGAACCAGCTGCGGCTGCACTGGCATATCAAATCGACGCGCCACTTGAAACAAACGCAGGACCAGCTGACCAAACGAAATCTCACTGATCGGGCGGGCGAAAATCGGCTCACAGACCGTTCGGACCGCCGCTTCAAACTCATCCACCCGAGTCGTCGGCGGGACCCAACCGGCGCGAAGATGGGCAACTGCGACCGCTCGATAATCTCGGTTGAAGAAAGCCAATAAGTTCTCTGCAAGATATCGTTTATCCGAATCCGCAAGACTGCCCATAATGCCGAAATCGACCGCGCGATACTGGCCCGTTGGACTCACAAAAATATTGCCCGGGTGCATGTCGGCGTGAAAAAATCCATCTCGAAACGCCTGGGTAAAAAATATCTCCACACCATGGTGCGCGAGTTTGCGAAGATCCACTCCGGCCGCTTTTATGGCGTCGATATCCCGAATCGGAATACCATAAATCCGCTCGATTACCAGAACATCTTGCGTGCTGTGATCCCAGAACACTTCGGGCACATAGATCATCTCGGAATCTAAAAAATTGCTCCGCAACTGGCTGGCGTTCGCACCTTCTCGCGTCATATCCAGCTCATCGTGAATCGTCTTATCGTACTCCTCAACCACCTCGAGGGGGCGGAGCCGGCGCGATTCGGGCCAATATCGATCAGCTAAATTAGCTAACTGATAAAGCAGTTCAATATCTTGATCAATTATGGATTCGATTCCTGGCCGTAATATCTTGACGACGACCTCAGTCCCGTCTTTCAACGTCGCGCCGTGTACCTGCGCAACCGAAGCAGAAGCCAGGGGTTGAATATCAAAACTCGCAAAATGCTCGCTGATCGGAGCACCCAGCGATCGTTCGACGACCTCACGGGCCGCCTGCCCGGAAAAAGGCGGCACCTGGTCCTGTAGACGGGTGAGTTCAACCGCAATGTCAGGCGGAATGAGATCAGGCCGAGTCGATAGCGCCTGCCCAAACTTCACAAAGATTGGCCCTAATTCTTCAAGCGCTTCGCGCAATCGCTGACCGCGATCTGATGACCGATCACGAAACCAAAAACCAGGAAACAAAAACAGCAGCGGGCGATAGGGCCGCAACCGTCGCAACTGAAACACAAACTCATCAAGACCGTGACGCAAAAGCACACGAAAAATGCGAATCAGTCTCCAGGAGCCTTTTGTTTTCATCGGTGACTAGCTGTCTTTCTTATTGCTAACAAAACGCGCAATCCGCTGTTCCAGGCGCGCCATGTCATCCCGCAATTGATCGATGTTTTCAACAAAGCGTTGCGCGCGAGGCCTACTGGGCAGTAGCTTGCTCTCTTCGACTAAAGTTTCAGCGATGCCGAGCAAACTCGAATCCGCCACGTCAGATGCCCATCCCCCAAAAGCCCGGGCCCCTTGGGCCAACTGGTGCGCAACCGGATCACCAAAAATCTGTGCCAGCTCTTCTTCGGCATCAATATCAAGCGCACCAAGAAGTGCCTTGAATTCGAGCATGGCGGCGCCATCACCTTCTATCCGGACGCTGCCCTCTCGAAGCACAGCAGGATCAGGGCCAAACCGCATCAGTTTAATCAGCCCTGTTGGCGTCCCCGAAATCGAGACATCTGGAGCCTTATCGACGTCCGAAACCACGCAGATCTGGCTGTCTCGAATGGTCGCAAATACGTCCACGCCAATGCCCTGAACGGACACCAGAATGATGCGGCCCTCTA
>NYTV01000103.1 GCA_002683685.1 Paracoccaceae bacterium
CGGGCCAGCATTGCAAAAGCTGATTCTGTGGGTTCTGGTGGTGTCGGCGACCACGACGCTGGTCACGATATTCTGGGACAGCTGGCTGATCTGGCCTGCTATGTTCATTCATGGCGTCGTGTTGGTGCATCATTTTTCGTTGCAGCATGAGTGTGTGCACTACACCGTGTTTCGCACGCGCTGGCTGAATGATCTGGTGGGGCAGATATGCGGCCTAATCCTAATCCTGCCGCATCGGTTCTTTCGTTATGAACATTGCGATCATCACACCTACACCCAGATCACGGGCGAGGACCCCGAACTGGTGCCGCTGCCCAAATCGCTGGGGGCTTATCTGCTTTATCTCTCTGCACTGCCCTATTGGCGCAGCAAGTTTACCGAGGTTGCCCGGCACGCGATGGGCAACCTGAACGAGGTAGAGAAACGGTTCATCCCCAAGGTCGCGCACAAAGATGTCTTTTGGGATGCGCGGATGATGGTGGGATTTTACACGGTGGTATTTCTGGGCATGGCGATCATCGGATGGTGGGGACTGATCTGGTATTGGTTGATCCCGTTATTTCTGGGCGAACCGGTGATGCGCTTCATCCGCATGACAGAGCATGTGGGCCGCCCCACCGTGGCGCAGATGTCCGAAAACACGCGCACCAACATCGTCTCAAAGCCCTGGCAGTTCTTGTGCTGGAACATGAACTATCATGCGGAACATCACTACGTATCTTCCGTGCCATACCACGCATTACCCCGGCTGCATGAGAAGCTCAAAGATCATATACATGTTGAAGAAGGCGGGTACTTCGCGGCACATCGCAAGATTCTGGGCCAAGTGTTGGCACGGGGCTGAGGTGATGGTGGAGCAAAAACCCTGGCGGGATGTGATTGCTGTACAGGCACTGGAAAAGAACTGGGTGACGCGCGTTGATCTCGGCGCGCGCAGACTGGCGATCTATGACACGCCCTGCGGAGTCTATGCGTCACTTGCGCTCTGCAATCACGGCGGTGCGGATCTGTGTGATGGCTATTTTGATGGTCATGTTATCGAATGCCCCCTGCATCAGGGGGCGTTTGATGTCCGCGATGGCAAACCGGTCGGTGCGCCCGCGACGCGGCCCATGCGTGTGTTTGAGGCACGGGTGAAGGACGGGATGGTGCAGATCAGGGGGTAGGGGGCTGATATCAGCCATTGCATGATAAGGGCTTGGCTGTGGATTGGAGGTCTTGTTCGGGACAAATTGACCTCAATCACTTCGCACGGGTAAAGCGACTTCGTTACGGAAATCCGTGGTACGATTTTGGTATCACTGCCCGGTGCATCCATTCCACACAGGCAATAAAGTCAAAAACGGGAAGCCCTGTCGCCTGCGTCAGTCCAGCGGCAAACGGAGGAAGTATTGTACATTCCAGCAATACTGCACCTGAGTTTTGGGTGTCTTCCACTGCATCAACTACGTCTTTGAATAGGTCTCCAGTATCGTATAATATTGCTGATCCGCCCATGCGCATCGAGTAAAACGTCTGGGGATCGTCTAATCCCGCGACCACGAAACGATCATCAAGATTTGCTGCAACAGCTTCAAAAAACTCATTAGTAAGCAAACTTTTAGAGGCGGTAACAACAATGATTGACCGATCCGGTTTCAGCATCCGATGAATGATGGGGACCATGATCAAAGGTGACGTCAGAACAGGTATATCAACGTGCTGAGCGATCACTGGCTGTATCAAAGAAAAAACCCGCAACACATGGTAGTAGAGTGTACCCCATCCGCTTCAAGCAGCTGTGCTGAATCGATACAGTTTTGCACGACTTTGGTGTATTTTCCCTCTTAGGTGACCTGCGGGGGAAACGGGTTATTGTCGACACCGGGCCCTTTGAACCGATCCTCCCAACCCCATCTTCATGCCGTTGCGCGGTTCAGGAAATCTTTGATCATGTTGCCAAAGCTCTGTTCGACCGCGCAGTCAAACCCGTGTTCGCAGCGCAGGACCAGCGCCTTGCAGCCGAAGAATTCTGTATAGCTGACGGCATCGTCCGCGAAGACTGCGGGATGTAGATCAAGGGTGCAGCCGATTGACATGACCTCTGATGCGTCCGGTCCGGTGATGCGGAAAAAGGTCTGAGTGTCGGACACGCGTACGATGGAGATATCGGCGGGGGCCTCTTCGGGATTCAGGGAAGCGGACCATGTGGCCTCATTTTCCAGATCATCGCGCAACAGCCAACGGCGCGGGCCGATGTGGCACAGGGTTGCGCTGGCCTTGTGGGTCAGCTTGTTGGGCCCTTTGGGGAAGGCGGGCGTGTCCTTGGCCCATTTGCTCAACGCCTCTTGTGGGCCCTTGAGGTCAAACAGTGCGAAGATCGGCAAGCGGTCGATTTTAGCATCATATGTCATGTCAGGACCTTAGCCTTTCTCCCTCGGGATCATAGTGAATGGGTGGTGTCACGCGCGCAGGGATGACCCCCTCATTCAGGCGCACGTGCACGGTCTCGCCATGGCGTGAATGCCCGTTCTCCAGCAACGCCAACCCGACCCAGCGGTCGTGCACGGTACTGTAGACGCAGGCCGTGACAAACCCTTCGGTAGCTTTGCGTTCTCCGCCCGGGGTCAGCGGTGCGCCTTCGGGGATCATCCGGTCCGGTTCCGGGATCACGCCGACCAGTTCGCGACGGTTGGTTGTCCCGTCGCGGCGCAGCGCGACAGAGCGTTTGCCAAAGTAGTCCGCTTTTTTTTTCGACATGGCCCAGCCAAGGCCAAGGTCATAAGGATCAATCGGCCCGTCGACTTCGTGGCCCAGAGACAGAAAACCCTTTTCGACACGCAGCACATGGTTCGCCTCTGACCCGATGGGGGCGATGCCAAAGGGCGCGCCGACCTCCAGCGTCATTTCCCACAGAGCCAGCAGATCGCGCGGGGCGACGTTGACCTCGAACGATAACTCTCCGGTAAAGCTGACGCGCACGATGCGCGCCGGGATCCCCGCAACGTGCCCATCAGCAAAGGCCATGAAGGGTAGTGTCTCCGGAGAGATATCAATGGCTGTGCCCAGGGCTTCCATCACCTCACGGGCTTTGGGGCCGCAGATGGTGACGTTGTTCCACTGGCTCGTGACCGTGGTGATGAACACGTTGTAGTCGGGGAATTCCGTTTGCAAGATTTCTTCCATATGCGCGTTCATAGCATCCGCATGCCCGGTGGAGGTCGAAATGATCCAGCGGTCCTTGGACAGGCGCAGGGCCACGCCGTCATCCGCAACCAGGCCGTCATCGCTTAGCATCAGGCCATAGCGTGCGCGGCCCGGTTTCAGCGTCGACATAATGTTGGTATAGAGGTGATCGAGGAATTTGTCGACATCCCGACCCTTTAACTCAAAAGTACCAAGGGGTGATCCGTCGTAGACGCCAACATCGTTGCGCACTGCCCGACATTCCCGGTTCACCGCATCCTGAAAGCCCTCGCCTGTGCGGGGGAAATACCCAGGCCTGCGCCAGCGCGCACCGGACTCGTACATGAAGGCCCCGTTGGCCAGGTTCCATGCGGTAATGGGCGTATGTCGGTAAGGCAAAGAGACGGACCCTTCGCGGATGCCACCGATCGCACCAAAGGACACTGGTGTGTAGGGTGCGCGGAATGTCGTGGTGCCGACCTCATCCAGTGGTAGGCCCTTTTGTATGGCAACGGTGCCGATGATGTTGATGTTGCCGACCTTGCCCTGATCAATGCCCATGCCGCCAGTGGTGTAGCGTTTGACATGTTCGACGTTGTCATAGCCTTCGCGTAGGGCCAGATGGACGTCGTCAACGCTGACGTCGTTCTGCATATCAAGGAAAGCCTTGCCGCGGGCTTGTTCCACGCGCCAGATCGGTTCAACCGCGTAAGGTAGATCGTCGCTTGCCGGGATTTCGGGCGTCTTGCCGCCGCCTGCGCCAGCCTCTGCCCCACTACGCAGTGCATCAGCAAGGGTCAGATCGCCGTTTGCCGCGCCTGCGCTGATCGCGTTTTGCACGGGCGTGTCGGGGCGGAAGGTGGAAAGCGCTTCGTCATAGGCCAGCGTGCCGCGCGACTGGGACCATAGGTGTACCGCTGGGTTCCACCCGCCGGAGACCGCAAGCAGATCGCAGGCGATTCTACGGGTTGCACCGCCATTTGAGGGCATCACGCTGACTGCTTTGACCAGGCGACCGCCGTGGGTTGAGTAAACTACATGACCTGAAAGTATCTCCTGCTTTGGTACGGCGGCGCGAGCGGCGTCAGGCACGGTTTCGCGGCTGTCGATAATGGCTGCAATGTCGATACCGGCGGCGGCCATGTCGGCTGCCACTCCATAGGCGGAGTTGTTATTGGTAAAGATCACGGCTCGTTTGCCGGGACGAACCGCATAGCGGTTGACATAGGCTTGGATGGCCGATGCCAGCATCACGCCGGGCCGATCGTTGTTGCCAAAAACCAGCGTGCGTTCGATCGCACCAGTTGAGCATAGCACGCGGGCGGCGCGCACCCGCCAATTGCGTTCAAGGATCGAGGGGTGTTCCGGCGCGCGTTCGTTCACCATCACAAAGTTATGTTCGCGGTAGCCCCAGACTGTGGCGTTTTGCAGCTGGGTGACGTTCGGCATGGCATCCAGTTCGCATACTGTTGTCGCGACCCAATCCATGGCCGGCTTGCCTTCTATCGTTAGGTTCCGGTTCAGCAGGCTCCCGCCCGCCTGCATGCCTTCATCAATCAGCATCACGCGCTGGCCCGCGCGGCCCGCCGCAAGTGCTGCCATCAGCCCAGCGGGGCCGGCACCCGCGATCAGCAGATCGCAATGAGCATATCGGTTTTCAAAATGGCCGCTTTTGGGAGCCTCAACGGGGGCACCAGCAAGCCCGGCGGCTTTGCGGATCGAGGGTTCATAAAGATGCCAGTTTGGCCATTTGAAGGTCTTGTAGTAGAAGCCTGCGGGAATGAAGCGCGCGAACAGCTGGTTGACTGCGCCGATATCAAACTCGGGCGAGGGCCAGCAGTTGACGGATTTCGCAACCAGTCCTTCCCGCAAAGGCACCGTGGTAACGGGCCGATTGCCGGAGGCATCCTCGCCCATCAGTTCAACCAGCGTGGAAGGCTCTTCAACCCCGGAGCCCACAATCCCGCGCGGGCGGTGGTATTTGAAGCTGCGTGCGGTCAGGCGCACGCCATTGGCCAAAAGGGCAGAGGCCAGCGTGTCCCCTTCGAAGCCGCGATAGGGGCGGCCATTGAAGGTGAAATTCAACGTCTTGGTGCGATCAATCAGGCCACCACCGCCGAGCCGATCAACCTGCATCGCCGGGACCCTCCACAATGTCATGAGTGCGTGTGTCGCGCCAGATCGTGAGCCAAGTGCCGCAGCCCTTTACATGCCACCAGCGTTCCTCGACTGGGCCAAGGGGGTTGGGGACGGTGGTGATATATTGCGTCCATTCCACTTCACTGACGGCGTTCGGGTCTGGTCGATGTGGTTTCACGGGGCCGCCAAAGGCAAATTCCGCTTCGTTGCGGGGGCCGCAAAAGGGGCAGGGGATATTCATCATTTTTGGGTTTGCTCCTACCTTGCGGTCGTCGTGCCGGTTTCCATCACATAGTCGAGGTGACGAAACCGTTTGAGGGTGAAAGCCTCCATCAATTCATGGGGCCGACCTGTCGCGACCAGATGGGCCAGTGTCAGCCCACCTGCGGGGATCGCCTTGTAACCGCCCCACCAGCCCGCAGTCACGAAAAGCCCCGGCACATCGGTTTCGTCCATGATGGGAGAGGCATCCTTCGCAATATCCAGATGGCCACCCCATTGCCGCATCAGTTTCAGTTTTTTGAAGGAGGGGAAGAGCGAGAGCATGGCGCTGACGGTATCCTCGAAAACATGCTGCTTGATGTCACGCCGGAAGGATTGGCCCATGTCTGGCGCACCACCAATGACCATTTCGCCTTTGTCCGACTGGCTAAAATAGAAACCGGCATCTGGACAGTTCACGATCACATCGACCAGTGGCTTGACCGGTTCGGACACAAAGGCGGTCAGGTTCATCGTTCGCAATGGCAATGTGAGCCCGGCGGTTTCGGTGAGCGTCGTCGTATGCCCTGAGACCGCCACGGCAACTTTTTTGGCACGGATCAGGCCTCGATTTGTCTGCACTCCTTCGATCGCGCCGTCTGCCCCACGCACGAGGCTTTCAACCGCCGTTTGCTGATGTATCTCGCCGCCCATTGCGTCAATGGCGCGGGCATAGCCCCATGCCACGGCATCATGCCGGTTCACGGCGGCATCCGTGTGGACCATGCCACCAATAACGGGCAGGCGCGCGTCCGGCCCACCGCCCGTCAAGGCGGGGATGCGCTTGCGCACTTCTGCTTCCGAGATCTGTTCATAGGTGGAGCCGTAGATGTCCATGATGTGCTGCCGCCTGCGGCGATCGCGCATCATTGGGTAGTTCTGAATAACGTCAATCATGGTGCGTTTGGAATGCATCGTATTGAAGTTGAGCTCGCGGGTCATCGCCTCATAAAGCGCCACGGATTTGACGTAAAAGGGGATCGATTCATCGCGCATGTAATTGGAGCGTATGGTAATTGTGTTGCGTGCGATATTGCCGCCGCCCAGCCACCCACGCTCCACCACAGCGATGTTGGTCAGTCCGTGTTCTTTGGCGAGGTAGTAGGCCGTCGCTAGACCGTGACCACCCGCACCGATGATCACAACATCATAGCTGTCTCTCAGCGGCGGACTACGCCAGGCCTTTGGCCATGTGGTGTGTTTGTTGATGCCGTGACGCAGCAGGGAGGCGAAGGAATAATTATGCATATCATGCATACTTTTTACTATTGGTAAACATTCGTCAAGCGATATTGGGGCTTTGGCCGTAAGAAAAAAAGAAGAATGGGTAGGGTAATGTGGCGCATAATCTCGCTTTGAGGGAGCCTTCGATGAACATCACTTTCCGGCAGGTTGACGCCTTTCATGCGGTCATGTCCTCGGGTAGTGTCAATGGTGCCTCAGCCTTGCTGGGCCTGTCGCAGCACGTGATCAGCCGCCTGATTTCAGATCTGGAAAAGGAAGTGGGTTTCGCGATGTTTAATAGGCAGGGCAGGGTGCTTGATCCGACGCCAGAGGGATGGATGCTGGTGGCGGAAGTGCGCGAGGCGGTTACGGGGTTGGAGCATATCAAGAACGCGGCACGCGTCATTGCCACTTTCGAGCATACCGCTGTCCAGCTTGTCGCAGTCCCCAGCTTTGTTGGGGACTGGCCCCTGATCTAATTGCCCGCATTTGTAATCAGCAAGGCAAGGTAAAGATGTGCTTGGAGATAGAGGCCAAAGACGACACAGTGGGATGGTTGGTATCTCAGAGCCATGACTTTGGTCTGACGACTAGCGTGCCGACCAAACTTGCGTTGGCGCATCTGCCGCTGGAACAGGGCAGAGTGTTCTGTGTTGTGCCGCAATCGCACCGGCTGGCCGCCAAACCCGAGATTACGCCAAAGGACCTGAATGGGGCGTGTTTTGTCAGTTACATAGCCGGTTCGCGTTTCTGGCATGACATTGATCAGGTTTTCGAGGCGGCGGGTGTCGCTCGTGAATTGAGGTTCGAAACCCGAACGTCTGATGTCATTTGCCAACTTGTCGCGCGAGGCATTGTGGTCTCTGTCGTTGCAACCTCACTTGCGGCGGGCGATATCCCCGGCTGTGTTGCGGTGCCATTCAAGGTGCAGTTGGATACGCAGGCGGTTCTCATCTGGACCAAAAACAGAACCCTGTCCGCGCCCGCAAAAGATTTTCTTGAGATGGTCCGCGGCGACGGCGCTAGTCCCGGCGGTTAGCGGGATTTGGTGCCTTTTTCCAGCCGAGCGAACAAACGGCTGAGCCCGAAGCAAACGATGAAATAGAAGGTGGCGGTGGTGATCCAAGCTTCAAAGATCATCCGTGAGGAAGCGACAAGCTCCACCGTTTTATAGGTCAGTTCCTGTACCGAAATCAGCGAAATGATGGAGCTGTCCTTGATCAGTGTGATGAACTGGTTGGCCATCGGGGGCACAACTTTTCTCATAGCCTGAGGCAGAACAATATAGCGCAGTTCCTGCGTTCGGCTCATCCCGATGGACCGCGCGGCCTCACGCTGGCCTTTTGGGATCGACTGGATGCCAGCGCGGACGATCTCACCGACAAAGGCGCTCTCGAACAGGGCCAGCACAATGACGCCCGAAATCAGAGAGGGAAACCGGCGCATGTCGCCAAAGAAGAATTTCCACAGCCAAATGTCTTCCTGCCTGGCAATCCCGCGGGACCAGCGTGCGAGGTTCAGGGCGTCGATCAGTTGTTGCGAGAGGAAAAAGAAAAAGATGAAGACCACCACAACCGGCGGAATGTTGCGCAGGAATTCAAGGTAGGTGCGCGCCAGCATGCGCACAGTCAGATTGGCAGAGCAGCGCGCGACTCCAAGGATGGTGCCAAGGATCAGCGCCAGAATACTGGCGTAGATGCTGATGCGAATGGTGGCCATCAGACCCTGCAACAGCAGGTTGGCGAAATATTCCTCGCGTCCCGAATGCCAGCCGATGATGTAGCTGGGGATCAGCTCCCACCGCCATTTGTAGTTCAGCGTGCCCTCGATGGAGAACCAGATATATCCGAAAAAGACGATCAGCACCGCCACGATCAGATAGTCAGGCCATCTTAGTCTGGAAAAGAATTTCTGCACGTTGGGCACCCAAGTTGGTCCGGGGGCGGTCTGCCGCCCCCGGAAGTCGAGAAATTATTGCGCGACCTGGTCGGCCCAGTCTTCTGTGGCAAACCAGTAGTTGTGGCGCTCTTCCAGCCAACCAGTACGCCATTGCTGGGCAATCCAATTGTTGAAGTAGTTAAGCGCGTCAGGATCACCCTTGCGCATCACAAAGCCTTCGCCGCGCGGATCAAAGAGCGGTGCTTCGATGACAGTCAGAACATCCGGGTTGCGCCCGACCTCACGGTTGGGTGTCGGCTGGGAGGCCATCGTGGCATGTGCGTTGCCGTTCAGCACTTCCTGGGTTGAGGCACCGTCCTCATCAAAAAGCAGCAGCTTGGCTTTGGGGAATTTTTCGGCGATGACGACCGCCGGTGTTGCCCCACGCCGAGCTGCGAATGTCACATCAGGAGAGTTCATATCCTCCAGCGACATCCCTGCAGTCATGTCCTTGTTGGCCAGAATGGCCAGTCCAGTAAAGGCATAGGGGTTCGAGAAATTGACCGTCAGGTTGCGCTGCGGCGTATAGGACATGCCCGAGATGATCACGTCAAAGTTGCCGGAGACCAGCGCGGGAATGATGCCATCCCATGCGGTAGGGGTGAATTCGACTTCAACGCCCATATCTTCAGCCAGCTTGCGCCCGACGTCGAGTTCATAGCCGATCAGATCGCCGTTCTTGTTGCGCATGGACCATGGCACGAACAAAGATAGACCGATGCGGATCACACCATCCTGTTTGATCGTCTCAATCACGGATTGATCTTGCGCGCTTGCGGGCACGGCAAGGCCCAGTGCGGCTGTGGCAGCCAGCGCCATTCCCATTAATTTCTTTGGCAGTTTCATAAGTTCCTCCTTGGTTGTGGTTGAGCGGATTCGTTATTGATCGACGGCATATCTCCGCTCCAGATAGCTCACGCCGACGGACAGGATCAGCGTCACGACCATGTAGACGATGGCAACAGTGAACCAGATTTCGAAGCTCATATAGGTGTCGGAAATGATGTTGCGGCCAAAAGTCGTGAGTTCTGCCACCGCGATGACGCTGACGATAGCCGAGGATTTGACCAGGTGCACGACTTCACCCGTCATTGGCGGCAGCATGAAACGCACGGATTGCGGCAGGATGATGTAGCGATAGGTCTGGCCGGTGGACATCCCAATGGATTTCGCAGCTTCCCACTGGCCCTGCGCGACGGCGCTGATGCCCGCACGCAGGATTTCCGAGATCAGGGCCGAATGGAACACGGCCAGCGTCAGGATCGACGCGGTGTAGCGATCGAATTTGAAGATCGGCCCAAGCACGTAGTAAAATAGATAAATCAGCACTAGCAGCGGGATGTTGCGGATGAATTCCAGGAACGCCACCGCAACGGCGGACCCGATCACCAGCCCCGACAACCGCAAAAGCGCTACAAGCAAGCCAAGTGCCGTCGCAAGCGCAAAGGCCGTCAGGGACAGTTGCAATGTCGCGCCCAGCCCGATCAGCAATTCACCCAATTGAAAGCCATCGTCGGTGAAGCTGTAGAGGTATTGTGGCACGCGGTACCACTGCCAGTTATACCCCATGTTCTGGGCACCGGTGTAGGATCCCCAGCAGATCACGCCGATGATAATCAGGTAGATCGCAACGGAAACCGGGGTTGAGCCAAAGAACCTCTGAATCGGGGACTGCAGTGGCAGTGCTGCCCCTTTGAGCCCGAGTTGATCGACCGTGCTCATCTCAGTGTTCCAGAATTTGATCGAGAAACATCCGGCAGCGCTCGCTGGATGGATTGGTAAAGAACTTATCGGGTGGAGAGATTTCGACGATCTGGCCTTCTTCCATAAACATCATCGTGTCCGCAACCTTGCGCGCAAATCCCATTTCGTGAGTGACGACAACCATCGTCATGCCGGTGTCGGCAAGGCCGACCATCACATCTAGCACCTCATTGATCATTTCCGGATCAAGGGCGGAGGTCGGTTCATCGAACAGCATGATCCGGGTTTCCATGCAGAGCGAGCGCGCAATCGCGACCCGCTGTTGTTGTCCGCCGGACAACTGCGCAGGGTACTTGTCGGCTTGTTCTGGGATATGCACGCGTTCTAGGTAATTGCGCGCGGTCGCCTCAGCCTCGGCCTGGCTGATTTTGCGAACCTTAATGGGGACGATGGTCAGGTTTTCCAGCACGGTTAGATGCGGGAACA
>NYTV01000104.1 GCA_002683685.1 Paracoccaceae bacterium
AGCTTTTGTGTCGGGGCGTGGCGCAGTCTGGTAGCGCACCTGTTTTGGGTACAGGGGGTCGTGAGTTCGAATCTCGCCGCCCCGACCACTCCTTTAAAAGATCTCGCAAAAAAATGCAGCACCGTGCTGAGCATCTGTCTTGCCCGGCCATTGGGTGAGCGCGCCTGCGACGGGAGGCATGTCGCAAGCCCTGTGTGGAGATTGTAAGGGAGCAGAGTTTGTTTTGTTGATCCGCAGCTCCGAATGGGCGCAGGCCTGCCATTTGGCCTAACCCCTAGGATAGAATTTTAGCTGTTTTCTGCGTCAAGCAAATTTTCCTGTCAAAAACATTAAAAAATCGTTGACCTACCCGTGGAAACTAGATCAGTTAGTGGTGGCAGCGGGGAAATACACTAAATGTAGTGTTTCAAACTAGGCGGCGAGGCCCCTGGACCCTAACGGGTTTCAGAGATCTGCGTGCTGATTTATTGTGTAAAGAGCCGTACTTAAACGGCAAAATGAGGCAGAGATATGAAGATTGAACGGCGTTTCACCAGTCCTAATGAAGATGCATATAGCTCAATTGAGTTCACCAAAACTACAAGCGAGATTCGCAATCCCGATGGCACCGTGGTGTTCCATCTCGCCGATCTGGAGGTCCCGGCGTCATGGTCGCAGGTTGCATCGGATGTTTTGGCACAGAAGTATTTCCGAAAGGCGGGTGTGCCGTCTGAAACTAAGGCTGTGAAAGAATCAGGCATGCCGAGCTTCTTGCGCCGGCGTGTGGCCGCAGAGAACGCTACATTCGGAGGGGAAACCTCCGCCAAGCAAGTCTTTGACCGGCTGGCCGGTGCATGGGCCTATTGGGGTTGGAAAGGTGGCTATTTCACCACCGAAGAAGATGCCAGCGCCTATTTCGACGAGATGCGCTATATGCTGGCAACTCAAAGAGCCGCTCCGAACTCACCGCAATGGTTTAACACTGGGCTTCATTGGTCTTATGGGATTGATGGCCCGGCGCAGGGTCATCATTATGTCGATTATAAGACCGGCAAGCTGACCAAATCGGACAGCAGCTATGAGCATCCCCAGCCGCATGCTTGCTTTATTCAGTCCGTATCCGATGATCTGGTAAATGACGGCGGGATCATGGATCTTTGGGTGCGTGAGGCGCGTTTGTTCAAATACGGCTCGGGCACTGGGACCAACTTCTCTTCGCTGCGCGGCGCCGGTGAAAACCTCTCTGGCGGCGGAAAGTCTTCCGGGCTGATGGGCTTTTTGAAGATTGGCGATCGGGCCGCAGGGGCTATTAAATCCGGCGGCACCACCCGTCGGGCGGCAAAAATGGTGATCTGTGATGCCGATCATCCTGATATTGAAGATTTCATCAACTGGAAGGTGATCGAGGAGCAAAAAGTAGCGTCCATCGTGGCCGGCTCCAAAATGCATGAAGAAAAGCTCAATTTGATTTTCGCCGCGATTAAATCTTGGGATGGGGGGGCAACCGACGCCTATGATCCGAAAGTGAACTCTGCTTTGAAAGAGGCGGTGAAAGCGGCAAAGAAAGTCTCCATCCCGGAGACCTATGTCAAGCGCGTCTTGGATTACGCAAAGCAGGGTCACACCAGCATCGAGTTTCCAACCTATGACACAGATTGGGATTCTGAGGCCTATAATTCTGTGTCTGGACAAAATTCGAACAACTCTATCCGCGTCACAGATGCATTTCTCTATGCGGTACAAAAGGATGCAGATTGGGAATTGTTGAACCGGACCGATGGATCCGTTGCCAAGACCATAAAGGCTCGCGATCTTTGGGCGCAAGTCGGGCATGCGGCCTGGGCCTGTGCCGATCCAGGAATTCAATACCATGATACGGTCAACGCTTGGCACACCTGCCCAGCGGATGGGGAAATTCGTGGTTCCAACCCCTGTTCGGAATATATGTTTCTCGACGATACGGCTTGTAATCTGGCCTCAATGAATTTGCTGACCTTCTATGAAAACGGCGAATTCCAGGCGGATGACTATGTGCATGCCACACGTCTTTGGACGGTCACCCTTGAGATCAGTGTCTTGATGGCGCAGTTTCCCTCGAGAGAGATCGCGCAACGCTCCTATGAGTTCCGTACGTTGGGTCTGGGCTATGCCAACATCGGCGGCCTATTGATGAATATGGGTTTTGGCTATGACAGTGATGAGGGCAGGGCGCTTTGCGGTGCGCTGACAGCTGTGATGACCGGCGTGGCCTATGCCACTTCAGCCGAAATGGCCGGCGAGTTGGGACCCTTCCCGGGGTACAAGAAAAATTCTGATAGCATGCTGCGTGTCATGCGCAACCATCGCCATGCGGCCTACGGTGAAAGCGACGGCTATGAAGCTCTTGCGATCAAGCCCGTGCCGTTCGATCATGCCAATTGCCCAGATCAAAGCCTGGTCGTCTTATCCAAACAGAGCTGGGATACAGCGATCGCCCTGGGCGAGAAACACGGCTATCGCAATGCGCAAGCCACGGTGATTGCGCCAACCGGCACGATTGGTCTGGTCATGGATTGCGACACAACAGGGATCGAACCAGATTTCGCTTTGGTGAAGTTCAAGAAACTTGCGGGTGGTGGATACTTCAAGATCATCAACCGATCGGTGCCGGCCGCATTGGCCAAACAAGGCTATCGCAGTAATGAAATCGAAGAGATCGTTAGCTATGCTGTAGGTCATGGATCGCTCGGCAACGCGCCTGGTATTAATCACACGGCTTTGATTGGACATGGCTTTGGTCAGGCTGAAATTGACAAGATCGAGTCTGCTTTGCCGTCAGCCTTCGACATCCGCTTTGTGTTCAATCAATGGACATTGGGCGCAGAATTCTGCACCGGTGTTTTGGGTATTCCAGCCGCCAAGCTCATGGATCCAAGCTTCGATCTGCTCACGCATTTGGGCTTTAGCCGTGCAGAGATTGACGCGGCCAATGACCACGTTTGTGGTACAATGACCTTGGAAGGTGCGCCGCATCTCAAACAAGAGCATTACAGCATCTTCGATTGCGCAAACCCTTGCGGCAAAAAGGGCAAACGGTATCTGAGCGTGAACAGCCACATCTATATGATGGCCGCAGCACAACCCTTTATCTCAGGCGCAATTTCCAAAACCATCAATATGCCAAATGATGCAACCATAGAGGAGTGTCAGGCGGCCTATGAATTGAGCTGGTCGTTAGGGATCAAGGCCAACGCATTGTATCGCGATGGCTCCAAACTGTCGCAACCTCTGGCCGCTTCGCTTGTCGAAAATGATGAGGAAGCCGAAGAGGTGCTCGCCACCGGTTCCGCGCAGGAAAAAGCAGCGGTTTTGGCCGAAAAAATTGTGGAGAAAGTGGTGATCAAAGAGGTGATCCGCTCCAACCGCGAGAAAATGCCGCAACGGCGCCGGGGTTATACGCAAAAGGCTATTGTTGGCGGGCATAAGGTCTATCTGCGCACTGGTGAATATGAGGATGGCCAATTGGGCGAAATCTTCATTGATATGCACAAAGAGGGTGCGGGATTCCGCGCGATGATGAATAATTTCGCTATCGCGGTCTCGGTCGGCCTGCAATATGGTGTGCCGCTCGATGAATTCGTGGATGCTTTCACCTTCACTAGATTTGAGCCAGCTGGGATGGTGCAGGGCAACGACAGCATAAAAAATGCGACTTCCATTTTGGATTATATCTTCCGGGAATTGGCAGTCTCCTATCTTGACCGTGAAGATCTGGCCCATGTCAAACCCGAGGGCGCATCATTTGATGATATCGGCCGCGGGGAAGAGGAGGGCGCATCTAACCTGCGTGCTGTTGAAGATAGCAAAGCGGCCAAGGGGATAGAAGTGCTCAAGCAAATGGTTTCCACAGGCTATCACCGTAATCGTGTGCCACAAGATTTTGTGGTCTATCAGGGCGGTCAAATGCAAGGCGCTGTTTCCGAAGCGACCATGCCAATGGATGCCGCGCTGGATACGGCTGTTGCCATGGCAACACGCGGATCCGACGTGTCGGCTGCCGCGGTTATGGATGATCGGACCAAAGCAAAAATGCAGGGCTATGAAGGCGATCCATGCGGTGAATGTGGCAATTATACCTTGGTGCGCAACGGCACCTGTATGAAATGCAACACCTGTGGCGGCACATCTGGCTGTAGCTAAGGCCATAGGATGGCAAAAATGGGGCTGGCTTCGGCTGGCCCCTTTGTTATGAGCCGCAGATTGCCGAAAAGGCAGTCATTTTGAATGTATTATCGAAAAATCACCCTTGGCGCTTATTCCTTGGATTGATAGGCTTTGAAAAAAGTCTAACTGGAAATCATGCGTCATACCGTTCCCATAGCGTCACAATTCTACGTCACAGCCCCGCAGCCTTGTCCCTATCTCGAGGACCGGATGGAGCGAAAGCTATTCACCTCTTTGCAAGGGATGGATGCGGGAGTTTTGAATAATAGTTTGTCAAAACAAGGGTTCAGGAGGTCGCAAAATGTTCTGTATCGCCCAGCCTGCGCCTCTTGCTCGGCTTGCCTTTCGGCACGGATCGATGTTGCTAAATTTGCGCCCAGCAGGTCACAAAAGCGGATATTGAGGCGCAACGCCTCGCTGCGCCGCCGGCGCATCGCCCCTTGGGCCACCGAGCAGCAATATGATCTGTTTCGCAGCTACCTTGATGCACGCCATGCGCAGGGCGGCATGGCCGATATGGATATTTTCGAATTCGCCTCGATGATCGAAGAAACCTCTGTGACCAGCCGCGTTATGGAATATACGCAGTCGGACGGGGAGCTAACGGCGGTTTGTCTGACAGATATCTTCGATGATGGTCTGTCATTGGTCTATAGTTTCTTTGACACATCGCGGCCGCAAGATTCGATTGGCACCTATATGATCCTTGATCACATTGAGATGGCGCGTGAAACTGGCCTGCCCTATGTCTATCTCGGCTATTGGGTGCCTGGCAGTCCAAAAATGGACTATAAGGCGCGTTTCAAAGGCGTTGAGATTTTTCGAGATGGCCAATGGCGTCAGCTTGATCCTGAGGATGATTTCAGCCGCGATAAAAATCTGTGTGAGACCATATCTATCTCTGAGCAGGTCGCTCAAATCGCTATGCCTGAGGTGAGACATGGCCACGAGACCTGAAGCCTGTCTCGTGAAATAAGAGTATTGTGTAAAAAAAGGGCGCCCGATGGGGCGCCCTTTTGGGTAAGAATTATCGAAGCTACCCCGCCAAGAGGTTGGGGATGATTGTGACGACCCATGGGAACCAGAACAAGAGCAACAGCCCTAAAACTTGGATCAACACAAAGGGGATAACACCGCGGTAGATATGCCCGGTTGTGACCTCTTTGGGCGCGACACCGCGCAGGTAAAACAGGGCGAAGCCAAAAGGCGGCGTCAAGAATGAGGTCTGCAAGTTAACCGCAATCATGATCGTCACCCATTTTGGATCCATTGTTCCGCCATAAATTACAGGGCCAACAATGGGGATAACGATATATATGATCTCAAGAAAATCGAGGACAAAGCCCAGCACAAAGAGAACCAGCATCACGATCAAGAAGACTGTGAATTCACTGTCAAAGCTCTTGAGGAAGTCTTGGATATAGTGTTCGCCTCCAAAACTAATCACCACCAGGTTGAGCAACTGCGACCCAATCAGAATGGTGAAGACCATAGAGGTTACCTTCGCGGTCTCGCGCACCACCGGGCTTAGAACGCCCGAGCGGAACAATGTCCAACACGCATAGAGCAGACCAAAGAGCGCATAGAGATAGGCGGCCTGAGCGATGAAAAACGCAATCCAGCTTTCCACGGACACCGAATCCTGCCGCACACGCAGATCAAAGTTCATCCCGACCAGAAGCATAATCACCAATGCAAAGGCCGAACCGATGATGATCTTGGGAGATTTATTTTCATCTTTTAACTTGCGGAAGGCGGCCAGCATGATCGCGCCGCCGGCACCAAGAGCCGCAGCGGGCGTTGGGTTGGTGATGCCACCAAGTATTGAGCCCAGCACCGCAACGATAAGAATAAGCGGTGGGAATACCACGCGGATCAACTGATTTTCCGCCAGACGCGCCACCGCACTGCGCAGCCCATAGAATATCAGCGCCATCGGCAGCAACATAAGGATTAAGGTGAGGCCCGCCGATGTGCGTGGACTGACCAAAACGATATCTAACAGCAACGCTAACCCCACTCCGGCAAAGCCGATGCCCAGCGGCCTGAAGTCCTGCCGCGGCGCCACGCCACGCGCTGTGGTGAGGCACAGTGTCGCCAGGATCAAACCAATCGCAATCCCGAGCCCAATGGGGGCTGCATCCGCAACACGCTGCGAGATCTTATCTTCAATTTCTTGGTCCGACAGGGCCCGGCTTTCCACCACGCCGCCGGCGTCCGCTATGGCTTGCTGTTCTGAAAGTGCCAGATCCCAAGCCTCTTGCCCGTGCAACTCGATCATCGCTGCTTGGCACTCAGGCCCAACATTGGTGCGTAGAGAAGCGCCTTGTGACAATTCGGAACGTGATGAAACCGAGATATCTTGCGAGCCAATCATATTGGCCTGCCCGAGAAGGATGGCCCCACCGATTAAGGCGATGGGAGCGGCCAGGAACCATTGCAGCGCGTGATTTCGGCCGATGGAGTCGCCGGACCCGCCGCTTGTTTGCACCGCCGGTGCCTTGGTTGGGTTGATCAGCGCATAGACAAAAGCATAGCCCGCATATAGGCCGGCCAGCAAAATTCCAGGCAAAAGCGCCGCTTGGAACAAGGTGCCGACAGAGACCACTGCCGGTTCGCCGAGATAGGTCAAAGCATCGGTACAGCCCAAAGACTGTGCCCGCACCTCTTGGGCCCGCGAGTAAAGATCACCAGCGAGTGTGCCGAGCAAGACAATTACAATAGAGGGCGGAATGATCTGCCCCAGGGTTCCAGAGGCAGCGATGACGCCGGTGGAGAGCTCCGCCGAATAGCCATTGCGCAGCATGGTTGGCAAGCTGAGCAACCCCATGGTGACAACCGTAGCACCGACAATGCCGGTCGAGGCGGCCAAGAATGCGCCCACGACAACAACAGAGACGGCCAGACCACCGGGCAGGGGACCAAACACCCGCGCCATAGTGGTCAATAGATCATTGGCGATCTTAGAGCGTTCCAAAGTGATGCCCATCAAAACAAACATCAAAACCGCCAGAAGTGTCTCGATGGATTGTCCTGCCAAGACCCGCTCGTTGATCCGGTTCACAATGAAAGACACATTCCGGTCTAGGGCCACTTCCCATCCGTTTGAGAAGACAGGCACCTCGATGCGTGGCAATTCCGGGTATCGGAAAACGCTGACGGTATCGGCCTTAATTCCTTGGCCCATCAGCGCACCAAATTCAGTGGATGACTTGTCAATCGCTTGGTGGATCAACAGCCCGCCGCTGTCTAAGGCGGCGATAATGCCAAAAGAGATGACCGCTGCGCCGCCAATGGCAAAGGCCACTGGAAAGCCGGAGAGAATTCCACCGAATAGACACAAAAAGACGATCAACAGGCCAATTTCGACGCCATCTAATCCAAAAATCATAGCTCTAGCCCCTAATGAATGTCTGCGGCCAATTCGGCCTCTTGGTCGCCAAGTTGATCGCGATCGAGGTATTTGCCCACAGAGGCTTCGCCCTCTTTCATCTCCAGATATGACCGATAGAAAAACGCGACAGCTTGCAAAATGATCATGGCACAGAAGAGCACCAGCAATATTTTGAAAAGAAAATATGCGTTGAACCCATTGGGGGAGAACCCGATTGTTTCAACATTCCACTTAAACGCCCGTGATTTTCCGTCAACCAGCCGTTGCAGCGTGTCACTGGCGGACACTTTTGGCGTGACGAGGTGACGCCAAAGGAAATACCAAGAGTACATCCAGGTGAGCACCGCTGCCGGGACCATGAAAAGCAGGCTGCCAAACATATCAATGATCCGCTTGGTGCGGAAGCTGACGACCGAATAAATCAAATCTACCCGCACATGCCCACCTTGCACAAAGGTGTAGGCGGCGCAAAGACATACGATCATCGCGTTGTAAAACTTAAGTTCTTCGGCGTACCAGCTGATATCCTTGTTTAATCCAACGCCAAATCCGAAG
>NYTV01000105.1 GCA_002683685.1 Paracoccaceae bacterium
ATGAAAAAGGGCCCTGAACTCCCAGGGCCCTACATCAAGATTTATCCGTTGGCCAAAACGCGGTTACGTTGAGACACGAATTCACCGTCTGATTTCAAGATCCAATCAGAGGATTTCGCGAGAGATGCGTCGAAAGAATTGCGGATACGTGCGAAGAGCTCATCGCCCATATTTTCGTCCAGAACCTCTTTCGAAGCGGCACCAAATGCATCCCAAACATCATCGGAGAACTGCAATGTTTGCACACCTTGGGCTTGCAAGCGGGCCAAAGCGGCGCCGTTATTGGCCAGAGTTTGCGACAATTGATAATGCGTTGTGGCTTTCGTTGCATTGTCGATGATGGCTTTGTGCTGGTCGGACAAATCGTTCCAAACATCTAAGTTCATGCCACAGGCAAGGCCGGAACCTGGCTCGTGGAAGCCGGCTGTGTAGTATACTTTTGCAACTTCTTGGAAGCCTGCGCGTTCATCGGCAAATGGTCCAACCCACTCAAGACCATCCAAAGCGCCAGAGGAGAGAGCTTGATACAGCTCGCCACCTGGGATGTTTTGCACAGAAACGCCCAATTTACCCAGAACCTGACCACCAAGGCCTGGCATACGGAAGCGCAGGCCGGCCAAATCTTGGGCCGAATTGATTTCCTTACGGAACCAACCGCCGGACTGCGAGCCGGAGTTGCCGCACAAGAAAGATTTCAGGCCAAAGATGCTGCCCAATTCGTCGTGCAGGTCTTGACCGCCATCATGGTAGTACCAATTGGTCAGCTCTTGCGCCGTTGCGCCAAAGGGAACGGCTGTGTAAAAGGCATAGCCGGGGTGCTGGCCCAGAAAATAGTAATCTGCTGAGTGATACATATCGGCCTGACCTGAGGTCACGGCGTCAAACACTTCGAATGCACCAACCAACTCACCAGGTGCTTTTTTCTCAATGACCAACTCACCGCCAGACATGGCGTTTACCGCTTCATTGAAATATGATGCTGCATCGTCAAGAACCGCAAACCCGCGGGGCCAGGATGTAACCATTGTTAGCGTGCGCGCATGGCCGCCCGCGATTGCCGGAGCTGCCAGTGAGGACACTGCAGCCGCGCCACCGCCAAGGGCAGAGGCCTTTAGAAAAGAACGACGATCCATTTATTTTCCTCCCATGAAATTATCGAGCGGCATAGAACACGCCTCCGACTGATCGTTAATAGAGCTATAAAGATAGCAGCTAAAATCTAACAAACAACCGTATATTGCTTTAAGTCAAAATTTTCGGGAGGCTTTAAAGTGAAAAGCCTTATCGAAAGCTCTGTTGAGCTCCGGGGACGTCACGACGACGCGGCGCACGACGCACAGATGTATTTGGCTGAATGGCTAGTGCCGCGCGGCCAACACTCTTACCAGCGTGGCGGTAGCGGCCATCAAGGCGGGAAAACCTGCTTTGCATATTTTGCTGCGCATTATCTTTATCGGCAGCTCAGGACCAAATTGCGGCCCCATTTACGGGGTTCTATCCTCTATCGGGCAGTGTCGTGAAGTGTTGCCTCGGCCCTTCCGCGCCTGCGGTGCAGGTCCAGACATCAGTTTTCGTTGCATTGCGCCCCAGACCAACCCCGCACGGATTGGTCTAGGCTTTAGCGCTCAGCGAATGAATGCGATACGGTAGGCTTTTGTCTGTGTGTCAGCAATCGCCCGTTCCGCATTGGGAGCATCTCCAAATATCCAATTTAAGCTCAAGGAAATATCAGTGGCCGATGCGCTACCCTGTTGGTGTTGGCCTATAATTGCAGCCAAGGAGGCTTGGTCGGTCACATCGACGGCGGCGCCAAAGCCGAAAGCAAAGACTGTCGCGGTATTGTCATGGCCTCGACGGCCAAATCCGACCAGGTAGTGAATTTTTTCAAATTGGTAATCTCCAGAGAAGGCGTGGTGCCAACTATGATCGTCATCTGTTTCGCGCGAAGTGACGAAATGATGACCGATGGTTGGCGTTTCAAAGCTGGCGACAATGTCATAGGAGGTACCAGTTTTTGCAGGAGTGCGACTTTGGTAGCGGACTATGCCGCTGAGCATCCCAGGTAGCATGTCTAAAGTGGAGTAAATTCTCGTATTTTTCTCTTGGTCGTCCCATGTGCGATGAAAAGCGCCAATTTTGCCAAGTGTCGTATCATATTCGGTTCGAAACCCGTATCCGCGGTTTTCATAGGTTTCTCCCTTCTCGGCGGAGACCATACCCTCGACAAACAATCTGTCCACCACATGTGATCCAAAAGTGATGTTCGCTTCCTGCAAACTTGGGTTGTTATCAGAGTTTCGGTGAATATTGCGCAGACCATACTGATTGGCCCCAGCTTCAAACCCCAGGTTCAGATTTGCGTGCCGGGCGGTGTTACTATTGCTTTCCTGACTTTGATAGCTCAACCGGCTTTCAGAATAGGTCAAACCCGATACTGATGCGCTTATGGGAATTAAGGTTGTTATTGCCAGCGTTATGCATGTCTGTCTCACCTGTGTCTCCTGCTTCACACGCAGACCAAAGCTCAAAGCTTAAAGCTCAAAGCTCATAGAGATGCCCCCTGAGCCAGCTGCGGCGTGTCTCGCGCCACTGGGCCTATTGGCTACATAACCTTGCAGTGATGAAAGAATTGCTAATACCTGAGACAATATTTCCATCTGAATCTCAGCATTATTTCGCAAAATGGGGCCGGATAAATTACAATTCTTTCCAGAATGCGGGCTCTTACGAAATAAAAAACCCCAAACTGCCCATTTTTTGTCAGAAAATTTACAAACCCGGTTGACGCTCCCAAAAGCGGGCAATAAGTTACTCTCAGAAAAGGAAACCAAGGCATGACCGACATGAGAAAAATCGTAGTCCTGCGGCGAGAGGGCCGCTGTTGATACCATAGCCATGGTATTCGCCTCGCCCATGCCCCCTAAAATCGGGGGCTTTTTTATGCCAAGAATGAAAGTGAATTAAGATGACCCAAACAATGTCCGGCTCAAAGATGGTAGTTCAGGCCCTGATTGATCAAGGGGTGGATACTGTGTTTGGATACCCCGGCGGAGCTGTATTGCCGATTTATGATGAAATTTTTCAACAAAATAGCATCAAGCATTTTTTGGTTCGCCACGAGCAAGGTGCAGTCCATGCTGCGGAAGCCTATGCGCGCTCGACCGGCAAGCCCGGCGTTGTTCTTGTAACCTCGGGCCCGGGCGCAACCAATGCGGTCACTGGCCTAACGGATGCTTTGATGGACAGCATCCCTGTGGTGGTTCTGACAGGGCAGGTGCCGACCTTCATGATCGGCTCCGATGCGTTCCAGGAGGCCGATACCGTTGGCATCACGCGCCCATGTACCAAACACAATTGGCTGGTCAAAGACACGGATGCTTTGGCACACACGCTTCATAGCGCCTTTCATGTGGCCAGTTCTGGTCGGCCGGGGCCGGTTTTGGTCGATATCCCTAAGGATGTGCAATTTGCCAATGGCACCTATGAAGGACCAGCCAAGATGAAATCGCATTACCAGCCCAAGCTGAAAGGTGATCTTGAGGCGATTACGGCTCTGGTTGCGGCGATGGAGGTTGCGCAGAAACCCATTTTCTATACCGGAGGCGGGGTCATCAACTCTGGCCCTATTGCCAGCCAATTGTTGCGCGAATTGGTCGCAGCTACAAATTTCCCGATCACCTCGACCCTTATGGGTCTCGGCAGTTACCCAGGCAATGGCGACAACTGGTTGGGCATGCTTGGTATGCACGGTTTGTATGAGGCGAATATGGCGATGCATGATTGCGATCTGATGATTAATATCGGCGCAAGATTTGATGATCGGATCACTGGGCGGCTTGATGCCTTTAGCCCCGGATCAACCAAAGCGCATATTGATATCGATGCCTCCTCAATCAACAAGGTGATCCATGTTGATATTCCAATCCTAGGTGACGTGGCACATGTTTTAGAAGATATACTCAAAGTGTGGAAGGCCCGTGGGCGTAAGACAAATTCCAAGGCGCTGAAAACCTGGTGGGGGGAAATTGATGATTGGCGCAAAATCCGCTGCCTGGATTATGCGACAGATAGCAAAGTGATTAAGCCGCAATATGCGCTTGAACGCCTTGAAGCCCTGACGAAAGATCATGATCGTTACATCACCACAGAAGTCGGCCAGCATCAGATGTGGGCCGCACAATATATGACCTTTAATGATCCCAATCGTTGGATGACCTCTGGCGGGCTTGGCACTATGGGATATGGGGTTCCGGCCTCCATTGGCGCGCAGGTGGCCCATCCGGGCAGCTTGGTGATCAATGTGGCCGGCGAGGCCAGCTGGTTGATGAATATGCAAGAAATGGGCACTGCCATGCAATATGGCTTGCCTGTTAAGCAGTTCATTTTGAACAACGAACGCCTTGGCATGGTGCGCCAGTGGCAAGAGTTGCTGCATGGCGAGCGCTATTCGCAGAGCTGGTCGGAATCCTTGCCCGATTTTGTGAAATTGGCGGAGGCATTTGGTGCCAAGGGCATCCTATGCTCAGATCCGGCGGATCTTGATGAGGCCATTATGGAAATGCTGGCCTATGACGGTCCGGTGATCTTTGATTGTTTGGTGGAGAAACATGAAAATTGTTTCCCAATGATCCCATCAGGCAAAGCGCATAACGAAATGCTTTTGGGTGACGCGGCCATAAAAGGCGCCATCGACGCCTCTGGCTCGGTTTTGGTTTAAGGAGAGATCACATGAACGCATTGAATATCACCAAAGGCACCTCATCGAAATCTGCCTATAACCTGCGCTCTGGTCATGCGGACCTAAATGAGCGTCATACTTTGGCGGTGCTTGTGGCCAATGAACCGGGTGTTTTGGCGCGCGTCATCGGCCTTTTTTCGGGGCGCGGGTATAATATTGAAAGCCTGACTGTGGCGGAAGTGGACCACCAGGGGCATACGAGCCGAATTACAATTGTCACCAGTGGCACGCCGCAAATCATTGAACAGATCAAAGCGCAGCTGGGTCGGATCATCCCGGTATACGACGTGCATGACCTCACGGTTGAGGGCCCCTCGGTCGAGCGTGAATTGTCTTTGTTCAAAGTCAGCGGTAAGGGCGAAAAGCGTGTTGAGGCCCTGCGCCTGGCGGATGTATTCCGCGCCAATGTGGTCGATAGCACTTTAGACAGCTTCACCTTTGAAGTTGTTGGAAGCCCAGAGAAAATTGATGCTTTTGCAGAGCTGGTGCGACCACTTGGACTGTCAGAAATGGCGCGCACGGGCGTGGCGGCTCTCTCGCGCGGCTAAATCCGCAGCCGGCTGATTTGGCTCAGGTGTGATTGTTCGGTCTTATGTCGTAGAAATGGTCAAAAATCGACATTAAAACGTCATTGAGGCGGGTTTTTGGTCGCGTCGGGAAAAGTTTTTCGAAGATTAAGGGCGTAGCTCCAAGGTAAACGGAGATCGCCATGGCTAAAGACTATATACAAACCGATATCACCTCTGTTCAACAACCAGTGGCGCAGGCGAATGGCTTGGCCAATGCCCATTATATAGATCCCGCAACTTTTGCCGAGGAAAGCGAAGCGGTGCTCAAGAGCACATGGGCCGGGCTGGCTGTTGGGGCGGATGTGCCAAATCTGGGTGACGCAAAACCGATCCAATTTCTTGGCATGCCGCTGCTGTTAATTCGCGACAAGGACGGCGAGCTGCGGGTATTTGAGAATATTTGCCGTCACCGGGGCATGCAATTGCTGCATGAAGCGAAAACCATCGAAGGAGCAATCCGTTGTCCCTATCACTCCTGGTGCTATTCTACCAAGGGTAAGCTGGTGTCCACCCCGCATGTCGGCGGCGCGGGTCACAACACCCACCCAAGCATTGTAAAAGACGATCTCGGCTTGAATGAGGTGCGCAGCTATGTCTGGCGGGATGTCGTGTTCATCAATATCTCTGGTGATGCACCGGAATTCACTGAGGTCCATGCCGATCTCATCGCGCGGTGGTCTGAATTTGACAGCCCGCTGTACCATGGCGGCGCAGACAGCCGCTTTGAGTTGGAGCTTGCGGCCAATTACAAGCTGGCGGTGGAGAATTATTGCGAAAGCTATCATCTGCCCTGGGTGCATCCTGGGCTCAACAGCTATTCGCGGCTGGAAGATCACTATAACATCGTCGAATATGGGAAATTCTCTGGTCAGGGCACACGCGTGTACCGGCAATTTAAGGCCGAAGATGGCTCGACGGCCTTCCCTGATTTCCCCGATTTATCCGAGAAATGGAATGAGGGCGCAGAATATATTATCGTCTACCCCAATGTACTGTTGGGCGTGCAGCGCGACCATGCCTTTACCATCGTGCTCGAACCGAAGGCGCATAATAAAACTGTTGAGCATATACATCTGTACTATGCCTCCGACGATACGCTGGCGAAAAACCGTGCGGTGAATACCCGGCAATGGAAAGAGGTCTTTGAAGAAGACATTTTCGTGGTCGAGGGCATGCAATCGGGCCGGCACGCGCCGACCTTTGACGGCGGGCGGTTTAGCCCGGTTATGGATGAGCCGACCCATTGCTATCACGATTGGGTCGCGGGTAGGATAGTCCGACATCGTGGCTGAGATGGATGTGGCGCTGGATGCCTTGATTTTGACTGCCCATGCCAAAGATGATCGCGCCGCATTGGTCACGCTTTATAGCCGAACGGCGGATCTGGCAGAGGATGTCGATACGGAATGCTTCTTTTTAACCTATGCGCACATATTTGCCTTAGAGCTTAACCATCCAAGCCAAGCCAACCTCCGCGCCCGGCTTGTGGCCTACGGGCGGGAGTGAATGGCTGCCGAATGGGGGAGGCACCGAATGTGACCCCCGGGTTCTAAAAAGCTTACATCTAATCTGACGACTGACGCGCCGCGCGATTAACGACGACGGTTGCCAGAATGAGATCCACCAACCCCTATTTTCGGGAGGTGATGAGCATCAAGATGATCGAAACAATCTGCAAGCTGGTGGCATAGGCAATCATCGTGCCGATGGTATGCAGCAGAGCATAGAGCCCATCAAACGGGCGATTATGCCTTTGGCGAAATTTAATGCCAGTCATCCGCATGCCCATGGTTGAAGAATAAATGGTAAGGTTGAGAAATAGATAGAAAAAAACTACGATAAGCCACAGGCCAGCAAAACAGAAAAAGCCAATACCCAAGGTCAAGAGGCTG
>NYTV01000106.1 GCA_002683685.1 Paracoccaceae bacterium
CTCCGTACAAGCGGCGGTCACCGATTTGCTCATGGAAATTCAACGCAAGCAAAAAACTACTTTGCTCTTCATCAGCCATGATTTGTCCATCGTGCGCTACCTATCGGACCGGGTTTTAGTCATGTATCTAGGGCATGTAGTTGAAATGGGCACCACTGAGCAAGTGTTCCAACCGCCCTATCACCCGTATACCGAAGCGCTGCTCGGCGCGGTTCCAGTCGCCGATACCTCAATTGAGAAAAAACACATTGTTCTTGAGGGCGACATTCCATCGGCGATGAATCCCCCTTCGGGCTGTCCGTTCCAAACCCGTTGTGGTTGGAAATCAGAGGTTCCCGGTGGTCTGTGCGAGACCAAGGTGCCTGACATCCAAACATTGGCCGGCGGCCATCAAATCAAATGCCACCTCGCCGAGGATGTTTTGGCCCGAATGGATGCTGTGATTAAAATAGCCGCCGAATAGGCGTCACATCGCGCGCGCAGCCTGTCTCATTGGCCTATGCGCCCCTTGTATGCGTGGAGCCGCACTAAGAAAACTCATCTGCATCTGTTTCGATGGTTGCACCGCAGGGCAGTTCCAGAGATATATAGCGCAACAGAGCTGTGTCGGGCCGGCATGGCTTACTTTATTAAACTTAACTCAAATTTAGCATAAATGCTGGATTACGAGAGCAACAACTTGGGGGCAATGGCTATGGCTGGATCAGTAAACAAAGTAATTATCATTGGAAATTTGGGACAGGATCCTGAAGTGCGCAGTTTTCCAAGCGGCGGTAAAGTTTGTAACTTCTCTGTAGCAACTTCCGAAAACTGGAAGGATCGCAACACTGGGGAGCGCCGCGAAAAAACCGAATGGCATCGTGTCTCCATTACATCAGAGCCATTGGTGCGCGTGGCTGAGCAGTATTTGCGCAAGGGCTCAAAAGTTTACCTTGAGGGCCAGTTAGAAACGCGCAAATGGCAAGATCAATCTGGTCAGGATCGCTATACCACAGAGGTGGTTCTACGCCCCTACCGTTCAGAATTAACTATGCTCGACAGTCGCGGTGAAGGCGGTGGTGGCGGCCAAGGGGCTGGATATATCGGCAATCAAGATGGCGGTGGCGAGGGCGGCTATATGGCCGATCCCAACCAAGGTGGCAATCAGGCGGGCGGTTATAACAGCCCCGCGCCCTCAGCTGATCTCGACGACGAAATCCCATTTTAAATCATACCCCAGCGCAGATGTCCCCTGCGCTGGGATCACTCCGACCCGGCATTTTCGGGCGCGGCTATACGGCACGCGCGGCCATCGACTCCTCCAGCACAGATAAGACCACCGCCTGCGACACATCCGTTGTCACAAACGCCTGACCTATGTCGCGGGCCATAATAAAATTTAGCTGCCCCGCAATTACTTTTTTGTCCTGCCCCATGAGCGCAACAAGAGCCATCGGATCGGGCAGTGCCGCATCTATATCGGAAATATCAGTTTTCATCCCCATGGCCTTTAAATGTGCCCGCACCCGCGATGGAGCCTCTTGGGAACATAATCCCAAACGGGCAGAGGTCTCGAAGGCCAAAGCGCAGCCGATAGCCACGCCTTCCCCATGCAGCAGGCGATCAGAATATCCCGTCGCCGCTTCCAACGCATGGCAAAACGTATGCCCGAGATTGAGCAAGGCGCGATCCCCCTGCTCTGTCTCATCACGCACCACAATATCCGCTTTCATTTGGCAGGACATCCGCACAGCCTCACTGCGCGCCACGGGATCTCCAGCCACCAAGGCAGCTCCGTTTTGCTCAAGCCACCCAAAAAACGGCGCATTGCCCAGCAGCCCGTATTTCACGACCTCACCATAGCCAGCAAGGAAGTCCCGCGGGGCCAGCGTATCCAAAACATCTATATCAGCCAAAACCAAACTGGGTTGATGAAAAGCCCCGATGAGGTTTTTGCCCTGAGCGGCATTTATCCCGGTCTTGCCACCGACGGAGCTATCCACCTGCGCGAGCAGGCTGGTCGGAATCTGAATAAAGCGTACGCCGCGGCGTAGGATAGCGGCGGCAAAACCCACCAAATCTCCAATCACCCCACCGCCCAAAGCGATCACCACATCCCGCCGCTCGACTTTCTCGGTCAAAAGAAAATCTGTGGTCTCGCTGAGATGCAGCCAGCTTTTCGTCGCTTCGCCCGGAGGCAGGGTTAGAGTGGAAGACGCAATGCCCAGGCTTTGCAAAGCCTCCGTCAATCGTTGGGCATGCAGTGGCGCGACGTTGCTATCAGTGACAATCGCCACTTTAGCCCGCGGCAAAATCGGTCCAATCAAAGCGCCAGCTTGATCCAAAAGACCACGACCAATGTGAATGTCATAAGCCCGATCTCCCAAAGGGACGTGAACCAGTTGTGTCATGACTTCTCTCCTGATGGGCTGAACACTCCGGGCTGCGCGCGCAATGCAGCAATCACCTGCTCTGTCGTCTGGGCAATGGAGTAATTTGGATGGGATTGAACGATAACATCGGCCAAAAAATATTGATCCCTGCGCGCTTCAAAAATGCGGGCCAAGGTCGCCTTGGGATCTGCGGTCTTGAGCAAAGGGCGGGTATCCTTGCTGCGCACCCGCTCCCATAGCAATTCTAAATCGGCGCTCAGAAATACCGAAATGCCAAGTTTCGAAATAAGTGCACGATTGTTACCAAACATAAAGGCGCCACCGCCTGTTGACAAGACGCAGGACGGACCTTGCAGCAACCGCTCCAGGACTTTCGATTCGACTGAGCGAAAAAATGGCTCCCCATCCCGCTCAAAAATCTCGGCAATAGAGCGATTGGCGGCCAGAGATATCTCTTGATCCGTATCTTTGAACGCAACATGCAAGGCCGCTGCCAGTGCTTTTCCGACGGCAGTTTTTCCAGATCCCATCATCCCGACCAGAACGACTGTTTTGTTGAGCGACATCTGTCTTATTCCATGACTTAAGATTAACTTGCCTTGCGTCTTCAATGGCGCGATTGTTACAAAAAGACCATAAGCAAAACTGCGCCAAAGGAAAACTCTTCGAAATGTTAAGATTGCTCAAATATCTTTTCTACCTTCTCATCGTCGCAGCGGTCGCATTTGTGGGTTTTGCCTATCTTGGGCCAGTCTTTGGTGTGGATTTTTCAGCACATATGCAAACGATTGAATTGCCACTGGCTTTGGATATCAATTGATATGAAGATTGCGCATGTTTGTTTTGTCGGCCTGATCATGGTCCAGCCGGTTTGGGCTCAAACCGATGCGCCAATCTCGGCCATTGATTGGCTGTCCCAACCCGGGCTAACGCCGCTCAGCGAAGAACCTTTGGTCGTTGGCGATCCCGCACGCGGAGCGGAGCTAGCTGAGATTAATGTTATCGAACTTGATGCCCCTGTTGAGAGAACCTATGGGCTGATTCCGAGCAAAATTTCTGGAATATCGGAAAATTTCTGGACTGACCTTGATCCCCGAATGCTGCGCCAAATCCTCAATACAGCGCCGCTGTCGGGGCTTCCGGCGGCGGATGACTTGCTGCTGCGCGCGCTTCTCGCCGAAACATTGGGTGATGAAAGCGTTTTAAACACGCGCGTCCAAGCCTTGATTGAGCGCGGTGCGGTGCAGGCTGCCTATAGCCTTCTGGGGCAAAGCCAGATCATGTCACAAGAGAGTTTTACACTTTTTGCAGAAACCGCTCTTTTGACTGGCAATGTGGAACGGATGTGCCGCCAGCTTAACCTGTCGCGGCATTTAACAGAGGATGAAGCCTTAAAAGTCTATTGCCAGGCGCGCGCAGGATCATGGAACACAGCGGAGGTCAATTATTTCGCCCTCGACACGCTCGGCGCCTTCACCCCGACCCTCTCCGCGCTTTTGGCCGTGGATTTGGATCCAGAACTTGCCGATAGTTTGGGATTGCCGAATGTGGATCCGAACCAGTTAACGGCCTTAGAATTCCAACTGCGCGCCGGCGCGGGTCAACCTGTGCCAACACAGGGTTTGCCACTGAAATTTGCGCCCTCTGACCTAAGCGCGTCCAGTGGTTGGAAGACCCAGGTTGAGGCCGCTGAACGTTTGGGCGTGGTCGGTAGCCTGCCGGCGGCACAATTGCTTGAGCGCTATAAATCCAGCCAGCCGTCCGCCTCTGGCGGTATATGGGACCGAGTGACCGCGGTCCAAAACCTTGACCTTACCCTGGCCGATCCGATTATTGACCCCAGCGACGCGCTGCTTGCCTTTTGGACCATCATGCGTGGCCAAAATCTTGTCGCCCCGCTGGCGCATGCTTGGTCACCGATGTTGATGAAATTCGACGCATCACGCGATGGAGACGATATTCTCTTCCAGATGCAAGTTCTCAGCCGTTCAAATGCCTTTGATTTTAAACCCACCATGACCCGGTTGCAGCGGATTAACCCCCATATTTTGCCTGAAAATTTTGATCGTCTGATGGCAGAATTCACTCAAGAGATGCCTGCAACTCTGCCCTTCCGCTCCGCTAATATGCTTCGAGCAATCGGATTAATTGCCGATGGATTGGAAGGAAATGAGCTGGCTTTTATTGAGGCGCTGGCGCTTTTCCGCGCGATGGGTCTGACACCAATCGCGCAACAATTGGCTATGGAGTTTATGATCTTGGCCGATACGCGATGACCTTGTCGTGGATCTCCGTTTTCCTTGAAGCACAGGCCGCTGATTTTGGGGCCGCGCGCAATACGCAAGAGGCCTATGGGCGCGACTTAAAAGATTTTCTCGCCTATCTTGAGGCGCGCGGCGCAGGATTTGCCACTGCCACGCGCGCGATGGTGGAAGATTATCTGGTGCATTGCGATGCGGCCGGGCTTGCCAGCGCCACCAAAGCCAGACGGCTCTCGGCAATCAAACAGCTGTACCGGTTCGCCTTTGAAGAGGAGCTGCGCAAAGACAACCCGGCCATTCAAGTGAAAGGACCGGGAAAGGGTAAATCTCTGCCAAAGTCACTGGATCATGATGAGGTCGACCGCTTGCTGCTGCAGGCAAGGCAGATGCCCCAAAAGCGCCATGACAAGCTGCGACTGACCTGTTTGATGGAGCTTCTTTATGCCACAGGCATGCGGGTGACAGAATTGGTCAGCATGCCGGCCGAGGCGGTGCGCGGCGATCCGCAGATGATTTTGGTGCGCGGCAAAGGCGGCAAAGAGCGTATGGTGCCACTTTCCACAACAGCCCGCGCGGCGACACAACTCTGGCTTACACTGCGTGATACCGACCCGCAGACCGAAAAATCCGCCTTTCTCTTTCCCTCACGCGGGAAATTGGGCCATTTGACCCGCATTTGGTTTTTTCAGCAGATCAAAAAACTGGCCATATCTGCGGGTATTGATCCGGTCAACGTCACGCCGCATACTCTGCGACATGCCTTTGCCACCCACTTATTGGCCGGTGGCGCTGATTTAAGGGCCATTCAAACACTTTTAGGCCATGCGGATATTGCGACAACCGAAATTTACACGCATATCCAAGAAGAACGGTTGCGCGAGCTAGTGCTGGAGCATCATCCTTTGGCGCAACCACTTAAAACAGGTCTATGATGGAACATTTTGACTTTGACACTGGCTTTTGGATTACTTTTGGGGCGATTTTCGTCTTATTGATCCTATCGGGCTTTTTCTCTGGCTCAGAGACCGCCTTGACCGCAGCCTCGCGCAGCAAGCTGCAAGCACAGGCTGATAAGGGCTCGCTTGGAGCCGCCAGGGCTTTGAAGGTGACCAATGACAATGAGCGTTTGATCGGTTCGGTTCTTCTCGGCAACAATTTGGTCAATATTCTGGCAACCTCTTTGATAACGGCGCTGTTCACAAAGATGGTGGGCGAGAATGGCATTGTTCTGGCCACATTGGTCATGACGTTTTTGGTTTTGGTCTTCGCCGAAGTGCTCCCCAAGACCTATGCAATCACCAATGCTGAAAGTGCCGCCATAAGGGTCTCGCGCCCCATATCCTTAGTCGTTTTCGTCTTCGCCCCAGTGGTCAGCTTCGTGCGCCTCCTGGTGCGTGGCGTCTTAGGGCTATTCGGCATCGCTACGGACCCTGATACAAATATTTTGGCCGTGCGCGAAGAAATCGCTGGAGCGCTCACTTTGGGTCACCAAGAGGGTTTGGTTGAAAAAGAAGACCGGGACCGCATCTTGGGCGCCTTGGATCTGGCCGATCGCACAGTCGAAGAAATCATGCTTCATCGCTCAGGTATTGAGATGATTGACGTCTCTTTGCCAGCCGAGGAAATTCTCTCTCAATGCCTCGAAAGTGCGCACACGCGATTGCCCCTGTACCGCGGCAATCCTGAAAATATCGTAGGCGTGATCCATGCGAAAGATTTGGCCCGTGCCATGGTTAAGCTCACACGCGACAGCGCAGCCCGAAGTGAAGATCTGGCCAAGTTTCAGGTGCTGGATGTGGCGATGGAGCCCTATTTCGTACCCGAAACAACACCTTTAGATGATCAAATGCGGCAGTTCTTAAAGCGGCACACCCATTTTGCCTTGGTGGTGGATGAATATGGCGCGCTGCAAGGGCTGATCACCTTAGAAGATATTTTGGAAGAAATCGTTGGCGAGATCACCGACGAATTTGACACAAGCGACCAAGGGGTCACTGCTGCAAAAGACGGTCATGTTGTGGTTGATGGATCTATGACCATTCGGGATTTAAATAGGGCGCAAGATTGGAGCCTGCCGGATGATGAGGCCAACACGCTCGCCGGCTTGGTTATCCATGAAGCACAGATGATTCCAGCCGAGGGTCAAGTCTTCGTATTTCACGGTTTTCGCTTCGAAGTCGCAACCCGCAGAGAAAATCGCATCACACAACTAAAAATACATAAATTGTGAGCCTGGCGCAAAATAAGCGCAAACACTGTAACCTATGCAAACGAAATTTTAAAGATCTCGCGCTATAAGCGAGGCGTGACAGAAGTTTTCTTCATGTCATACGTCCCTGTACTAGAGCGCGCCTTTGGGTGCGGTTTTTTTAGAAATTGGCTTAAAATTTACATTGACGTCCAAAACATTATTTGTTTCTCTCCCGCCATAGTCGGCGAGCCCGGCAGGGAGAAAAATAGAGGCAGAGGTTTTTGGAAACAAATCCTCTGCTTTAATTTTTTCAGATTGCGCTCCTACCGATGGGCTGGCACATCAGTATAAATTTTAAGATATTTATGGCAGGATCACTGTTCATACTCCGTGCGATAGAAAGGACTTTTTGGTGTTTAAAGTAACAAACTATTTTGGCGCGCTCCTATATCTTCTGTTGTCCAACACGGCGCTACAGGCGCAAACGGCTCAAATGCCGGCGGCAGAGGAATTCTCAACCGGCGAAGTGGTGAACAGCACTCCAGTAATGGGCGAATACTATGTCAAAGGCACCTTTGGGGATTGGACGCTGCAGTGTCTGAAAACAGAGCAAGCGCAAGACCCTTGTCAGCTCGTTCAATTGATGCATAGCGCCGATGGCTCGCCCGTGGCCGAATATAATTTAAACCCAATCCAATCCAACGGGCTCGTTTTAGCAGGAGCTAATGTCATTACGCCTTTGGGGACCCTTTTAACCCAACAGTTGACCATTCAAGTGGACGATCAAAACGCTAAAACATATCCTTTTGCCTTCTGCATGCAAATGGGTTGCGTGGCCCGCATCGGGCTCACTCAAGAGGATCTCGACAGCTACCGCTCCGGCGCGCAAGCCATTATCACCATGTTTCCCGCGGCAGCCCCCACTCAGCCCGAACGTCTCACATTATCTTTGAAGGGATTTACAGCGGGGCATGCGGCTTTGATGGGCGCAGCAGAGAATTAAGTGCAGATAAGCCCTAAACCGCTCTCAGCGCCAATACCGCATTCATACCCCCGAAGGCGAAGGCATTGGACAAGGTCGCAGTTACCTTCGCTTGCCGCGCCACATTTGGCACCACATCAAGCGCGCAATTGGGATCTGGGTGCTCAAACCCAATGGTGGGCGCAATAACCCCATCTCGCAAGGCCATGAGGCACACGAGTAATTCCACAGCGCCCGTGCCCCCTATCAAATGCCCATGCATAGATTTGGTCGATGACATCATCACGTTTTGCGCATGGGAGCCGAAAGCCTCCTGCACCGCCGCACATTCGGTTTTGTCATTCGCCGCGGTTCCAGTGCCATGAGCGTTGATATAACCGATATCTTGCGGATCCAGGCGGGCATCGCGAAGCGCGCCGCGCATGGCCCTCACAGCACCCTGCTGGTTCGGCATCACAATATCACCCGCATCTGAGGTCATCGCAAACCCTACGAGTTCCGCGAGTATCTCAGCACCGCGCGCCTTGGCCCCCTCATAGGTTTCAAGCACAAAGATCCCGGCACCTTCTCCCTGAACCATGCCCGATCTATTGGCAGAAAAAGGCCGGCAGGCGGTTTTGGACATCACCCGCAGCCCTTCCCAGGCCTTCATGCCGCCAAAGGTCAGCATTGCATCAGCACCGCCGGCCAGCATCACCTGCACCATGCCGCTGCGCACCATCTGAAAGGCCAGTCCAATCGCGTGATTTGAGCTGGCACAGGCCGTTGAGACCGTCAAAGACGGACCTTTGATGTTATAGGCCATCGATAGATGGCTGGCCGCCGCATTGTTCATGAGTTTGGGAACGACGAAAGGGTGGACCCTATTTTTGCCATCTTCATACACAGAACGGAAATTATCATCCCAGGTGTTCATCCCCCCCGCAGCGGTTCCAAGCACCACACCCGTCGATTCCGACAGTTCGTCCGTGATCTCCAAGCCAGACTGTCCCATGGCCTCACGGCTGGCCATGAGCGTCAGCTGTGTCACACGATCATACAACGCCAATTTTTGCCGATCAAAATATATCTCAGGATCAAAGTCTTTAATTTGCGCCCCAATTTTAACCGATAACCTGTCCAGGTCTCGCATGTGCAAGGGGCCAATCCCAAGCCGCCCTTCGCGCATGGCTTGCAACGTTTCGGGCACGGTTGCGCCCAAAGCATTGATCGTCCCGGCCCCGGTAATCACCACGCGGTTCATGGGCTAGGTCTGCTCCGCAACTAGGGTTTCAACCGCAGAAATAATGGTCGCCACAGAGGAGATATCAAATTCACTTTCCTCTGGCGCATTTGCATTAAACGGCACTTCGATATCAAATTCCTCTTCAATGGCGAAAATACTCTCCACCACGCCAAGGCTATCAATGCCCAGATCCTCAAGCGTTGCCGATAGGCTCACATCAGCCACATCCAGCAAGCCTTGTTCAGCGATGATTAGAATGACCTTGTCTTTTACACTCATAGAAACGCCTTTTTACCCATTAAGGGCGGTTGTCAGGGTCGGACAGTGACTTTTTCAGCCGCGCAATCTCTTTTAACATCCGCGGCAGACGCCGCAAGTTTTTGTAGACCTCAAGCTGCGCGTCCATTTTCATCGCTGGATAACCCAGCATGACGCGCCCAGCTGGAATATTGCTGAGGACTTTGGTAGCACCGCCCGTTATGGCGTTGTCGCCAATAAACAGATTGTCACTCACCCCAGTCTGCCCCCCAAGAACCACATTATTTCCCAATACAGAGGATCCAGCGATCCCGACCTGCGCACAAATCAAACAATTCTTGCCAATTTTTACATTATGGCCAATCTGCGCCAAATTATCAAATTTGCAGCCATCCCCAATCTGCGTGTCGCGGATCGTGCCGCGGTCAATACAGCTGTTGGCACCAAGCTCCACATCATCGCCAATCACCACCGAGCCAAGGGAATGGATGCGAACAAAAGCTTGCGGTTTGGCTCCCTTGCTATCGCCGAGCGTCTCGCGCACATTCTCGATCGCAGAGCGCTCTGGGGTGACAAAGGAAAACCCATCTGCGCCGATCACCGCCCCCGGTTGCGCCACGAACCGCGCGCCGATGCGCACATCGGCACCAATGCGCACGCCCTCCATCAATGTGGCGTCAGGGCCAACCGTACAGCCTTCGGCAAGGCTCACATGGCTGCCGAGCCAAGCATTCTCGCCCAGGACCACCCCCGCAGCGATATGGCAAAACGCGCCGATCCGCGCGCCGGTACCAATCTGTGCCCCAGGTTCCACACAAGCCTGTGGATGAATTCCAGGCCGACCCGATCGCCACCTGCGATCTAAAGCTTGTGTAAGACTTGCCATGGCGAAGCGTGGTCGCGGCACAAGAACCGCGCCCGAAAGGTTGAGGGCTTGCCAATCTGTTCCCTCTGCCAAGAGTGCCACGCGAGCTTGACCAAGCGGCAAGCGCTCCACATAGGATTGGCTTGTCGCAATCGCCATAAGACTCCCTGCCGCATCTTGCGGCTCGCAGGCACCCGTGACCTGCAGCGCAACATCGCCCACTGCTTGGCCGTTGAGCGCCTTCGCCAGATCTTGTAAGTTATAGTCGCTCATGAACGGTCGCCCTTTGCTTCACGCTCCGTTTATCCTGTGATCCCACCCATAACCACCCCTTCGCTTTGCAAACCCTGCCAAATCTTTGCATCACGGCCATAGACATCGGCGCGAAACTCCAATCCGCCTTCCGGGCGGGCCAGGGCCGTGCGATAAATAATGTGCACAGGTATGCGGCGCGCCAAATCAATCTGTACCTCTTCGTCGGAGTCCAAGGCCTCCTGAAAAACGGCCTTCGGCGTGTCACTTTGCGCCGCGAGCAGCGCATAGGCAAAGTCAAACGGATCTGCCAGTCGAATACAGCCATGGCTGAAGGCACGCACTTCGCGACCAAATAGGTTTTTGGCTGGGGTATCGTGGAGATAAATATTATGCCGATTGGGGAACATGAATTTTACCAGCCCCAAAGCATTGCCAGGGCTGGGCGGTTGACGCATGCCAAAGGGAAAGGTTTCCTCATCAAAACTGGTGAAATCCAACCCGTCGCGCGCCACGACATTGCCAAGATCATCGCGCAGCTCGAGATATTTCATCGACGCGGCATCCTCTTGCAACATCGGCAGATATTCACCGACAACGATAGAACGCGGGACATACCAGCTCGGGTTGACGACCATATATTCCATAGTGTCGGAAAATTCGGGACTGCGGCGATCATCATCGGTGGCTCCGACCACCGAATTGGTCTCAAAAGTAACCCTGTCGAAATCGACAATCTTCGCCTTGAAATCGGTGAGATTGACCGAGATATGCCGCGCGCCTAACGGTTGATTAAACCAACGCTCTCGCTCCAAAGCGACCATAACCGATGCCAAACGCTCCGCGGCCGCAATATTGACCTGTTCGAGCGTCATTTTGTTGGCCTGACCAGTCACCGCCAGACCATGATCGGATTGAAGGCGCGCCACAGCGGCTGTCATCGGTCGATCATAGGTGCTGGAATAGCTCCTACTCAGGTAGCCCATGGCAACCAATCGGTGGCGCAAAGCCACGACCTGCGCGCCTTGCTCCCCCGGTTTTAAGTCTGTAGCGCTCACAGGCCGGCCCCAGCCGCCCGCTGCAACCTGCCGCTCTAGACGCAGTTTTTCTTTAACGAGCCCCTTGTATTGACGGCTTTGCGGCGGCAATGATTTGAAAAAGGCCTGCGGCGCGCTGGCTTCCAACTCCTCCAAGAGATCAAGCGGTTTGCTGTAGCGCACTTTGCGAACAATTTCCTCATCGATCTCTGATGGGATCAACAGACCTGACCGCACGGCGCGGGCATAATCCAGAAACGTCTTTGTGAGCTCGGCTTCCAGCTGTCCCAAGGCGCTTTCACTATCGGCCGCCCGAAGCTTGGATACCAAAACCTCCGCATTGAACCGCGCTTTCGGCAGCCCATGCATGTCCGCGTCAGAAAATGCAGTGATAAGCGCCTGTAATCGTGCGCGCTCTTGCGCCGTCGGACCGGTCCAAAACGAGCGATAATCCCGCGCGCGGTAAAAACTGGCGATACTGCGCTCCGAAACGGAATATTGCGCCAAAGATTGCTTAAATCCAATGGCCTGCGCCGCCAGCTCAGTGCTGAACAAAAGTGCCAAAACACTCACCATGACCTTGCCCATACGATACTCAATTCGACCCATCATGTCGCGGCGCGCCCTCGTTAGGATTTGCTAATGATGAGTGCGCATTTAGAGAGTAAAAGTCTAACGCCTTTTACCCAGTGAATACTAGATTTCGAAAATTGTTACACTGAAAGCACAAAGTTCAGACTGGGTTTTCAGCACAATGCGCAAGCTTCTGGCAACTGACCTGCAAGAGCCAGCTCTGCGGCAAACCGCCGAAATTTAGATAGTTCGAATTGAAACGATATTGGGCTTTGCAAAAAACCAGAAAATATGCGATATCAAATTCGCACCTGGGAAAAAGCGGTCATGCGCTGCGTTGATTGCTGTGCACGAGTGGGACCAAGAATGACTAATAAATCGACCGTAATTTCACGACGTGGCGTGTTGCGCGCTTTTGCAGCTACAGCCTTGGTCGCGGCGCCAACCTATTCCAGTGCTGCCGGTTTTTTGCGTGGCGCGGGTGATATCCGGCGCTTGAAAATGTACTCACGGCGGACGGGCGAATCCTTGGATGTGATTTATTGGATCGAAGGTGACTACATTAAGGATGCTTTGACCGAGGTGAATTGGTTCATGCGCGATTGGCGCAGAGATAGGTCCCGCGCCATTGACACGCGCACCGTTGACATCATCGCAGCGACACAACAGCTGCTCAACACCTCCACCCCCTTCCTCATGCTGTCCGGTTACCGCACGCCCGAAACCAACGCACTGTTGCGTAAGCGCTCGCGCGGTGTCGCAAAAAATTCCCTGCATATAAAAGGGCAAGCGGTGGATCTGCGTATGCAGGGTAAGTCGGTCCGTCAGGTGGCCACAGCCGCCGCATCCTGCGCTGCCGGCGGGGTCGGTCGCTATTCACGCTCCAATTTTGTCCATTTAGATTGTGGCGAAAAGCGCCTTTGGGGCCGCTAGTTTCTGCTGCAAATCTTGCCGCCACCCAGAAGGATCGTTAGTACCTCTGTGCCACGGCACCCGACAACTGCCGAGCGGATTGCCCCTAAAATCGCATTTTCAAGGCCGCCCTCTGGGCAATATAGGAAATCCGCAGAAAATGGGTTGTAAGGCCTAAGTGGCTTGATGTAGAAGAGCTGCATCAGGCCTGACACGGCCCGTGTAGAGGTTCTGAGCGCCGCTTTGCCTCCGCCTGGAAAGACAAATGGTCCCGTAGCTCAGCTGGATAGAGTACTCGCCTCCGAAGCGAGGGGTCACAGGTTCAAATCCTGTCGGGACCACCATTTTCCTTGAATAATGAACCATACCGTCCTCGTAATTGCGCAGCGCGCAGGCTAGCCTTGCCCGCGTAAAGAGGAGTTTGCGTTCATGGTTCAAGACGTCTGGCACGATCCGATTGATGCTGTCATCACATGGGTTGATGGATTGGATCCGGTGCATCTGCAAAAACGCCAGATTTTCATGGGGTCAGCACCACATCTTTTTCATGAAAATGCCACAAACCCGCACCGCTGGGCCTGCAATGGTGAAATTTATCTCTGCCTGGCCTCGCTTGAGCATAACGCCCCATGGCTGCGCAAAATTTGGATCATTGTCGATGAGCAATCACCAGATTTGTCACGCCTGAGCGCCGCGCTGTGTGCCAAAATTAACTTGGTTGACCACAGTGACATATTCGCCAATCATGGCGCGGCACTGCCAACGTTCAACTCCTTGTCCATAGAGACATTTCTTTGGAACATCCAAGGATTATCGGACCGATTTATCTATTTCAATGATGATGTTTTTCTGACGGCACCCTGTCAGAAAAGCGATTTCTTCTCCCCAAGCGGCCCAATTCTACGCGGAGCCTGGGCTGATTTTGGCGCTTTGCAAGAAGATCCGATCCAGATGGCTGATCCGGCTAAGTTCAATCACTATATGCAACTTAACGCTGCGGACCTATGCGGCGTCCCGGCTCAGCGCCTCTTTCGCGCAGCACATGTGGCGCACCCCTGTTTGCGCCGCACCATGGTGCACCTTCACAGCCGTTTCGAGGCTGCATTTCGAGACAATGCCCGATATCAGATGCGCGATATTAGACAGTTTTCGCCGCAAAGCCTGCACAATCATGACTGTATTTTGCAAAAGACCGCGACGCTGCATCCAGTCAAAGATCACTATCATATCTATAGCGGACAAGGGGTCGGAGCGGCAGACGGGACAATCCCCGCGCTGTTGCAAACCATCAAAGACACTCCAGACCTCAAGATGCTCTGCGTCAATGACCTGCCACAACTCGAGGCGCTCTATCCCGATATTCGCACCTGGCTGGCACAGGCGGTGGCCGGCGCTCTTTAAAAGGTTATCAACGAAAGTAAATACCGGAGTTTCAGATCAAAAACTCGGAGATTGGGCAGCTACCAGCACCTGTCAAATCCGATACACACAACAGGCTTTACCGAGTGAGCACAGCCGATAGCGGCGCGATAACGCTGTCGCCACGATCGGAATGCAGCAGCCAAAAGCGCAGAACGTCCCAAGTCTCCGCAGGCGGATCCAGTGCCACGATCGCATGTCCGGTCTGCACAGCTTTCTGTGCCGCCACGTCCAGAGCGCTCAACACATCTGAAGCACGGGACATCTCAACAGAAATCTTAAGGTCTGCCTTTGGCAAAAACCCTAGGTTTTCTTTGGCCAAATAGTCTTGCAACAGGCGCAACTGCGCCGGAGACCTCGGGCCGTGGTCATTTTCCGAAGGCCATAACCCCGTCGCCATGGGCACGGCTTGCACTGAGGCATCGGCAATCAGAGCCATGTTCACCGAAGTGAGGGTCTCGGGCAAATGCATATTGGTAAAAATCTCAAAACCCGCGGCCCGGTAGCGTAACATTTTAGCGCGCGCATCCGCTGCTTTCCCATCAATTGCCACGGCAATCGGCATCCCAATATCCAACAGCCAATCTGGCGGGTCCATGAACGGCCTGTCAATCAAGACAATGCTGATAAGCCCTTTGCCCGCACTTGCCTCAAACTCCTGAGCATAGCGCAGATAAGTAACCTCAGGCAGAGGATCAGTTTGCAACAATCGCGGCGCGCTCACCTGCATAGCGCTTGTATCATCCAGCACCGTACCACTCGGGCGGCGCATCCCAGCCAAGCGGGTGGGCGACTGCGGCAAGAGCAAGGGAGAATCTCCGGGATAGACCTGCGGCATATTCGTAGAAGGGCGCCGTTGTTGCACCATCGGCAATGTGGCCAAAGTCTCCATCTC
>NYTV01000107.1 GCA_002683685.1 Paracoccaceae bacterium
GTTGTCATTGCATTAGCAATCTGTACTGATCCGGAGTTGATCATTGCCGATGAGCCCACAACAGCATTGGATGTTGCTGTGCAATCGCAGGTCCTAGACTTGATCCAACAGTTGGCCAAGGAACGGCAAATTGCGTTTATGTTAATCACCCATGACATTGGCGTGATAGCCCAAGTGGCTGACCGCGTGACGGTCATGCGCAAGGGGTGTGTGGTGGAAACAGGTGACACTGCGCAGGTCTTAGGCGCTCCCAAACATCCCTACACGCGCGCGCTGATGGATGCTGTGCCTCCATTGGATCAAAAAATAGATCGCTTCCGCGTTCCTGCCGCGGACGACACTGCGGTGATGCAGGGTGACACAGCAGAGCGCTGGTTGCTTGAAGGACAACAATACGGCCTCACAGGGCTTGCCTTGGAAAATCTCACAGTGACGTTTACCGGGCAGCGCACATCCTTGTTCCGCAAACCATCCCACTATGTCGCTCTGGAAGATGTGACTCTGACCATTAGACCCGGTTCTATCATGGGGTTGGTAGGCGAGAGCGGGTCTGGAAAATCCACGCTGGCGAAAGCCATCACTGGCCTTGTGACACCCACATATGGGACGATGATATTGGGCGACACGGTGCTGCCATTCGGATCATCTCGGAGTCGGCACCATTCGTCGCGACAACTGGTTCAAATGGTGTTTCAAGATCCCTACTCAAGTCTGAACCCTCGACACCGTATCGGAGATATTCTGACCGAACCATTACGGTTTTACGGTTTTGTCAAAGACCCAGCCGAGCGCACGAGTTTGGCGGCCTCCATGTTATCACTCGTGGGGATGCAGCCAGACGCTATCATCAAATACCCGCACCAATTCTCGGGTGGCCAACGTCAGCGCATTGCGGTGGCACGGGCGTTACTCGCGCGGCCACGGTTCTTGATCTGTGACGAGCCGACGTCGGCTCTGGATGTGTCGATTCAGGCTGAAATCTTGAACTTGCTCAAAGAACTACAAGCAAGGTTTGGACTAACCATCCTGTTTATCAGCCACAATCTTGCTGTGGTGCGTCAAATGGCAGATGACACGGCCGTTTTACGCAACGGCAAGATCCAAGAGGTCAATACGACCGAGGTAGTCTATCAGAGTCCACAAGCCAAATATACAAAATCACTACTGGCACAAACGCCTGTGATGCCAAAATCTTGGAGACACTAGGCTCATGATTACATTATACGGATATAACACCATAAATACTTTAAAGGTGCTGATGCTCTTGTGTGAAGCCGGGCTAAATTATGAATTCGAGCCCATCAATATTCGCGCTGGAGAGCAACACTCTGCCAAATTTCGCGCCATAAACCCAGCCGGAAAGGTGCCTGTGATTTGGGATGGTGATATGCACCAAACAGAATCAAATTCGATCCTACTTAGCTTGGCGCAAAAAACAGGCTGGGGGCTGATTGAGGGCTCTTCGTTGAATGCGAAATTGATCACTTGGCTATTTTATCAGGCATCTACTCAAGGGCCATATTTCGGACAGATCGAATATTGGTCTAGACTGGCTAAGTCGCCCAATTCCGACGCGCTGGCCCAATACAGCGCTGTAGCAAATCGCTCGATTGAATATCTGAATGAACAATTAAACTCCCAAAAATATATCTGTGGGGATGCATATAGCATCGCCGACATCGCGCTGTTCCCTTGGCTGCGTGTACATAAACACCTTGGATTATCCATTGAGCACGCCGAAAATTTGTCGCGTTGGTGTGACTGTATTTTGGCAAGAGAAGCCACCCAAAAAGCCCTAACATTTTTTAATGACATACCATCACAGAAATAAGTGTTTTAGACAAATAAGAACACACTTCCCGTTGCTTGGTGCCGTCAAACTAATGAGACTAACAATCGGATTACTGGCTAAACCTGAATCTATGCGCTTTATAAGTGACGCCATTCAGCGAGAGCAGCGGCACGGTTCAGCTTGAAATTCATGCGTGAAACAATTGGTTCACCTCCGATATAATAGGACCGCTTTCGGGACCGTTTTTTAATTTTAATTGCAAAATAACCATCTGTAACTAAACTAAAATATACAAAATTCGACGTCCTCTTCTGGGCACCACAATCCAATCCAAAGCATTGTAATACCTTACTAAACGATAATTTTTAGTGAGCCGTAGACCATGCTAGCAACCAAATCTAATAGCTGCACGGTTCAAAAGAGCAGCGTTTGATATTTCTCTCGTAGGTTTCCCATTTGGTCATTGTGTTAAGCAGGAAAAATCGCTCTCAACTAAGATAAAAGTAGCGACTTAATTTTCGTCAAAAGCCAACCAAAAAAATAAAACCCAAGCCCAGTTAGTGTGGTTGTAGCATAAAAGCTAAGCCGTTCCATAAATACCATGTTGTTCAAAAATGGGTAAGGAAGCCCACTAGTCACAGAACCCTCAGGTGTAAAATTCAGTGGTGCAGTCACGGCCTCCGTCCACAATACATAAAGTAAGCACATCCCCACAATAGCTAACGCACCGTTTCTAATCTGTTGGAACGACCTGTTAAAAAAAAGTGCATCAAAAATGATTAATAATGGCCCAAGTGCATGTAAGTAATATTCCTGAAACCAGACGATTGAGCCTGAATAATTCACTAAACTGGGATCGATAAAATATAGCTTCCAATACAAGAAAACAACCATAGCATTCAGAACGGCTACAGCGGAAACAAACGCATGATAAGTTTCAGGCAAATTATTGCGTTTTGACCTGTATAACAGATAGCTAGATACCATCGCTCCTGTTAAGCCCCAGATTGTTAAATAACGAAATTGAATTCCAAAATTTTCATAATTGGCAGCCATGAATTGGTATACAAAGTAACCCACTGAAAGCAGAAGACAGACAAGCCTATAGCGCAGAATAAAATTAGAACTTAAGTTTAGCATTAAAGGACCTCTGAAAAGCAACTTGTTTTCTCGCTAATGGTTAACATCTTCCTTTGGCTACACAACCGTAAGCAAAAATGAAACTAATCACTGCAACAAAGCCACATTAAACCTTATCAATATGTAATTTCAGTAAACAGGTAGGGTAGCCGAACCCATAACTATTCCCCACACCCGGCGTTAGCCAACCACAAATCTGATCAATGACATCGCTAGGGCATTCTGCGGCCCTAAGTCTATCCCGCATGGAATGCCTGAAGCTATGAATGGTGTAGCCTCGTCCAATCTTTGTCTTCAGCCACTTATTCAAAGCAGCACTTGCTGAGTTAGCGTTGGTACGTTGACCATCGTTGTAGTTGGGAAATGCAAACTCACTGCCATCAGGCTTTTCTAGGATGCGCTCTGCTGCCCACTTAGCTGAACCAACCAGCGGGATTAATCTAGCACTGCTTGCTGTCTTCAGGGATCGCCAGGGATGAGGCCTGATGTTCACGCAGCGGACACCATCTTGCTCAATAAAGTCAGACCATAGCAGTCCAACGCCTTCGGCTAAACGCATCCCTGTGTCAGCAATCAGCGCTATCAGCCATCGTTTCTCATCATCAGTCTTATAGCACTCCTCTTGAACCTTCTTGATGCCCTCAGGCGTTAGGGGAGCCGTTTCTTTACCCCAACGCTGTGATCAAAATAGACGTTTGAGAATGGGTTGACGAATGCTAGTCCAAACTCACTCAATGCCAAGTTTAGAACGGTACTAAGAGTACCAAATATCCTAGCCACAGAAGCCCCATTTAAACCCTTAGCAAACAGGTAATCACGGAACTTTGTGGCATCAGACCGAGCATAATTATGGAGGTCTTTCATCCCACAGCAATCAATCAGATAAACGCAGGAACACCTAACTGCTACCTCAAATGTTGCAGGACGATGATTGCCCTTTAATCACAAGTACACGGCCACGGAGGCCTTAAGTGAAAGGTCATCTTTTGACGTATCAATGGTATCAGCTTCAACTGCGCCAGCGAGTAGATGCTTGCCTGGTAAATCATCAGAAGAGATTTTCAAAATATGCCAGTGCCGATCTAACTTAGCGGCATCACCCATAGCCCTAACACGGGCATCCCTGATGGATTTCGTCCTAAGCGAGTAAGCAATCCTACCAGTTCTGTAATGCTGACGTAAATCAGCGAGAATCCTACGAGAGAAATACCAAACGCCGCTCTTTTGAAACGTGTAGCTATTAGATTTGGTTGCCAGCATGGTCTACGGCCCACTAAAAATTATCGTTTAATAATTTATTACAATACTTTGGCTTGAATTTGCGGTGCCCAGAAGAGGACACTGGTTCCGTAAGACGGCATCAGTCAACACAGCGACATCAACGATAACAATAGCTTAATTCTGGTCACCTTAGGCTGTCTAGGGCACTTTTGGCGGCCTCTGTGGTGGCCTTAGACAAATGGGGTCCCATAGATGGCAAATGAGGCCCAGGGGGCTTTTGGTTATCTTTGGTTTCACCAAAAGGGGACTAAAGGGACTGTTGGTGTTCTTATGGTTGACCATTGGTTAACGATTGCGTCTGTGCGCTTGTTGCGCATGAGTTTTCTATAGACTTCATTGGTGGAATTAAGCTGTCTTAGAGTTACTGAAAGTACATGCGCAACGGACGCACAGACGCATTTCTCGGGATTTAGGGACGAGAAGCGAATAGTTAAACTTTAAGTTTAACGGTCAGCACCACCGCCGGACGGATGATCTCTAGGCTCGTTTTAAAGTACCTGAATGGGGGGTGTTTTGTCATACAGCGAGGCTACGAAACAGCCCGCCCCGTCTCAAGTTAGTTTTGTCTGACAATACCACCAAAAGCCAAAAGCCCTATGGAGCACAGCTCGATTGTGCGCTGACAATCAACATGGACCAATCAGATTAGGCTGATTAGAAGCCAGTTTACTCAGACGATACCTTGTTTTAGTGTTGACGTACACCTCAAGAGCCTTTCATTAGGCGTCTGAACACTTCCAACCGTACAACCCAAACCCTGAAAGTTTCTTGTGAATAAAACTTTACAAAGTCATGCCGCAATGCTTTGTTTTTCAGTATTAATCTCTGGATCTTTTTCTTTTGGGTCAATGATTGCGAATGATATTTCTCCAATTGCATTAACGGCAGTACGTTTTGGGTTGGCAGCATGTATTATCGGGCTAGTTGCGTATTTTTCAGGAAAAATCACCAAAAGCGCTATGCAATCTTCTTGGCGTTATTTTATTCTTGGGGGTACATTTAGCCTTTATTTCGTCTTGATGTTTGAAGGCCTGAGAAGCGCCACCCCAATTTCTGCAGCTGCAGTGTTTACTCTGATGCCAGCCATGTCCAGTTTCCTAGGATTTATTATTTTAAAACAGAAAATTAGTTTATATGGCCTGGTAGCGATTATTATTGGAACCATTGGCTCTTTATGGGTTGTTTTTCGAGCAGACATACTTGCTTTAGTCGTATTTAGGGTTGGCACAGGAGAACTAATTTATTTTCTTGGATGCATCGCGCATGCATTTTTACCAATCCTTTTTCGCCAATTGAACCGTGGCGAGAACGCCATCATGGTTACTTATGGAATGTTGGTAAGCGGTACAGTGATACTTAGCGTGTACGGTGCGGGAGAAATTTTGCAAACTAACTGGAAAGGGTTAACGTTTTTGGTCTGGGGAACGATTGTTTATCTTGCAGTGTTCGCAACGTCGCTCTCATTTCTATGCATGCAATTTGCATCAATTCATCTGCCTGCAACTAATGTCATGGCCTACACTTATTTGACCCCAATTTGGGTGCTGGTCTTAGAAAGAATTTTGCAACATGAGACCCCACCAATTTGGATCAGCGGCGGTGTAATCTTATCAATAGTTTCAGTTATAATCCTTTTATGCACATCCCTAAAATCTCATAACTAAATTATTAAATTTTATAAGCATCTATTTTTTGGCAAATTAATCGATCATTGTGACTATTTTTAAGAAAGTGGACTTGCCACGCCCGCTTTCGCCCACCACGTAAAGGGATTAGCCAAAATAGACTTTCAATTAGTCTTCTGCACTGTCATGTCTTCAAAGTTTACTCAAAATTAAAAAAAACGCCCCACATTACGCAGGGCGTTTTAAATTTTAATGTAGCAATTGTTACTACTTCAAAGCTGCATCTGAAATCATATGTGTCCAGGCACCTTCAGGCACCGCAGAAATAACCGGATCAGATCCACCAGACAACAAGGTCGCAACCGTACGATCAAAATCAGCCACATCCAACGCACCGTTGGAACCGGCTGTGAGTTTGGCAATTTCGCCCATCATACGAATTTGAGCGGCTTCATTCTGTGCACCTGTTTCGTCATTATCAAGAATAATTCCAGCAGCTTCTTCGGCGTTGGCTTCGGCATATTTCCAGCCCTCCATAGACGCGCGCACGAAACGCACCATTTTGTCTACGAAGACCGGATCATTTAGGTTCTCTTCAAGTACGTAGATACCATCTTCAAGTGTCGCCACACCTTGTTCTTCGTATTTGAAGGTCACCAACTCATCTGGGTTCACCCCAGCATCAATAACCTGGCCGTATTCATTATACGTCATGGTTGAGATACAATCTGCTTCACGATTCAAAAGTGGATCAACATTGAAGCCTTGCTTCAGAACAGTGACACCATCAGCACCGCCCTCGGTTGGAATGCCCACTTGGCTCATCCAGCTTAGGAACGGATATTCGTTGCCAAAGAACCAAACGCCAATGGTCTTGCCACGAAAGTCTTCCACCTTGGTGATGCCAGTGTCTTTCCAACATGTTAACATCAAGCCAGATTTTTTGAATGGCTGCGCAATGTTCACTACCGGCAGACCTTTTTCACGTGCCGCCAAGGCGGAGGGCATCCAGTTCAACATCGCATCCGCGCCGCCACCCGCGAGAACCTGTGGAGGGGCAATATCCGGCCCCCCCGCCAATATCGTCACATCCAGACCTTCGGCCTCATAAAACCCTTTGTCCAAGGCCACATAGTAGCCTGCAAATTGTGCTTGCGTAACCCACTGCAATTGCAATGAAACGGAGTTCGCATGACCGTCTGCAATGGCAGACGTGCCTCCTAGCCCCGCTGCGATAGCGGCTGCAATAATCGTCTTTTTCATCGTTTAGACCTCCTAGTCTGTGGTTTTGCTGCAATCTTCATAGGACTGTCAGCGTTGTGATGGGTGCCAAAAGGTAACGCCCTTTTCGAGTAATGTCACAATACCGTAAAATGCGGTCCCCGCGATTGCGGCAATGACGATCTCAGCCCAAACCATATCAAGGGCGAGTTGGCCAAAGCTGGTGGAAATGCGAAATCCCATTCCAACGGTTGGGGAGCCAAAGAACTCTGCAACGATCGCGCCGATCAGAGATAATGTTGTAGCGACCTTCAAGCCATTAAAAATAAATGGCATCGCAGCTGGAAGGCGCAGTTTGAGCAGGGTGGGCCAATAGCCAGCCCCATAAGTGCGCATGAGGTCACGCTGCATCGATGTCGTATCGCGCATCCCCGCGACGACGTTAACCAAGATGGGAAAGAACACCATAACAGCCACGACAGCCGCCTTAGATTCCCAGTTACTTCCGAACCATTTAACGAAAATCGGGGCTATCCCAACGATGGGCAAAGCGGCCATAAAGCTCCCAACAGGCAGGACACCGCTTGTTAAAAACTTGGAGCGATCCGCAAGTACGGCGATGGCAAAGGCTGCCAAGCCACCGAGAATATATCCCGTCAACGCCCCCTTAATGATGGTTTGGACGAAGTCTGCCCACAACCGTGGCATTTCAATCGCCATCCGCAAGACGATGTCAGAGGGACGCGGCAAAAACACAGGGTTTACTTCAAAGCCTATGACAAAGCACTCCCACATAAGCAAAACGGTCAGCCCAAAAATGAGCGGAATTGCAAGATTCATCGCCCGATAGTCCGACCACTTACTGTTTGCCAGATATAAATTCACCAACCACCCCAGAACCCAGATTGCAAATCCAGCGATTACATACATCATGCCGGTTTCATCCCCATTTTACGAAGCGTACCGCGTTCAACAAATGAAATGATCCCAACCAGTGCCGCTGCCGTCAGAGCAGCCGCAAAAAGAGCCGCCCATGACAGGATGGGTTGACCGTATTGATCACCAACCAACATGCGCGCCCCAAACCCTGCCTTTGCGCCGGTAGGCAATTCTGCCACGATTGTGCCAATCAAGGAGGCTGAGATGCCAATTTTAAGAGAGGCAAACAAAAAGGGCGTCGAGGAGGGCAAGCGCAGTTTCCAAAAGCCTTGCGCATTGTTGGTGCTATAGGTCCGTAGCAGATCCAGCTGCATATGGTCCGGGCCGCGCAGACCTTTGACCATGCCCACCACCACAGGAAAGAAAGAAAGATAAGCCGCAATAACAGATTTGGGTAAGACACCATGAATACCGGCCGCTCCGAGGACAACAATGATCATCGGAGCCAGAGCAAGGATCGGAATGGTTTGACTGACGATGGCCCATGGCATGACCGATTTATCCATCACACGGCTAAAAACAATACCAACCGCAAGCAGCACACCGAGCAAGGTGCCAATCGCGAAACCCAGCAAAGTTGGCGCCAGTGTGACCCAACCATGGTAAACAAGGCTGCGTTTCGAGGTGATCTTTTTTCCAAAAATGGTGTCGAACATTTCCACCGCAACTTGATGCGGCGACGGCAAGTTTGGGCGTTTCCCAACGTAAGTCAGCGGGATCAAATGTGGGTTTTTGAGCGCAAGAACAAAACCATTTGTCTCCTTGCGCGCAATCGGAGTGTCGGGCGTAACAATCGCGCCACTGCGTTGTGCTTGGTCAGCCGTTAGATGCATGTTCATAGGAACAACCGCCAAGGTCCAGATGAATAGCACAGCTGCAATAATGGTAAAAACAGGTAGAATTGACTTCACACGATCCGCCCTTTTTTGGTGATTGACTTACACATGGGCGTGCCCTGCCCGCAGCCCATCACGCACTCTTTGAGCAATAGAGATGAATTCGGGACTGTCACGAATGTTGAGCGGTCGCTCCTTTGGCAAACTGCTGTCAATAACGTCCGTGATGCGGCCGGGTCTTGGGCTCATCACAACAATCTTGGTCGATAGGTAAACCGCCTCAGGGATCGAATGTGTCACAAATCCAATCGTCTTTTCTGTGCGCGCCCAAAGCTGCAACAGCTGTTCATTTAAGTGATCTCGCACAATTTCATCTAGCGCACCAAAGGGTTCATCCATCAGCAAGATATCGGCGTCAAAGGCAAGCGCACGCGCAATACTAGCCCGCTGCTGCATTCCCCCGGACAATTGCCAGGGAAATTTTTTATCAAATCCGATCAAGTCTACCAATTCTAAGACCCGTTCGACCCGCTCTGACATTTCAGATTTGGAAAAACCCATTATCTCGAGGGGTAGGCGGATGTTGCCACCAATTGTGCGCCAAGGATAAAGCCCAGCCGCCTGAAACACATAGCCATAAGCGCGTGCGCGACGTGCCTCATCCGGCGTCAGGCCATTGACCGAAATATGACCTGAACTGGGTGTTTCAAGCCCTGCAATACAGCGTAAGAACGTGGTTTTACCGCAGCCAGACGGACCGATAAAGCTAACAAAATCGCCCTTATTGATCTCAAGGTTTACGTCCTGAAGCGCGTGGACGGGACCATCATTTGTCTCAAAAGTCAGATGAAGCCCTTTGGCATCGATGGTTGGCTCTTGCGTCATATTACATCCTGAAAATGGGTCAACGAAATTCTAATCACGGCCTCAAACTCCACTGGCGGGAATTCCTGAACGCTCAATAGGGCGTGGTGATGTCAGAGCTTTCCATGATGACAGAGCTTTGTTCGTTGCGGTATTGCCAGCGCGTTTTACGAATTTGCCATGCCCTTCCTGGGTGCGCATCTCACCATCATAGGCCGCAACATGCCCACGCGTTAAGGTGAAGCGCGGCAGGCCCTTGACCTTTTTACCCTCGAACACATTGTAATCAATGGCCGATTGTTGCATGCTTGCTGTGATCATCTTTTCTTTCTTCGGATCCCAGACAACAACATCCGCATCCGCTCCAACAAGGATAGCCCCTTTGCGCGGATAACAATTCAGGATCTTGGCAATATTGGTCGATGTCACAGCCACGAATTCATTCGGCGTTAGGCGACCCGTCGCAACGCCATAGGTCCATAGCATCGGCATGCGATCTTCCAGACCACCTGTGCCATTCGGGATCTTAGTAAAATCCCCCAGGCCGAAGCGTTTTTGTTCTGTCGAAAACGCGCAGTGATCGGTTGCCACAACGCTCAGGGAGCCGGACTGAAGGCCAGCCCAAAGGCTATCTTGGTGATGTTTGTTACGAAAGGGTGGAGACATAACGCGACGTGCGGCGTGGTCCCAGTCCTTATTGAAATATTCGCTTTCGTCCAGTGTTAAGTGCTGGATCAATGGCTCACCCCAAACGCGTTTGCCCTGATGACGTGCACGGCGAATGGCCTCGTGGGACTCTTCGCAAGAGGTATGAACGACATAAAGCGGCACCCCTGCCATATCGGCAATCATAATTGCGCGGTTGGTGGCTTCGCCCTCGACTTGCGGCGGCCTCGAATAGGCATGCGCTTCTGGTCCCGTATTGCCCTCTGCCAATAATTTGGCGGATAGTTCAGCAACGACATCCCCGTTTTCGGCGTGGACCATCGCGATGCCTCCCAATTCGGAAAGGCGATTGAAGCTTGCGAACAGCTCGTCGTCATTAACCATCAAGGCGCCTTTGTAGGCCAAGAAGTGCTTGAACGTATTAATGCCCCGATCTTTGATCACGCTCTCCATCTCGTCAAACACCTGTTCGCCCCACCACGTCACGGCCATGTGAAAAGAATAATCGCAGTTGGCGCGGGTGGATTTATTGTCCCACATTTTCAGCGCATCATGCAGTCCTTGTCCTGGGCTCGGGAGCGCGAAATCGACAACCATCGTGGTGCCCCCAGCCAATGCCGCGCGGGTACCGCTTTCAAAATCATCTGAAGAATATGTGCCCATGAATGGCATCTCAAGATGGGTATGGGGGTCAATGCCACCCGGCATAACGTAGCAGTCTGTTGCATCCAATTCATCCGTGCCAGATAGATTTTTTCCAATCTCGATGATCTTACCATCTTCAATCAAAACATCTGCTTCATATGTCAAATCATGCGTGATTATTGTGCCGTTCTTGATGACTGTGCTCATGATAATCTCCCTGTCTATTGATATTTGCGCCGCGGCTTAAGGTGTAATTACGGCCGTCTCCAAAACGGCATGCAACAAGACATCTGCGCCCGCAGCTGCCCATTCCTGGCTGATGTCCTCAGCCTCATTATGGCTCAGGCCGTCCACACAGGGGCACATGACCATTGCCGTGGGCGCAACCTTATTGATCCAACAGGCATCATGACCCGCGCCTGAAATGAGATCCATATGGTTATATCCCAAACGCTCTGCCGCGCGGCGCACGGCCTGAACACATGTTGCGTCAAAGGCGACAGGATCAAACCCACCGACCTTTTCAAACTCAATCTCCATCCCCATCGCTTCACAGATGGCTTGGGCTTCCGTCCGCAAACGCGCCTCCATGTCAGTGATGACTGTCAAATCGGGAGAGCGAAAATCAATCGTAAACACGACTTTGCCGGGGATCACGTTGCGCGAATTGGGGTAAACATCGATATGACCCGCCGCGCCGACCGCGTGAGGTGCATAAGACAGCGCGATCGCTTCAACTTTATCTAAAACTCTTGCCATGGCGAGCCCTGCGTTTTTGCGCATGGGCATCGGGGTCGATCCTGTGTGGGCGTCTTTGCCTGTGATCGTCACTTGGGTCCAGGACAGACCCTGCCCATGTGTCACAATCCCAATTTGCTTATTTTCTGCCTCTAGGATCGGACCCTGTTCGATGTGCAGTTCAAAGAAGGCATGCATGTTGCGCGCGCCTACGACTTCATCACCACGCCAGCCAATGCGCTGCAATTCGTCTCCAAAGGCTTTGCCCTCAGCATCCTCGCGATCATAGGCCCAATCTTGGGTGTGAACACCGGCGAACACACCTGAGGACAACATCGCCGGAGCAAAACGCGTCCCTTCCTCATTCGTCCAATTAACCACAACAATTGGGTGTTTGGTTTTGATATCTAGATCATTCATCGTGCGCAAAATTTCAAGGCCACCCAGAACCCCAAGCACCCCATCATATTTCCCGCCAGTGGGTTGGGTATCCAAATGTGACCCCACATAAACTGGCAGGGCCTCAGGGTCTGTTCCCTCGCGACTGGCAAACATATTGCCCATTTGATCAAGGCCCATCGTGCAGCCAGCCGCCTTGCACCAATCCAGAAACAGTTGACGGCCCTCGCTGTCTTCATCCGTCAGAGTTTGACGGTTATTGCCGCCTGCCACACCCGGCCCAATCTTGGCCATCTCCATCAGACTGTCCCAAAGACGTTCGCTGTTGATCTTCAGATTTTCGCCAATAGCAGCCATAGGACGGTCCTTCACTTTCGAATATTTATGGTTTCTTAATTAAGAATTTGACCAACTGGTCAAACTGACGCTATCAGAGGCCGGACATGTGTCAAGGAATTGCTTTTATAATTTGCAAATCCATTGCCCAACTGCCTTGGATTTAGTCATTTACTCCCTCAACTGTTCCATGTGATAGACCCATATGAAAAAGACAGAGACCCGTATCCAGAAAAAAAACCACTCAGCTATCAAATCCGCTGGGCTAAAGGTCTTTGCCCAATTTGGGTTTCGCGGATCGACATTAGATCAGATCGCAGCGGAGTCTGGTCTGTCAAAACCCAACATCCTGTATTACTTCGCATCCAAAGAGGCTATTTACGAGGCACTATTGGCCCAGTTATTGACAGATTGGTTGCAGCCTGTTCGCGATATTGACCCCGCCGGCGACCCTGTTGAAGAAATACTAAAATACGCCAAACACAAACTGAAAATGAGCCGGCTCTATCCCCGTGAAAGTCGCCTTTACGCCACTGAAATCATCCAAGGCGCCCCGCGGATCAAATCCGTTTTGACCGGTGAACTGCGTGACGTTGTTGAGAACTTAGCGCTCTTAATCAACCACTGGGCGGACGCTGGATCGATTCGTGCTGTCGATCCTTATCACCTCATCTTTTCGATCTGGGCCATGACGCAACATTATGCTGACTTTGAAGTTCAAGTGAAGGCGATCTGGGGAGAAAGAGATCATTTTGAAGATGCTGAGCAATATTTAGAAGACATGCTAAGACGCATGTTGACAGTTTAAGGCGGCGCGTGGGTTTACCCACACGCCGATTTGGTCATCCTTTATTCAGCCGCGACAGCATCCGGATTATTTGGATGCGTTGTCCAGTTGGCGTAGTCATCCGAAATGGTTTGACCTGTGCGCGGATCAACAGTGCCAGCAGGCTGCTGAACCATAGTTATGCAATTTTCAACAGGGCACACTTCGACACACAGGTTACACGCCACACATTCCGCATCAATCACAGAGAACTTACGATCTTCAGACATTACAATAGCTTGATGCGATGTATCTTCGCATGCGGCAAAGCAACGTCCACAGCTGATGCAGTCATCTTGGTTAATCACTGCTTTGGCGACATAATTTAGGTCAAGGTATTGCCAATCAGTCGTGTTGGGGATCGCAGCGCCCATAAAATCTCGGATACTGCTGTGCCCTTTTTCATCCATCCACTGCGACAGACCGCTGATCATTTCTTGCACAACCTTGAAACCATATGTCATCGCCGCGGTGCAAACCTGGACGTTACCGCAGCCAAGCGCTATATATTCAGCCGCGTCACGCCATGTTGTGACCCCACCAATACCTGAGATGGGCAATCCTGCAGTTGCAGGCGCGCGCGCAATTTCAGACACCATAGACATTGCAATCGGCTTAACCGCAGGACCACAATAGCCCCCATGCGTGCCCTTGCCATTTATGGATGGTTCTGGGCTCATGCTATCCAGATCCACTGAAACGATAGAATTTATGGTATTGATCAATGATACAGCGTCCGCGCCACCTCGTTTCGCTGCCGCAGCCGGCGAACGCACATCTGTTATATTCGGCGTCAGCTTGACGATCACTGGTTTGGAATAGTATTTTTTGCACCAGCCTGTGACCATTTCGATATACTCAGGAACCTGTCCAACAGCCGCGCCCATGCCCCTTTCGGACATTCCGTGTGGGCATCCGAAGTTGAGCTCGATCCCATCCGCACCTGTCGCTTCGACCTTAGGCAGAATGTCTTTCCATGCCTGTTCTTCACAGGGCACCATGATGGACACGATAACAGCGTGGTTTGGGTAATCTTTCTTGACACGGGTGATTTCCTCTAGGTTCACACCAAGTGGTCGATCGGTTATCAACTCAATATTGTTCAGCCCAAGAACGCGGCGATCTGGGCCGTGGATGACGCCGTAGCGTGGGCCATTCACATTGACCACTGGTGGGCCTTCAGCCCCTAAGGTTTTCCAAACAACGCCGCCCCAACCGGCTTCAAACGCGCGGCGCACATTATATTCTTTATCAGTTGGCGGCGCAGAAGCGAGCCAGAATGGATTTGGGCTTTTGATACCTAAGAAATCTGTCGTTAGATCAGCCATTAGTTTGCCCCTCCTATTAAGGTTGCATAAATATCCATTGCGGCATCACGCCCTTCGGCCACCGCAGTTACAGTCAGATCATCACCACCGGAGGCGCAGTCGCCACCTGCCCAAACCCGATCGCGGCTTGTGCGACCTGCGCCTGTCACAGAAATCTTGCGCCCATCCAGCGCCAGTCCACCGTCCATAGCAAGTGTTTGACCGATAGCAGAAAATACTTGATCCGCTGCGATACGCACGGTCTCCCCTGTACCTGTCAACCGAGTGTCGTTTGTAGCCGTATATTCAAGGACAAGCGCCGTGCTTGATCCTAAAGCCTCAAGCTTAACCGGTTGGACATTGAATAAAAGCTTCACGCCATGTGACGCTGCGAGGTCTTGTTCATAGCGGCTCGCACTCATGGCTTCGCGGCCCCGTCGATAGGCGATAGTGACCTGCTCTGCACCAAGAAGTTTCGACTGCACCGCAGCATCAACCGCCGTCATCCCGCCACCGATAACAACCACGTTCCGCCCAATCGGTATGCTGGCCAGGTCAGTCGTTTGTCGCAATGTTTCAATGAACCCAACTGCGTCTGAAACACATGTATCATCTTCACTCGACATGCTCAGGGCGTTGACGCCGCCCAAACCAACACTCAGAAAAACCGCATCGAAATCCGAGCTAAGGCCGTCAAGCATCATGTCCACGCCCAGCGTTTTGTTGTTTTCAATCGTGATACCACCGATCGACAACAACCACGCCACTTCCTTCGCGGCAAAGTCATGTGTAGATTTATAGGCGGCGATCCCGTATTCGTTTAAGCCGCCTGCTTTAGGACGCGCATCATAAATCGTTACATCGATGCCCTTTAATGCCAATCGGTGGGCGCAGGATAGCCCCGCGGGTCCCGCCCCGACCACCGCAACCTTCTTGCCGGTGGAGGCTGCGCGGTTGAAAGGATGAATATTTTTTGTCATCAAAGTATCAGTGGCGTAGCGTTGAAGGCGGCCAATTTCAACAGGCTTGCCCTCTGAAACTTCACGTACGCAGGCTTGTTCACAGAGCACTTCCGTTGGGCAAACACGGGCGCACATTCCGCCCAAAATATTCATATCAAAAATCGTTTTGGCCGCAGCCTCTGACCTGTCCGTACTGATTTGACGAATAAATAGCGGAATATCGATATCGGTCGGGCAAGCGGTCACACAGGGTGCATCATAGCAAAAGTAACAGCGATCAGCAGCAACCCGTACTTCATGCGGTTCGAGCGCCACATGTAGGTCTGCAAAGTTTTGTGCAAGCGCTTCGTTGCTTAGGCGGTCCGCTGCAATGCCTGGCGTCATGGGGCTAGTCATAGATCCTCCGTAGATCAAATTACAGAATCACTATTGCACAGATTATTTTTTTATCAAACGGTAAAATTTTTGATGCGTAGACGTTGACCCTTTCGACATTTTCGACCAGCTTAAACAAAAACATCAGCCGCAAAATTGAATATGGCTATGGCAGGTGCTATCAGACAGATGAGAACTGGCATCAGATTGCAAGCGCTTGCTGGTCTATGCGCTCAACAGTTGGCGCCAGTCAGTAAGAGCAGCGGCGCGGTTCAGCTTGAAATTGATGCGTGACTATCGGTGGAGCACCTTTGCCCCACCGATAGTCAACATAAGTCCATTACATTTTGATACTCAGAAACCGAAGTCAGTTTCTGGCTTCCCTTCTGCCGGCGTAGGATTGACGAACTTAACTTGGTTCCTACGTGGATCACGTGGTGAACTTACCACCCCTTACCCAACCAGCTAACTGGCGGCACTTGCTCATTCGAATACCATTTCCGTGTTTCCGTGCCATTTTTCCCAACCTTGGTCAACAAATACTGGCACAGTTTTAGGGGGCCAGCACACAGCTCTCAAAATAGTCAGCAACACGGCAAAAAGTGTGTTTAAAGTGTGTTTTTGATTTTAGCGATTTTTTGGAGTTTAGAACCATACTTAATTATTTTTATTGTTAACTTAAATGGCTATCTAGGGTGGAAGCGAATTACCGAAACGAGGATTATCAAACCCGTGAAATGATGGTGCAAGCTGCTGTACAAAGCGTTGAGGCCGCCCGCGTGGCCGCAGATCGGCAAGCCCAATATTTGGCCACCTCTGTTGCGCCCGTAAGGCCTGAAGATCCCTCTTATCCGCGCAAGTTTGAGAACAGCTTATTGTCTTTCCTGATTTTTGGAGGTGTTTACTTGATTATGTCGCTCACCGCCTCGATCCTGCGTGAAGAGGTCTAACGCAAGCGATATTTTAAAGCCTTCTGTGAAAAAACAACAACAATGGCCATTCAAGCAATTTTTGCGATTTCAGGGCTTGAAACGTCCGCACTTCCAGCGTATCTCCTGCCTCGCTGATGGGTCGTAGCATAATGGTAATGCACCTGTTTTTGGTACAGTAGAGTGCAGGTTCGAGTCCTGCCGACCCAGCCAGCTTTATTCCCTAAATTGTCAGGTGCAGTTTTGGTTTCCAGAAGGGCCGGAACAGCTCGATTTTCGGGCATCTGTCCATAACAACCTGCATCCCAGCCTCTTCTGCCAGCTGGGCCGCCTCGTGATCCACCACACCGATTTGGCCCCAAAGCACTTTTGCGCCGATCGCGATTGCATCTTTTGTCACAGCCATAAGATCTTCAGGACGGCGAAACACTTCGACCATATCCACAGGACGATCTATGGCCGCAAGGCTTGGATAGACTTTCAAGCCTCGGATTTCCTCAAGGCCCAGACGCGGATTGACCGGGATCATGTCGTAGCCAGTTTCATTGAGTACCCGCAAAACCCCATAGCTAAACTTCGTTTTATCGGGGCTGGCCCCAACCATGGCGATGGTTTTGACTGATTTTAGAATCCCCTGCAAATAGGCATCGGAATAGGGTTGAGTATGGTCCATTGTCAGACCTCCTTTGGCACGGCAATATCAGCCTTGAGTTCGTGAGATTGTAACGGATCCAGAAACGGGTTGCGATACAGGCGGTCATGGCTTTCCACCCCAATTTCGAGCGTAATATCAGACATAGGGCGCGCGACACATAAGATGACGTATCCCTGATTGATTTGCCGATTGTTGAGCGCCACTTGCCGGCGCTGATCGACCTCTCCTGCGGTCAATTTTGCCGCGCAGGTGATGCATCCGCCATATTTGCAGCCATAGGGCAAATCGACCCCCTGGTCGCGCAGACTGTCCAAGAGCGGCCGGCGGGGATCCACCTCATACTGCGCCCCATCGCGGTTTGACAAGGTCACGATCACAGCCAAATATCGCTCGTGCAATCGCCACCGGGGTAGCGTGCTTCATGGCACCGGGAGGGGCCATTGGGCTCCTGACCGAAATCGACAATAAAATCCTTATTTAAGGTCATTCCGCCATTTTCTGGATCGCAATCAATCTGCACCATCACGCCACCCTGCTCGCGAATTTCAGGGTAAAATTGATTGTCCCAAGTGCTGAACAGGCTGGTGGTGACATAGAGGCGCCGCCCGTCGAGAGACAGCTGAAACATCTGCGGCCCGCCCGCCATTTTCACCCCATTCACCTCCGGTGCTTTGCCCAACAAACCGCCCATCCAGACCTGTCCCGTCAAAACCGGGTTATGCGGATCGGAAATATCATATTGGCGCATATCCCCATGCAACCAATTGTTGAGGTATAGATATTTGTCATCCATCGAAATCAAAATCGCCGACATCACCCCCGGCACCGGAATGGGCCATTCTGGATGCGGTTCGTTGGCCACATCAATGATCTTTTCCCACTGCCATTTTCCGGCCTCATCGCGCCACCAATGGATCACATTTGAGCTGAGCGCCGCCCCACAAAACCCGTGGGTGCTATCGGGATCATGGTGGAACTTCACTTCCAAAGGCAGCAAGCCATCCTCGCCGAGATACATGGTTTCGATAGGAACTTTCTTCTCAAAATCCCAGAAGTGTATTTCGCGGCCATATTTCAAATGCCCAACCTCTTCCAGATCAAACCCTGGCATGAACGTATTGGGGGCGGCCCATTCCGACGAGACCATCACATTATGGCGCGGTTGATACCAAAAATCATAGCCAAACTTGATATCCCCCATGGAGTTTTCCCACCGTCCAACGATTTCAAAATCCTTGTTCAGATGGAGGTAACCGCCGGGCGCCTCGCCTTTCGCATCACCCAACATGGAAATAATGATTTCAGAGCCCAAACAATGCACCGTATGCGGTCCCGAAAGATTGGTTTTCGACTTGATCTCGGCCCCATCAATCACCTTATGCAGGCGCGGCGCGCGCGGGTCACTGGCCGTATCGACCACGTGAATATTGTTCGAGCGAACCCCGGGCAGCAGCAAATACTTCCGCGACATCGAGCCATCATCGAAACAAGAAGAGCAGGCGTTCCAACCCATATGGTGCAACTCATCGCCAATGCCTGGCATCTCCAAACGGTGGATCACCTGCGAATAGGTCGAACTGTCAGGATCAACATCCACCGTCGCCAGATAATCGGGTTTTTGAATGCCCGTGCCGGTGTAAATCGCAATCGTATAGAGCAGCTTTTCACGCGGCGCTTGGATGGCCTCCTGCGGGCTTGCATAGCCCGGTCCACAACAGTCCTTCATCTTCGCCGCTCCCCTATGCGCCACCGGGCATTACCGGTCGATCAATGATCGCAAATCCCGCCATTACACCACTTAATACAGGGGTCGTTTGTGAACCCTCTTAACCTAGACCTCAGCCTAATCCATGAAGCGTTTTGGTTTCAAGGTAATCTTCCAACCCCATCAAACCGCCTTCACGGCCATTGCCCGATTGTTTATAGCCCCCGAAGGGCGAGCCGTAATTGAAGCCGCCACCATTGATGTGGATTGCCCCAGCCCTGAGGCGGGCCGCCACACGTTCCGCGCGAGACTGCGAGCCAGTTTGCAGGTAAGCGGCCAGCCCGTAGGGCGTGTCATTGGCGATTTCAATCGCCTCGGCTTCGTCCTCAAAAGGGATGATGACCAAAACAGGGCCAAAGATCTCCTCCTGCGCGATCCGCATGTCATTGGACACATCACAAAAAATGGTGGGCTTCACAAACCAGCCGGCATCTATCCCCTCAGGACGTCCCAAGCCACCCGCCAAGAGCCGCGCGCCCTCTTCAAGTCCCAATGCAATCATAGTTTGCACCCGATCAAATTGGATGCGGTCAAACAGCGGGCCAATATGTGCGCCTGCTTGCGCCGGATCTCCGACCTCAGTGGATTCTGCCGCCCGTTTGGCAATCTCAAGCACAGCCTCATAGCAGCTACGCTCGACCAATAGCCGGGTTGGCGCATCGCAAGATTGCCCTGTATTATACATACATTCAGCCACAGAGGCACTCACCTGGGCTTCGAGGTCACAATCGGCAAACACCAGATTGGGTGATTTACCACCAAGCTCCAAGGTCACACGCTTGACCGTTTCGGCAGCATCGCGGGTCACAGCCGTCCCAGCACGGGTTGAACCGGTAAAAGACATCATCTGCACGTCCTTATGGCGCGAAAGGGCCGCTCCCACCGTTGGCCCATCGCCCTGAACCAAATTGAACACCCCCGGCGCAAAGCCCGCAGAGTCGATAATTTCAGCATATATCATCGCAGAGATCGGCGTATGCTCAGAGGGTTTCAAAACGCAGCAACACCCCGTTGCCAAAGCCGGGATGACCTTCAAAGCGATTTGGTTCATCGGCCAGTTCCAAGGGGTGATCAATCCGCAGACGCCGATCGCCTCACGCAAAAGAATGTCACCATTGCTCAAAACCTCCCGGTCCACCAACTCGGCCAGTGCATCCATAAACCCCTGCAAATGACCGATGGCCGCATCAGCCTGTGCCTCTCGGGCCATGGAGATCGGCGCACCCATCTCCATACGCATGGCCTGCGCCAGATCTTCAAACCGGCTCTCCGTCACCGTCATCAAGCTGCGCAAAAGATCCATCCGTTCAGATTTGCGCGTCTGACTATAGGCTGGAAAGGCCGATACCGCCGCCGCGACCGCCGCATCCACATCTGCCGCATCCCCCAAAGGCACGACGCCGATTTGGCGCTCATCTGCCGGGTTCAAAACCGGCATATGCGCCCGTGATCTCGGCGCGCGCCACTGCCCATCGATGTAAAACTTTCCTAGATTGCTTGTATCAACCGTCATAACATTTCGCTTTCTGCTGGAAGTTTCGTCATTATTCACACTCGCATCCCTTGTGCACGCAAAAATCACGCCTTGAATTCAGCGCGAAGCGCGTCGCTTTGCGCACCTAAATTCGGCACTCTCTGTTCGGCTCCGACTTGGCTTGTCACCGGCAATGCGGCCAAAGAAACCTCACAATCACCGATCTGCGCCACTGAGTTACGCAAAAAAGGATGCTCTGATAAATCTGCTACAGAATTGAGTTGCGCATTGGCAATGTGCGCCGCATCCAGCTTATCTACCATCTCAGCGGCGGTGAATTTTGCAAAATAGGCCGCCACGATGGCGTCCAACGCGTCGCGATGGGCATAGCGCTCAGGGTTTTCAGAAAACCTGGGATCGCGAGGCAACTCAGGACGCTCCAAGACATGGCTGCACAGAGCGGCAAATTCGCGGTTGCTTTGCACGGAAATTAAGACCTGCGAGCCGTCACAACATTCAAAGGCACCATAGGGGGAAATGAATGAATGTTTCAATCCTGAGCGTGCCGGAGCGCCGCCCATATAGCGATGTGCCAAAAGCGGCATATTCATCCAATCGGCCAGCACATCAAACATGGAAATTTCTAAGTCTATACCCTGCCCCGTGCGCCCCCGCTGGATCAAGGCGCGTAAAATTGCCGAAAAGGCAGTCAGGCCTGTCGACAGATCGGTTAAGGATAGGCCCACCCGCGCCGGGCTCTCGGCGCTGCCGGTCACAGAGCAAAGACCACTCTCAGCTTGGATCAAAAAATCATAAGCCTTCTTTTTTGCCGCCGCGCCCGTCTGCCCATAGCCTGAAATCATGCAGGTGATCAAACCGGGGTTGTCGCGGCGCAGATCCGTGCCGCTCAACCCCATACGCGCCACTGATCCTGGAGCAAGGTTGGAGATAAAGACATCCGCCTTAGCCAACATGCGCTGCATCACGACCAGATCCTCAGGATCTTTTAGGTTTAAGCAAATGGATTCCTTGCCGCGGTTCAGCCAAGCAAAAATGGCACTCTGCCCATTGGCCCCGGCATCATAGCCACGGGCAAAATCTCCCTCCGCGCGCTCAACCTTAATGACCCGCGCCCCGGCATCGGCGAGCATCAAGCCACAATAGGGCGCCGCCACCGCCTGCTCGAGGGAGACCACCGTCACCCCGTCCAGTTCTTTATTCAGCCCCATGGAATCATCATCCAATTTTCAAGCCCGTTCCTGCGATTGCGCTACTGTGTGCCCTCACAGAGCTAAAAGACAAGGCCCGAGGCCAGGCCTGCTGCGGAAAATGCCATCAATTTCCAGACCAATCATGCTGATGTTTTGAAACTCAACTGCCTCATTGCCCATATTTTAGGCAAATCACGACATTGCGAGGATTTTCCGAGGGCGCAAAGTTTACGCCGCTCCGCAGCAATTTGAATGTGTAGCCAGTCTTACAAGCGGTAGAACGAAAGGAAGACGAGTGAAACTGATAATTGCAACGATCAAACCCTTCAAGCTCGAAGACGTGCGCGAAGCGGTATCTGAGGTCGGTGTCAGCGGCATGATGGTGAGCGAAGTAAAAGGCTTCGGTGCTCAATCCGGTCACACTGAAACATACCGAGGAGCAGAGTACACAGTTAATTTTGTTCCCAAAATCAAACTTGAAATCGCCGTCACCGATGCGGCTGCGGCGGGTGTGGTGGAAGCGATCACCAAGGCGGCCCGGACCGGAAAAATCGGAGATGGCAAAGTTTTCGTCCTTGACCTGGAACAAGCCCTGCGCGTGCGCACGGGCGAAACAAATGAAGAGGCTCTGTGATGCGTAGAGAGTTAACGAGTAAATTGAGAACTGTAAGCTTGGCCGCGCTGCTGCTGACCGTTCCGCAACTGGCCGCGGCGCAGGAGGCGGATGTCACGCCGCTGAATGCCGATATCGGCTTCATTTTCACCACATTTATGTTCCTTGTTTCAGGGTTTTTGGTTTTCTTCATGGCTGCGGGTTTTGCCATGCTGGAAGCCGGTTTGGTACGCGGTAAAAACGTCGCGATGCAGCTGACCAAAAATATGGCACTGTTTTCGCTGGCGTCGCTATTTTTCTACATATTGGGGTACAACCTCATGTATCCAGGCGATGGCTGGACCATCCAAAACGTCGTCGGTGCCTTTTCGGTCACCGCGCTAGAGCCTGTTGGCCTCGAAGGTGTGGAAGCTGATTTGACCTACGCCTCTGTCGGCTCAGACTTTTTCTTCCAATTAATGTTCTGCGCAGCAACCGCCTCTATCGTATCAGGCGCCTTGGCCGAACGGATCAAACTTTGGCCGTTCCTGGTCTTTGTCATCGTTCTTGTGGCGGTCATCTATCCGATCCAAGCCAGCTGGAAATGGGGCGGTGGTTTCTTGGACGCAATGGGCTTTCAAGACTTCGCAGGCTCGACAGTTGTGCATTCCGTAGGCGGTTGGGCAGCTTTGACCGGCGCGATCATTCTCGGACCACGTTTGGGCAAATACAAAGACGGCAAAGTAAACCCAATGCCCGGTTCAAACCTTGCCTTGGCCACCTTGGGGACATTCATCCTCTGGCTCGGCTGGTTCGGCTTTAATGGTGGGTCACAACTTTACATGGACACATCAGGCAACGTGGCTGATATCAGCCGGATCTTTTCCAACACCAATACGGCGGCAGCCGCCGGTGCGGTCGCAGCGCTGATCTTGACGCAACTCCTGTATAAAAAGCCTGATTTGACCATGATCTTGAACGGTGCTTTGGCAGGGTTGGTATCCATCACCGCAGAGCCGCTGACCCCCTCCTTGGTCTCGGCAACCGTGATCGGTGCGGTCGGCGGTATCATCGTGGTCTTCGCTGTGCCTCTTTTGGATCGCTTGAAGATTGATGATGTTGTGGGTGCCATCCCGGTACACCTCTTCGCAGGTATTTGGGGCACTCTGGCGGTTTGCTTCACCAACAGCGCAGCCAGCTTCTCGGTCCAGCTGACCTCAATCGTCATCGTCGGTGCCTTCGTGACTGTGGCCTCCGCCGTGGTTTGGTTGGTGCTCAACGCGATGTTCGGCCTGCGGGTCAGTGAAGAGGCCGAAATCACCGGCCTAGACCGCAGCGAGCTGGGCATGGAAGCCTATCCGGAGTTCTCGGGCAGCTAATTCCCGCCCTCCTCAACGCAGCCCCCTGAAAGTTACTTTTCAGGGGGCTTTTTTATTCGCCACTTATAGGAGCAGGCCCACCCTGCTCCAGTTCTGTCAAAAGATCCAACAAAAGCTCATAGCGCTCAGCGCCAAGCTGATCTTTGTAACTTGCGGCAATTTGCGCCGCTTGCACCGAGTTGTCATCAATGAGCTTTTGCCCAGCGCGCGAGATGACCACCGTTTGCCGCCGCCGATCCTTCGCATCCGTGGTTCGAATAACCAGACCATTTTGTGCAAGACTGCGGATAATGCGCGATAGGCTTGGCATCAACAAACAGGCCTGCCGCGCGATCTCGGTCAAATCCTGCGGACCAAATTCGGACAATATCCGCAGCACCCGCCACTGCTGTTCGGTCAACCCAGAGGCGCGCAGCATAGCGCGGATCGGCGCCATGACCTGTTCGCGCGATCGCATCAAAGCAATTGGTAAAGACCGCCTGGTCGAGGGAAGCTGAAGCTTGGTTCTGGCCATTGACGCACCTATAAATTGCCGTGCAATGTTATTTAAAAATATTGACAGTACAATGAAAAAACAGAACACTCCATTTAGTTAACATGTTATCTAAAGCCTGAGATCGAAAGAGAGCTGCGATGTCCGCGTTGAATCAAAATATTGAAAAACTCAATGGCCATTTGGCGCGTTACCGGCGCGAGGGTATCTTGCACCGGATCGCAGGTTCAGATCATGCCGGCGGCGGCGGTGTCTTTGAAACTCTTTCGCCCGTGGATAAATCCAGAATCTGCCAAGTGGCGCGCGGCGATGCTGGCGATATTGATAAGGCAGCCAAAGCGGCTAAGGCGGCATTTCCAGCATGGCGCGATATGCCCGCCAAACAGCGCAAGTCAATCTTGATCAAAATTGCCGAGGGTATTGAAGCCCGCGCCGAAGAGATTGCGCTCTGCGAATGCTGGGATACCGGCCAGGCCTGGCGTTTCATGTCAAAAGCGGCCATTCGCGGGGCGGAGAATTTTCGCTATTTTGCCGATCAAGTCGAAGCCGCTCGAGATGGGCAGCATTTGCAATCAGCCACATTGATAAATATCACCACACGGGTGCCAATTGGCCCAGTGGGCGTGATCACCCCTTGGAACACGCCCTTTATGCTCTCTACATGGAAAATTGCCCCCGCCCTCGCAGCTGGTTGCACCGTGGTGCATAAGCCCGCAGAGGCCTCCCCACTTACGGCCCGGATCTTGGTCGAAATTGCAGAACAGGCCGGCCTACCTCCCGGTGTGTTGAACACGGTGCAAGGTTATGGCGAAGATGCCGGCAAGGCGCTTACGGAACATCCTGATATCAAGGCCATCGCTTTTGTGGGGGAAAGCCGCACGGGTTCGATGATTACCAAGCAAGGCGCAGATACGCTAAAGCGGACACATTTTGAATTGGGCGGCAAAAATCCAGTAATCGTCTTTGAAGATGCCGATTTGGAACGTGCTTTGGACGCGGTGATCTTCATGATCTATTCCATCAATGGCGAAAGGTGCACCTCCTCCTCACGGCTTTTGGTCCATGAGACCATCAAGGATGCTTTTGAAGCCCGGTTGATTGAACGGGTCAATAATATCAAGGTCGGCCACCCGCTGGATCCAGCCACTGAAATCGGCCCGCTGATCAGCCAAGAGCACTTTGCCAAGGTCACCTCCTATTTCGACATCGCCAAAACGGATGGGGCCAAAGTGGCCGCTGGTGGGTACATCCTTGGGGATACCGGATATTTCATCCGCCCAACCCTCTTTACCGAGGCGCATAATCGCATGCGGATTGCCCAAGAAGAGATTTTCGGCCCGGTTCTGACCTCGGTTTCATTTGCCAATGAAGAAGAAGCCCTTCAAATTGCAAATGATACGCCCTACGGGCTAACTGGCTATCTGTGGACCAACGACCTCACCCGCGCGCTGCGTTTTACAGACAAGCTTGAAGCGGGCATGATCTGGGTGAATAGCGAAAACGTCAGGCACCTGCCCACCCCCTTTGGTGGCGTCAAAGCCAGCGGCATTGGCCGCGATGGTGGCGATTGGAGTTTTGAATTTTATATGGAGCAAAAGCACATCGGCTTTGCCACCGGAGCCCATAAAATGTCACGCCTTGGCGTCTGACCACAGAAATAAAGGAGCCCAAAATGCCAGTTCCCAGCCCAAACCTTTACCCAAGCTTCAACACGGTCCGCCTCAGCCATGCCTGCCTCAACGTCGCGGATTTAGACCGCTCAAAGGTATTTTACACGGAAATTCTGGGTCTGCATGTCTCCGATGAAACAGAGGGTCATGTCTATCTACGTGCCATGGAAGAACGCGGTCATCACAGCGTGATTTTGCAAAAATCTGATGATCCCGGCACGATGGAGGTTATAAGCTTCAAAACCTATGATGAGGAAGATTTGGATCGGGCCGAAGCGGAGTTTCGTGCCAAAGGTCGCCTCACGCAATGGGTTGAACGTCCCTATCAGGGTCGCACTTTGCTGACGTCTGACAATATTGGAATACCTTTAGAATTTTATCACAAAATGGATCGCCTGCCCTCTCTACACCAAAAATTTGCACTCTATCGTGGCGTGAAGCCCTTGAGAATTGACCATTTCAACTGCTTTTCGCCCGATGTTGACGCCTCAGTAGCGTTTTACAATGATCTTGGCTTTCGGGTGACCGAATATACCGAGGATGAAGCGAGCGGAAAACTATGGGCCGCATGGATGCATCGCAAAGGCGGCGTGCATGATATGGCCTTCACCAATGGGCGCGGGCCTCGGATGCACCATATCGCGTTTTGGGTGCCAACACCGCTGAATATTATTGACCTGCTCGATCTCATGGCCACCACTGGTTATGTCAGCAACATCGAACGCGGACCCGGGCGGCACGGGATTTCAAACGCTTTTTTCCTTTATATTTTAGATCCCGATGGACATCGCATTGAAATATATTGCTCCGATTATCAAACCGTGGACCCCGATCATGAGCCAATCAAATGGGACCTCAAAGATCCGCAACGGCAAACCCTATGGGGTATGGCGGCACCAAAAAGCTGGTTTGAGCATGGCACAGAGTTCATAGGAGTGGCGCCGCGCGAGAGCGCCTTAAATGCCACACCGATCATCGCGCCATAAGGGCGTGGGCTCAAACGCCGATTTTTTCAACTTGGGCCAGTAGCTCTTGTGCCACCCCGAGCCCCCTGGCCGTGCTGTGCAGCATCGCAGGCAAAATCATCCATTCCAGCGCCCAGGCCGCCCCAGAGCGTTCTTGCTCGTGGATCAAAGCCTGATGCATCCCACCAAGCTGTGCAGCATTATAGCGCGATAGCGTGACCAATACCTCCGCTAAAATCGGGTTTTGTTTATGGGGCATAGCCGAGGACGCCCCCCCGCCGCGCAAGCGCATCTCGTCTACGCCTTGCTGCGTCATGAGCGAGATATCCATGCCTATTTTGCCCAAGCTGCCAGACACCAGCGACAACCAACTGGCCAATTCGCCAAATCCATCGCGCATGGCGTGCCAGCTTTTGTCTGGCGCTGCCAAGCCCAACTGCGCGGCAAGAGAAGCCCCGTCTGAGCCAAGCCCCACTGGGCCGCCACATTGCACGCTCAACACGCGAGTCGAAAGTTCATCGAGCCGCTCGAGATGGCGCGCCAAGGGCATGCGCCAAGTGGCAATGCGATCTGCAACAGTTATCTCAAGCGCGGCCTGCATACGCGTGCGCCCCATCAAGGCAGCCGCGCCATGCGTTTGTGTCAATTGCTCCAGATCTTTTTGTAAAGCGATCAACCTTTGTCGCAAGATCGGCAAAATATCCTTCAAAGACAAAACAAGGGCCGTATCCATCACATCTTGGCTCGTCAGCCCTTGATGGATGTCCCCATGTAGGTCGGGCGAGATCTGCGCTTTCAGGCAGCACACCAACTGAGGAACTGGCAGGCCGTCCATGGCCGTGCCCTCTGCCAGATCTTCCTTGCGGATCTGAGCGGCCTCAATCGCGCAGGCCGCACGCTCATTGCCCGATGACCGGCTGTGAGCGGCTTCAATGCGCAGCATATGCGCCAATTGCACCTCAGCAGACAAATGCTCCGCGACGAGCTTGTCTCCAAACAGCCCTGTCATCCAGCTATGATCGAATACCGATGTCATGCGGCCCGCAAGCCGAGAATTTGGCGCGCCTGCGCCGGACTTGCGACCGGGCGTTCATAGCGGCTGCAAAGTTCAGCGGCACGGGCGATCAAAGCTGCATTCGAGGGGGCCAGAGTGCTGCGGTTGAGGCGCACATTATCCTCCAGCCCAGCGCGGGTATGGCCGCCTGCCGCGATGGCCCATTCATTCACAACCAATTGATTGGGCCCGATACCCGCCGCGCACCACTCAGCTTGCGGCGCGCGCGCGTGCATCTGCGCAACATAAAAATCAAAAACGGCACAATCTGCCGGCATGGCATTTTTCACGCCCATGACAAATTGCACATAAAGTTTGCCGAATAGCTTGCCCTCGTCATGCAGGCGCACCGCTTGCAAGACGTGCGAAAGATCAAAGGCTTCAATCTCCGGCACCACTTCATATTTTTGCATTTCACTGGCCAGCCAAGCGACCAAATCTGGCGGATTCTCATACACGCGCGTGGGAAAGTTATTTGAGCCAACAGAAAGTGAGGCCATATCCGGTCTCAAAGACAACATTCCGCCGCGCTCTTGCCCCGCGCCAGAACGGCCCCCGGTTGAAAACTGAATGATGACCTCCGGGCAATACCGGTTTAGCTCTTCTTGCAGGCGCGCGAATTTTTCTGGATCGCTGCTTGGTGTTTCATCGGCATTGCGCACATGGGCATGAATAATTGAAGCCCCCGCCTCCACGGCCGCCAAACTGCTCTCAACCTGCTCAGAAATACTGATCGGCACAGCTGGGTTGGCCACTTTTGTCGGCACCGAACCAGTGATGGCGCAGCACAAGATACAGGGCTTATTGTGCAGATCAGACATTTATAAACACCGTTTCCTTGTCACCTTGCAGGTGAATATCGAAGATATAACCGTCGTCACCAGATCTTTGGGCTATCAAGGTAGATCGGCGGCCGGGATCTTTAATGGCCACTAGGATCGGATCTTGCCCTTGGGGGAGATCGTCAAAATAGATCCTTGTGTGCAGACCCAAATTAATCCCACGCGCCACAACCCAAACCTTCACATGGGCGGCCTCTTCACCTGAGGCGGCGGGGAGAAGTGTTTCCAATCGGTAACGGCCCGCCTCAGCATCCACCGCTCGGCGGGCCCAGCCGCCAGATGGGCCATTGGCACCATAGCGGCCCGTGGCATCTGCCTGCCAAAACTCAAGCATGGCATCCAAAACAGGATCACCGGCCCCGTCAAAGACTTGCCCCGAAATGACTATTTTTTGGCCCGGGACATTGGGCGGAAAAATATCCGCGCCCAAATCACAGCCACCATACATATTTTCCAACCCAGCGACGCTGGCAGTACAGCCGATATGAACATAGGGACCGGCGGTTTGAGATGCGCTTTGCGAGTGGGACATCAATTGCCCTCCAACTTATTTTCAAACAGGGTGCAGCCGCGGCCACGCAAAACAATATCAAAACGGAACGCCCGAAACTGCATCGGCACCGTATGCTCCATATCCAACCGCGCGGTGAGCCGCTCAATCGCCTTTGGGTCCGGGATGGTTTGAACGATCGGGCAAAGCTGAATATGCGGGTCACCTTCGAAATACATCTGCGTGATCAACCGCTGCGCCCAGCCTTGGCCAAAGCAGCTGAAATGAATATGCGCTGGCCGCCAATCATTGCCACCGTTAGGCCAGGGATAAGGGCCAGGCCGAACAGTGCGGAAAGAAAAATAGCCCATCTCATCGGTGATAGTCCGGCCACAACCGCCAAAATTCGGATCTAAAGGCGCCAGATAGCTGTCTTTTTTATGACGATAACGCCCGCCAGCATTGGCCTGCCAAAATTCCAGCAAAGCCTCTGGCACCGGCCGCGCATTTTCATCCAGCAGGTAACCATGCACCATGATTTGCTCGCCAATGGCCGCTGCGCCCGGCGCGGCATAATTGATGATCAAATTATTATCATTCGGACCGATGACGTCTTGCCCGAAGGCCGGCCCAGCCAACTCCCCCGCGCCTTGTTCGAGGCTCAACAGCTTGTGGTGTGGCGCGCGCAGACGCGAAGAACGATAATCTGGGGTCAAGGCGGGCGGCTGTAGGCTCATATCCTGCGAGTTAAAGGGGCCGTTGTCGCTCACGAAGCATCCTCCATTTCGGCAAAGGTTTGCTCGGCAATTTTAATCGCGTGGTTGGCCGTCGGCACGCCTGCATAAATGGCAACATGCAAGATCAGCTCTTGTATATCTTCGCGGCTTGCACCTGTGTTGGCAGTGGCGCGGATGTGCATCGCGACCTCATCCCAATGCCCCTGGGCGCAGAGCAACGCCAGGGTGACAATCGAACGCTGCCGGTGATCCCAGGTTGGCCGCGACCAGACATGACCCCAGGCAGCTTCGGTGATTAACTCTTGGAAAGGGGCGTCAAACGCGGATGTCTGTGCCTTCGCACGCGCAACATGCGCCTCTCCCAGGACAGTGCGCCGCGTGGCCAACCCCTCCTCATGCCGTTTTGACGTTGTCATTTGCTAGGCCCTTTGAATGCAGATGCCAGCCATTGCCCATAACACCTGCCCGGCGCATCTTAGAAACTCTTATCATGAAAACATATCAAACTGTGGTCAAGCCTATATGGCCAAAAACCAACCCCAAGATCACCGAAATAGGTAAATGCAAAATATTGAGCAAAACACCAAAATTTGTATGGCTGTTAGTATCTGTAATATACCGATCGGATTTCCTTTCATTGCCGCCTGCCCCTTTGGGCCGAGCTGTATGATCTGCGGAGGGAGGAGCGCAAATCCAACCCGGCCCATCCTCGAGCCTGACCCCTTTGAGCTTAAAGCTCGCTTTTGCAGAGGCGTTGAACGGCGCGTGCAAATTATGTGATCCTTTGTGCAGCGGCCGTATTTTCTTCGTGCTCACAGCCTGACTATGCCATTGCCCAGGCAATCACAGGTGAGCTCAGCGCATGGCACAGATCATTATTGTAGATGACGAAGTTGAAATACTCGCACCACTGGAGCAGATGTTGGCCCAAGAGGGGTATCACGTCAGCGCCTTTTTCTCGGGCCTAGCCGCGCAGGCGCATCTGCACCGGCATAGCGCAGATCTGGCAATCTTTGACATTAAAATGCCCGAAATGGATGGGTTTTTGCTCCTGAAGTCCGTTCGGGCGAAAATGCCCAATCTGCCCATCATTTTCTTGTCATCCAAGGTGGAGGAGCAAGATCAAATTATAGGCTTCACCCTTGGCGCTGATGATTACATCACCAAACCCTTCAGCAAGCATCTGTTACTGTTCCGCGTCGCCGCCGTCTTGCGCCGTCATACGGTCGGAACCGGCGTCAATTTGGATGCGCGGGTGTGCAGCGGGGCGCTCACCATTGACCAAGATCGGCATTTGGTAACCTGGGCAAATACCGCAGTGGATTTAACGGTGACCGAATGTTTGCTCCTTCTCGCGCTGGCCCGTTAGCTTGCCCCACCGGTATAGATCGCAATAACCCAGAAGATTAATGCCGAGATCGTCGCGGCGGCCGGCACCGTGATCACCCATGCGGCGATGATTGTCAGGAAGTGACTGCGGCGCACCAATTTGCGGCGGCGGCGTTCTTCTCTTGGCCGTTCTACAGCCTGTGGAACGGTCAACCGCGCCCGCTTCATGCGACGCTGTGAGTCCCATTCGCGAAAGAAGCCCACACCGAATACGCCGCCCACGGCGATATGCGTTGAACTGACCGGCAGGCCCAACCAGCTGGCGACAATCACAGTAATGGCCGCCGCAAGCGCAACGCAATAAGCCCGCATCGGATTGAGTTTGGTAATTTGACCGCCGACCATGCGAATCAATTTTGGTCCAAACAAAAACAGGCCAAAGGAAATTCCCAACGCTCCGATGGCCATTACCCAGAGCGGAATAGACACTGCATCTGCGAAACCGCCTGAGGCCGAAGCCTGTACAATCGCGGCCAGTGGTCCAACCGCATTGGCCACATCATTTGCGCCATGGGCAAAACTGAGCAAAGCGGCCGATACGATCAATGGAATGCCAAAGAGTTTTTTCAGCGACTTATTTCGATTCTCCAGCCCTTCGGCTTGCTTGCGCACAACCGGAATCATAACCACCCAAATGATAACGCCCACTCCAAAGCCAATCATCAAGGCCGAAGAAAAATCGATTTTCATGATTTTCTTAAGGCCTTTAAGCGCCAGATATACGGAAAATGCACCGCCCATGATCCCAACCAAGACCGGCACCCAAACACGCGCTGCTGCGATTTTATCGTCACGGTAGACAATCTTGGTTTTGATGAACCACAGAAATAGGGCGGCAATCAACCCGCCCAAAACCGGAGAAATCACCCAACTGGCCGCGATTTTATACATCGTTGGCCAGTTCACAGCGGCAAAACCCGCAGCCGCGATGCCTGCGCCCATTACGCCACCCACAACAGAATGCGTGGTCGAAACCGGCGCGCCAACCCATGTGGCCAGATTAACCCACAGCGCCGCCGACAAAAGCGCCGCCAGCATTGCCCAGATAAATATAGAGGCGGTTTGCATGCTTTGAGGCGCAATAATTCCCTTTGCGATGGTCGACACCACATCGCCCCCCGCGAGCAAGGCGCCAGCACTTTCAAACACCGCTGCAATCGCAATTGCACCGCCCATGGTCAAAGCATTGGCCCCCACTGCGGGGCCCATGTTATTGGCGACATCATTCGCACCGATGTTCAGCGCCATGTAAGCCCCAAAACCAGCGGCGATCACCACAACAAGCGTATTGCCCGTTTGCCCAAATAGATAAAACGCAACAAGTCCCGCGACCAGAATAAAGACCAACGACACTCCAAGACCCATCATCGGTCGGGAGGCATATGCCGTTGCCTGCTCTAAAGTCGAAAAGCGTTTTAAATCTCGATCCAGAGTTTCTAAGTGCCGTTGTTCGAAATCACCCTTAGCCATTTGAATGCATCCTCGCTATGAACGCGGGTGCGATAGCAGCTTCCCATAAATTGCACAAATATTATTGCGCATTTTGTAGTCAATAATTTGTGCCCAGCCAGGTTCCCGCAAATGACGCCCAAATAATGTGCATAGGATCCATATCGGTCATCGCTTCGGACCTACCAGGGGAAGTCAAACTTAATTTCCAACTGGCAGCGGGCGCTCATTTTCCGTCGCGGGCAGACTTTTCTTCGCGCGTGAGCTTGTTGTTCCATGTGTTGTTGCTCAAGCCCAGCTCACTAGGCAAGGGCTTGGTCTTTCCAACACTGATTTTCCCGCCTTTGTTCAAAAATTCCTGAACAAGTGCATCATCGGTGGTCTCTTTGGGAATATGCTTCATGAGGCCACCTTAGCCACAGCACCGACCGCTTGTCACGCTCAATTTATTGGCAAGGTGGTCCAGCAGCTCATTCAATGGCCATTGCCGCCAAGGTCTTCACCAAATCATCCACCGCTTTCATCTGAATCAAAAATGGTTTGATCAAATCCAAAGGCAGAGCGCTCGGCCCATCGCACAGAGCCTGATCGGGGCCGGGATGCGCCTCAAGAAACAACCCAGGGATGCCCACGGCCAAACCTGCCCGGCCCAGCTCGGCAATTTGTGCGCGCCGTCCGCCAGAGACCGCAGCGCCCGCCGCGCGCGATTGCAAAGCATGGGTCACGTCAAAAATAATAGGCGCATCATCGCTACAGTCTTTCATCGTCCGAAGACACTGTCTTGGCCCCTAAAACTGTGCCACTATTTGTAGTGCAAGGCCCATAAGCCCCCTCCCCCATTTAACGCGGAGCGCGGCGGTTCGGCGCAGGGGCGCACCGATTGCGTGTCACGGCCCAGCCAGCCGTTGAAGATTATGTTCGCCAGCTTATTTGTTACATGTTGCTCTCAGGCCCGAGGCAATTTACCAAGACTCACAACACGACCAGTAAATTTCGGAGAGAGAACATGGACGGACATGACACATCGAACAGCGGCAAATGCCCAGTAATACATGGAATGGCGACCAGCGTGGCCTCCCGTGGGCGTTCCAATGCCGATTGGTGGCCCAGTCAACTAAATCTAAAAATCCTAGCTCAAAATACACCCGCGTCGGACCCGATGGACCTGGATTTTAACTACGCGGCGGAATTTGCCAAACTGGATTTGGCCGCCGTCAAAGCCGATTTAACCGCTTTGATGACCGACAGCCAAGACTGGTGGCCCGCAGATTACGGGCATTATGGTCCCTTCTTCATCCGCATGGCCTGGCACAGCGCTGGCACCTATCGTACCGCCGACGGACGCGGCGGTGCAGGTGCAGGGCAACAACGTTTTGCACCCCTCAACAGCTGGCCGGACAACGGCAATCTTGACAAGGCCCGCCGCTTACTGTGGCCCGTCAAACAAAAATATGGCAAGGCGTTGTCCTGGGCCGACTTGATGATTTTGGCCGGCAATGTCGCGCTTGAATCAATGGGGTTCAAAACCTTTGGCTTCGGTGGCGGTCGCGTCGATGTTTGGGAGCCTGAAGAGGATATTTATTGGGGCACCGAAGAGAGCTGGCTTGACGATAACCGTTATAGCGGCGAGCGCGAGTTGGAAAACCCGCTGGCGGCCGTGCAAATGGGCTTGATTTATGTGAATCCGGAAGGCCCAAATGGCAACCCCGATCCCCTCGCCTCTGGTTATGACATCCGCGAAACCTTCGCGCGCATGGCCATGAATGATGAAGAGACAGTGGCGCTTGTGGCCGGTGGGCACACGTTTGGTAAAGCGCATGGTGCCGGCGATCCCGAGCTGGTAGGCGCAGAGCCTGAAGGCGCGAGCATTGTCGAGCAAGGATTTGGCTGGAAGAATAATTTCGAAAGTGGCCTGGGCGTTCACACCACAACCAGCGGGATTGAAGGTCCCTGGACCGCCAATCCAACGCAATGGGATATGGGATATTTCGATCTTCTCTTCGGATATGACTGGGAGTTGACCAAAAGCCCGGCTGGCGCACAAATTTGGCATGCCAAAGGCCTGTCAGATGAGGATCATGCGCCACAGGTTGACGGATTGGGCAAGACTGTGCCCGTGATGATGACCACCGCCGACATGGCTATGCGTATGGACCCGGCTTACGAGAAAATCTCGCGGCACTTCCACGCCAACCCTAATGCTTTCGCGGATGCCTTCGCACGCGCATGGTTCAAACTGACACACCGCGATATGGGGCCGAAAGTTTTGTATAAAGGCCCAGAGGTGCCTGCGGAAGATTTGATCTGGCAAGATCCTATCCCCGCCGGCAATGCGGATCTTGATGCAGCGGATATCGCTGATCTGAAAGCGGCCATCATGGGCACGGGCCTGTCGATATCGCACTTGGTTTCAACCGCGTGGGCCTCGGCCTCCACCTTCCGCGGCTCTGACAAACGCGGCGGTGCCAATGGCGCGCGCCTGCGGCTTGCACCGCAAAAAGATTGGGATGTGAACCAACCAGAGCAATTGCAAAATGTCTTGTCCGCCCTTGAAGCCATACAGGCAAATTTCAAAAAACCTGTTTCAATAGCCGATTTGATCGTGCTCGGCGGGGCGGCTGCGATTGAAACGGCCGCAAAAGCTGCGGGCCACTCGGTCAGCGTCCCCTTCACACCCGGGCGCGGCGATGCCACTCAAGAGCAAACGGATGCGGAGTCTTTTGCTGTGTTGGAGCCACACGTTGACGGGTTCCGCAACTATCAGAAGCAAGCCTTTAACGTCTCTGCCGAAGAGCTGCTCGTAGATCGGGCCCAGCTGTTGACGCTCAACGCACCTGAAATGACCGCGCTGGTAGGTGGACTTCGGGTTTTGGGGGCCAATTGCCACGGCGCCAAAGAGGGCGTCTTCACCGATCGTCCTGAAACGTTGAGCAACGATTTTTTTGTCAACCTGCTCGATATGGGCACAAAATGGGTCGATGTTTCTGGTGATGAAACCCAGTTCGAAGGCCGCGACCGGACCACAGGTACCGTGAGATGGACCGCCACCCGCGTGGATCTTGTGTTTGGCTCTAATTCGCAATTGCGAGCAATAGCCGAAGCCTTTGCTACGTCTGATGCCGAACCACTCTTCGTAAAACGATTCATTGCCGCTTGGACAAAAGTGATGGACGCAGATCGTTTTGGTGCAGCATAAAGTTTAGATCAACCAAATATTATTTGAAAAGCCCGCTCTGAAGAGTGGGCTTTTTTTATAAATTTCGAGGCTAAATATGGTTGCATAGAATTGAGGCAATTTCCCCCAACTTCTTTGCTCGTCTCAAAATAAATGTTGAAATAATCCTCTTTCTACGCCACGGTCTAGAAGAAGCTTTTGAAAGAGAGCGATAGCTTAGGTTCTGGGAGAACAAAATGAAATTACGCGCGATTGCAACGATGATTTTAAGTACTACCGCTTTAAGCGCGACCGCTGGAGGTTTTGAGACTAACTCTCTGTCAACATCCTTTATGTACGAGAAAGGCAATTATGCTGAACTCGGTATGTCAAGTCGATCGCCTGATGTTAAAGGTACAGTGTACGCTCCAACAGGCAGTGCGCTCGCAAAACAAGATTACGTTTCATTGGCGATTAAGACTGATATCTCAAGCGATTTATCTGTTGGCCTAACATCCTACAATCAGGGTGCGGTACAACTTGATTATTACTCTGCAGGAAGTCCCTATGCTGTAGCCCTACCTGTTGTCGATTTAGACATCAACGCATTGGCCATTTTGGTGAAATATTCGCTCTCTGATAATGTGAGCATCCTTGGCGGTGCCAAACAGTCACAAGTCCAGGATGCGTCAGCCAATATATTTCAGAGTGCTGGATTGCCAGCGTCTTCTGTTTCAGGAGCTACTGAAACAAGTCTCTTGATTGGGGCATCATATGCAATTCCTAAAATAGCTCTACGCGCTGAACTAATTTACGAAGGCGACGCTGATTTTTCGTTAGATACTTCAAATGCAGGCGTTGGAACCGGCAAAACAAGCGCATCGGTTCCCGATTACATGACCTTGAATTTTCAAAGTGGCATAGCTGAGGATACATTATTATTTGGATCAATTCGAAAGGCTGACTGGAGCAATCACCAAATTACAGTCTTTCCCGGCACACCAACAACTTCAAGTTTTACCGATACCACAACATATTCCCTCGGGATTGGTCGTAAAATAAACGATGCAGTATCTCTCATAGCAAATTATTCGACAGAAGCTGCGGGCTCATCGGCTTCTACAACGCCACTTACAATAACCAACGGTTACGATGCAATTGGACTCGCAGTAAGGTATTCAAGTGGTAATTCAACTGTAACTGCCGGCTATAGCTATGCTAAAGTTGGAAATATAACACTTACATCAGGTCTTGGCGTCGGAGAATTTACCAACAACACAGTTACCGGCTTCGGTATAAAGATTGGGTATAATTTCTAATAACCATTACCAAAATGAAAATACCCCACTTTGTTGGGGTATTTTTTAAATTATTAAATCTGTCAAATTTTTACATCAAGCTGTTTAAATACTTTATCGTTTCTGAACTTAATTCTGATGGTCGCCTTGTTCTGCGATTCACATTTACATGAACAAAATGTCCTTGAGCAGCCGCAAAATCTTCCTCTCCTGAAAATAATCCAACGGCATAGGTAACCGATGACGTGCCCAACTTACTAACCTGAATCCCAGCGGTAATTATATCAGGGAACGCTAATTCTTTGAAATATTGACATCCAGTCTCCACAACTAAAAATACAGTCTTGCCAAGTTTCAAGTCCAAGACGCCATTCTCCAGCAAATGCCCGTTCACCGCAGTATCAAACAACTGATAATGCACTGCATTGTTCATATGTCCATAGATATCATTATCAATCCAACGCGTGGTCAGGGTTGAGAAAGCGCGAAAATCGGAACGGTTTTTTTGAGTCTGTCTCACCAAGCAGCCTCATAAATTTGCATGGCTGCAGCCTCATCCACAGAACGCGGGTTGTTGACCAGAAGGCGAGTTTGATTCATGGCATCGCGCGCCAGTTCAGGCAAGGCTTCACGCGCGATACCCATCTCCCGCAAGCCTTGCTCGAGCCCACAAGCCTGGCTCAAATCTGCCATACTTTGGGCAAACTTCATGGCCGCGTCTGCCACGTTCATTGCAGGCAGATCCGGGAAAACATGTGGCAAGAGCTCCGCATAAGCCTCGGGCGCAACTTGCGCATTAAAGCGCAAGACATGCGGCAGAACCAAAGCATTTGAGAGCCCATGCGGGACTTTATAATGTCCCCCAATCGGATAGGCTAATGCATGCACGGCAGCCACAGGCGAATTAGCAAAAGCTTGCCCGGCCAACATGGAGCCCAAAAGCATGCCCGTGCGAGCTTCAAGATCATCAGGCTTTTGCACGGCGCGGAACAGCATTTGGCCCATGAGCCCCAGCGCTTCAACCGCCAGCGCACGGCTGATTGGATTGTTGTTGGCATTAACACTGGCATAGGCTTCAATCGCATGAACCATGGCATCAATGCCGGTTGCAGCCGTCACATGCGCGGGCAATCCAAGCGTCAGTTCCGGATCAAGCAGCGCCAGATCAGGCAATAGTAGCGGACTCACCACGCCCATTTTCTCCGATGCGCCGGTGGTCACAATCGAAATTGGTGTCACCTCTGAGCCGGTTCCGGCTGTGGTCGGCACCAACACCAGCGGCAAACGCGGCCCGCGCGCATTGCCAACCCCATAGGCTTCTGCCAATGGCTGATCAGAAGCGGCCAAAAGCGCGGCAAGCTTGGCGACATCCAAAGATGAGCCTCCGCCAAAGCCAATCACCCCGGTGGCACCGCGCGCTTTCTGCGCGGCCTGCAACACAATAGATTCCGGTGGATCCGCTTGCACCTGGTCAAACAACGTGACCGCCACGCCAGCGGCGCGCAACCCATCTTTCACCTGCTGCACAAGGCCCGTGGCCATCATGCCGGGGTCGGTAACCAAAAGCAGTCGATCACCGCAAATAGGGCGCGTGATCTGTCCTATCTCACCCGCCAGGCCCGCCCCCATACGCAGGCTCGGGGTGGTGTTAAAGGTGAAGGGTTTCATCATAGGCCTAATCCTTGTTTTCCATCACAATTGCGCCACACAACTCTGCGGTTGACGCAGCCATATGGCAAGGCTCTGTTAGATCTTTTCCTGAGTATGCTTGCGCAGCTCCGCGCGCGCCACCTGCCGCCGATGCACCGCATCAGGGCCATCCGCCAAACGCAGGGTCCGCAGATGCATCCAATAGGCCGCAAGGGGGGTATCTTGACTGATACCGCCCGCCCCATGCAGCTGAATAGCTTCATCCACCACTTTCAAAGCCATGATCGGCGCCACAACTTTGATCTTCGAGATCCAGGGCGCCGCAGCCCGTGGATCGCCTTGATCCATCATCCAAGCCGCCTTCAGACAGAGCAATCGCGCCATCTCAATTTCCATGCGCGCATCTGCGATGATGTCAAAATTCGCGCCCAATTGCGCCAAGGGCTTGCCAAAAGCTGTTCGGCTCAAACTGCGTTTGCACATAAGCTCGAGCGCGGCTTCCGCTTGACCAATCGCCCGCATGCAATGATGGATGCGTCCGGGACCAAGCCGGCCTTGGGCGATCTCAAAGCCGCGTTCCTCACCCAGCAGCATATTTTCGGCAGGCACGCGCACATTGGTAAAGCGCAGATGATAATGCCCATGCGGCGCGTCATCATGGCCGTAAATCTCCATGGGTCGCAGTTTTTTAATCCCCGGTGTGGCTGCATCAACGACGATCATGGAATGGCGCTTATGTTTGGGCGCATCCTCCGCCCCAGTTTTCACCATAACGATATAGACCGCACAGCGCGGATCCCCCGCGCTACTCGCCCACCATTTTTCACCGTTGAGCACATAATCATCGCCCTCCGGCCGGCAGCTCAGGCTTAAATTCGTCGCATCCGAAGATGCCACATCAGGCTCCGTCATCACATAAGCGGATCGGATTTCTCCTGCCAAAAGTGGCGCAAGCCAGCGGGTTTTCATCTCTTCAGTGCCATAGCGCTCAAAGACTTCCATATTGCCTGTGTCCGGCGCTGAACAGTTGAAGACCTCAGCCGCCAAAGGTGATTTACCCAGCTCCTCTGCCATGTAGGCATATTCCACCGTCGTCAGACCAAACCCTTTTTCGCTGCCCGTTAGCCAGAAATTCCACAGACCCTCGGCCCGCACCTTATTTTTAAGGCCTGTCATGATCTCGACCTGGCGATCGGTCAATGTCCAGCGGTCTCCCTTAGAAACCTCCGCATGATACTCTGCCTCTAAGGGCATGATATCATTTCGGATAATTTCAGAAACGCGGTCGCGCAGCTTGGCGACACGCTCCGACAGCCCAAGGTTCATTTCCATATCCGCGCCCTCAATGTTCAAGTCATATTTTGCCCTTTACAGGCCTCCCTTTCATGAAACATACTCATCAGTATGTTGTCAATGGAAGCCAAGTGATGTCGGATCTAGAACTGGCCTTTGCCGCGCAAAGCCGGCAGATCGGCGTGCACTTGGGGCGCAGCCCGTGGATATTGATTGATCAGGCAAGAATTAATGGCTTTGCCGCGATCACTGAAGATCACCAATTCATTCATGTTGACCCCGTCCGAGCGCGGGCAGAAACCCCTTTTGAGGGCACTGTCGCGCATGGGTTCTTGACGCTCGCCATGGCTAGCCGCATGGCACAGGACACGCTGCCCCAGCTGCCCGGCCAGGTTATGAATCTCAACGCAGGATTTGATCGCCTGCGTTTTGTCGCGCCGCTGCCCAGCGGCCACCGCATTCGCGGCGCATTTATGCTCAAAGATGTCACGAAGACACAGGCCAATCACCTGCGCATGGTGACAGAGCTGACCATTGAGATTGAACACAGCGACACGCCCGCGCTGGTCGCCGATTGGATCAATGTGGCCGTCTTCTCACAATCCCAGCCCCAGGCCAGCAGTGAGGCCCGGCGGCGATGACACAAGCCCTTCACAGCTATGACCCCAAACGCCTCTCCACATACCTACAAGAACATGTGGCCGGTTTTGCTGGACTGACGGAAATTGCGAAATTTTCTGATGGCCAATCCAACCCAACATATAAGCTGACTGATACCGCCGGCCGCCATTTTGTGCTGCGTGCCAAGCCACCGGGCACCTTGCTCAAATCCGCCCATGCGGTAGATCGCGAGTTTCGTGTCATGACCGCCCTGGCCCAGAGCCCAGTGCCCGTACCTCAAATGTTGCACCTTTCAGATGAGGACAGTCCGATGGGTGCGCAATTTTTGGTGATGGAACATTTGGAGGGGCGGGTTTTTTGGGATCCCGCTCTGCCTGAGCAATCGCCAAAGTTTCGGCAAGACGCCTACCACGCCCTAGTGCGGACCCTGGCCGCCCTGCATGATGTTGATCCACAGGCCGTCGGACTGGCTGACTTTGGCAAGCCGGGTAATTATTTTTCGCGGCAAGTCTCGCGTTGGACACGGCAATATCGCGCCTGTGAAACACATGCACGTCCCGATATGGATTGGGCTATAGATTGGCTGGACCGCAACATGGTGCAAGATGATGGGCAAGCCACCATCGTGCATGGGGATTATCGTTTGGACAACGTCATGTTTGACAGCCAAACTGCCGATATGATCGCGGTTTTGGATTGGGAATTGTCCACGCTCGGGCATCCCTTTGCTGACCTGGCCTATCAATGCATGGGCCTGCGCCTGCCGCCCAATGCTATGATTAAAGGGCTCAAGGGCATTGACCGCAAAGCGCAGAGCCTGCCACAAGAAGCTGAATATGTCGCGCAATACTGCGCGCTCAGAGGTATCAAACCGCCTGAGAATTGGGCGTTCTATATGGTGTTCTCCTTTTTTCGACTGGCCGCGATTTTAGAAGGGGTTTTGCACCGTGCCCAATCGGGAAATGCCTCAAATCCCAGAGACGTTGGTATGATGAGCGGCACCATTGACACTCTGGCCGAGGCCGCCAAACACACCGCTCAAGGCCGCCAGTCATGATGCTCGATAGCACATCGGTCAAGGGGCGGATTTTAGATGCCGCCGCGCGGGCCTTTGCCACCCATGGGGTGGATCAAACCTCAATTGATGACATCGCCCGCGACCTTGGTGCAACCAAGGGTAAA
>NYTV01000108.1 GCA_002683685.1 Paracoccaceae bacterium
ACATGATGCAAAGCCTCTCGGCTGAGATCGCATCACAGCTGTCTGCGGCGCTTGCGCTGCGCTATCGTGCCTGTTTGGCCGTGCCGGGCGGCAGTACGCCGGGACCGCTGTTTGATTTGCTCAGTCAAGCGCAGTTGGATTGGGCCAAAGTGACCGTGATGCTAACAGACGAACGCTGGGTGCCATCGGAGAGTCCGCGGTCAAATACGGGGTTGATAAAAAATCGCCTGTTGGTCAATGCCGCCAGCGCAGCGCAATATATTCCACTTTATGCGGCAGGCTTAGATCATGTCAGCGGTGCGCATGCACTGACCAAGCAGGTTGCGCCGAATTTGCCGTTGGATGTTTTGGTTCTGGGGATGGGGTCGGATATGCACACCGCTTCGCTGTTTCCCGGCGCGCCTGAGCTGTCCTTCGCGCAACATGAGTTGGCCGATGCGGTTATGCCGATGGTGCCTGTGGCATCTGATCTTGAGCCGCGCGTGACGTTGAGCGCCCAAGCGCTTGAAGCGGCGCGTCAGACCCATGTATTGATCCTTGGGGATGATAAGAAAGCGGCCCTATTGCATGCGCAAACACAATCGCCTGCTGATGCGCCGATTGCACAATTTTTGCCCAATGCAACTGTGCATTGGAGCCCAATCTAGGACAAAACGATGTACGCGGATTTAAAAGAAAAACAGAGAGCCGTGAGCGGGCGCCAGATTATCAGCCTATTTGATGATAAAAGAGCCGCCGAGTTCTCGGTGCAGGCCGATGGTTTGTTTTTTGACTATTCCAAGACAAATATTGATCATGAAACCCGTGAGATGCTTTTGGCGCTCCTCGACAAGGTCGATTTTCCCGAAAAACGAACCGCTATGTTTGCCGGTGAAAAGATGAATATCACGGAAAATCGCGCGGTCTTGCATACCGCTTTGCGCAGCGGATCTGGTCCTCTTATCGTGGAGGGTTGCGATGTCATGGAGCAAGTTCTGGCCACGCGGATGCGGATGTTGGAATTTGCTGATGCTGTGCGCTCTGGCGGGGTGCATGGGCAGGGGGGCGCCTATACGGATGTGGTGAATATCGGCATTGGTGGCTCTGATTTGGGCCCGGCGATGGCCTGTTTGGCACTCAAACCCTACGCGCAAGGCCCGCGGTGCCATTTTGTAAGCAATGTAGATGGTGCGCATATTACCGATATTTTAGAAGATTTGGATCCGCGCACCACTTTGGTGATTGTGGCGTCCAAAACTTTTACCACGATTGAAACTCTCACCAATGCGCAAACGGCGCTGCATTGGATGGCTGAGGCGGTGGAGCGGCCCACCGATCAGTTTGTTGCTTTGAGCACCGCGGAGGATAAAACCTCTGACTTTGGGATTGCCGCAGATCGCGTCTTTGGATTTGAAGATTGGGTCGGTGGACGTTACTCGGTTTGGGGGCCGATTGGTTTAAGCCTGGCCATTGCCATTGGGGCGGAGCATTTCCGGGCCTTTTTAAGTGGCGCAGAGGTGATGGATCGGCATTTTCAAACCGCAGCTGCACAAGAAAACTTACCCATTATCTTGGCCCTGGTCGGGGTGTGGCATGCCCAGGTGGCCGGATATGGCACCCGTGCTGTCTTACCCTATGAGCAGCGCCTGTCCCGCTTTCCCGCCTATCTACAGCAGCTTGAAATGGAGTCCAACGGCAAGAGTGTTGGCATTGACGGCCAAGAGCTTACCGACCCCTCTGGGCCCATCGTTTGGGGCGAGCCGGGCACAAATGGGCAGCATGCCTTTTATCAATTGATCCACCAAGGAAGCCATATCATCCCGTGCGAATTCATGCTGGCCAAAGAGGGACATGAGCCGCAATTGGCGCATCAACACCAATTGCTGCAAGCCAATTGTCTGGCGCAATCACAGGCCTTGATGCTTGGGCGCGATTTGCCGGCGGCGCTGAAGATTGCAAAATCGAAAGGGTTTGAGGGCGCGGAATTGCAGCGCCAGGCCAGTCATCGGGTGTTTGCAGGCAACCGTCCCTCCACAACATTGATCTATCCCAAACTCACGCCCTTTTGCCTTGGACAGCTGATTGCGCTTTATGAACACAGGGTTTTTGTCGAAGGGGTGATCCTTGGGATAAATTCTTTCGATCAATGGGGGGTTGAGTTGGGCAAGGAATTGGCCAAGGCTTTGGAACCTGTGCTCAAAGGCGATAGCGCTGGGGGCGACAATAATCCCTCAACATTACAACTTGTAGCGCAGCTGCGCGCTTAAAGCATCACCACCCGGTTCTGACGCGCCGAAAGCTGGGCGGCTTGCCCTATGCGCGCGGCCCAAATCCCATCGGTGAGACTGACCTCAGGGGCGGTGCCCTGCGTGACCACCTTTTGAAACCTTTGATGCTGATAAAAGGTTGAGCCATTGTGATCCCCCGCAGCCAAAAGCGCTTCGGGCACAGGGGTGTCGATCCGGCGTGGACCCATCGGGCTGCGCGGGCTGATCACCACATGGGGGACCGGCGGGGATGCCATATGTGCCGGCCAGAAACGCGCCGGGCCGGGCACATTGCAGGCGATCTTTCCTTTGGGCCCAACAGCGTGAATTTCCTCCTGATATTCTGAGCCTTCTGCGAACATGCACAGCTCCAGCATGGCACGGGCGCCGCTGGCGAAATCGACAATCACATAGCCGCAGTCCCAGATGTCAGAGCGCCGCCCCGCATAGACCTCATCCAAATGGTTCACTTCTTGACCCGCGCTGGCCATCACCCGTATGGGATCGGATTTTAAAATCAGCCGCATGAGATCGAAGAAATGGCAGCATTTTTCGACCAATGTGCCGCCCGAATTATGATTAAAGCGATTCCAATCACCCACCTTTGGCAGAAACGGAAAGCGATGCTCGCGGATGGTGAGCATTTTGATGCCGCCGGTTATTTCCTCGGCTTGATCAATCAGTGCCGCTACCGGCGGCATAAAGCGATATTCCATCGCAACCCAAACCGGGGCGGGGTAGCTCTGCGCGAAGGCCGTGGCTTGCGCCAAATCGGCCGGATCTGTGAAGAGGGGCTTTTCGCATAGGATCGGCAAGGCTCGCTGGGCTGCAATCTGTTGCAGCTGTGGCAAATGGCAGTGATTGGGGCTGACGATAACCAAGCAATCCAGAGCTTCGAAGGTTAAGAGCGCTTCCAAACTCTCCACCATCGCAGCCTTTGGCAAAGCCTTCGCCGCGCTTGCGCGCATTTGGGCGTCCGGTTCAAATACGACAGTGATCTGCGTGTCGTCCAAGAGTTCAATATTTCGAATGTGCTCCTGGCCCATCATGCCGCAGCCAATTAATCCATAGCGTAGTGTCATTATCTGTCCTTCATGACCTTATTTCTATAATCGCCCCTGTAAATATGGCTTATTTGCATTATCGCTGGCATTACAAGGCCAGCGGATGACCTATCCTGATTGTAAATTGGTCCAACGATCTGAAGGTGTCAGCTGGTATTTTCAATGTACAATTCAGCCAGAGTTACGTCCACTGTTCAACGGACGCAAGCAAATTAGAGCGACTACTGGAACCTCAGACCGGCGGTTAGCGGAAGAAAGACGGTTCTCTACCACGGCGTCTATTTACAAAAAATTTGATGACGCACAGCAGAACAAAAAAGACTATGACAAGGACTACACCAAATCCTTAATTGAGGCTGTTGCGAAAGTCATAGGAATCAAAGCCAAGGGGTCACAGCCACCTAAAGATTTTCTAATCGCTGATGCTGAGTTTGATAGACTTACCCAAGAGATTGGCGAGCCTAAAACTGAAGTTGATATTTTAAAGCTAGAAACCGCTATGGCAGTTTTACATGAGGCTGGCCGGAGATGGGAGCAGAGTAACCCTGTTTTCTCATTCTCGCAGAAGAACAGCTATAAGCAGCTTTGTGACGTGAAGCGTTAGATGGATATCACGGTCGAGAGCGTGTTCAGCGACAAGCACGGGTTTAATGCACCCTTCAGTGCCGTCTCGTTAGATGCAACCGGCAAGTTCTGAGACAACCTTATTAAGTATCATGAGGACAACTTTGTCAGCGACTTTTTGGACCTTAAAATCGAAGCAGCCTTCAGGCTGGAGAGCCTAATCGATGAGGAGCGCATAAAGCACAACGAAATTCGCTCAGTCCGTATGTCACCTAATTACGAGCATGTGGGTTTTAAGAGCTTCGAGGCGTGGCATACAGACGAGTTAAAGGCCAAAACTTCTGAAGACAAAATCCAGAAGTGGCATAACCTTGCGAAAGTTTCTGAGGTGCCTGAGGTCTGTGCCGCTGGTATAGATGAGGAAACCAAAACCTCCAGCAAAGGGCCACGGATGCAGGAATTAATTGATCCGTATACCGAAGCTAAAAGCTGGAACCGAGAGAAAACCAAAGATAAAGCTATTCGCCACCTCAATCTAATTGCCAGATTGTTAGACAATCCTCGGCTCATCGACATCACCGGACGGGACGTAGTCACGTTTGCTAGAAAATACATTAAAGAATTTACTTCGGAGAAGGGAAAGCCTCCATCGCTAGGCGTATTGAAGGATATTCAGTCTAACGGGTCGCAGTTTATGAAATATTGGGTGCGAGAGGAGTTTTCTGAAAACAACCCGTTCCAGGGCGTTGATTCAAGGGATTTAGGTACCAACGAAGTGAAAAAAGCTATCAGCCCTCTGAAAAGAAAGAATTGAAGCATCTATTTTCATTGCCAATGCTGGATGAGGACAGGCCACTTTTATCAATACTAATCACAACCGGTATGCGATTGGACGAAGCGGCCTTGCTTACTTGGGATCAGATAAGATCGGAAGACGGCATTCGATATTTTTTACTGATGGATAGTGATAATGTAAACGTCATCGTAAAAAACCAAGGATCGTTGCGTGAAGTCCCTATCCCAGATGTGCTGGCGTTTCTTAAGAAGGCCGTAGGACACTTGTGCAGCTATTACCTTGATGAAGATGGTAAAGCGTCAAGGAGTGCCTCTCAGCGGTTAATGAAGCATGTTCGGACCAAGACGAAGATGGAAACCAAAGCTATTCATAGTCTACGAGGAAATCTGAAAGACCTATTACAGGATGCTGACGTGTCAAAGGAATTGAACGACTTTATAACTGGCCATTCATCTGGTGATGTTGCTGGCAAATACGGATCAGGCTTCAGCCTTCAAAAACGATATGAAGCGATCAATTCCGTGAAACATCCATGGCTGGGCTAGCGTTGCATTAATCGCATGACGGGAATGCAGTTTTGGTAATTGTTGCGTGGCAGCACTTTCGCTAAACGACCCTCAATTCATCTTTCTCCCTGAAAATGAAGTATTACCTGGCGGTGCCTTTTGGTACCGCCTTTTTTTTTGCTTAGTGTGACTCTGGTATTTTTCTTGGACATGCGCCTACCGAATAACGGGAATGCAGCTGTGTGCGATGAAATTTAACGTAAAAAATGCTAAAATATTAGTTATAAAAGCAAGGAGATTAAAATGCTTAAACGACTATATAACGCAATGATTTTAGCCCGTCAGGCGTCAGCTACAGCAAAGACTTTGCCCTATCTTACAGACGTCCATCTGGAAGAAATGGGTTTTGGCCGTGATACATTTGTTGAGGGTATCAAAGCCAAAGTTGAAGCTGAATTGGATACTTCTGATACAGAAAAAGCTCAGGCAGTACCAGTGAACCCAACTTTAGTAGGAGCGGTGTAAGCAGCGCCTAAAAGCCTTCACATGCTACCGATGACATTGCCTTCGCAGACGCTGGCTATTTTCATACCTGTGTCTGCGGAAGCACCCTCTCTAATTCGGTAAAGAGCAGCTTGTGCAGTTGCCTGATCTGGCCATATGGTAATGCTACGGCCTGAAGAGTTACTGGTTTGCACCCAGTAAAAATTTAATGCTCCCAAGCCTCTTAGTTCATCAGTAAATTCTGAATTTTTGTCACCAAAATTTGATGGTAATTTGTCAAACGACCAGTCCGCTGATGTTGCATACATTTCTTTTTCTCCTTGTATTTTGCCTCTCAATTCTACGGAAAATTTGTTCATGGAAAATAAAGGGACCAGCCCCACGGATGAGGCTGGCCAAGTCAAGGGGAT
>NYTV01000109.1 GCA_002683685.1 Paracoccaceae bacterium
CGAAGCGGTTGAAACTTTCCAGGTAACGCGAAATCGCCTGGTTCGGCCGTGTCCAATCTGCCTGCATTTGTGTGACGTCATCACTTCGCAGAGCATGGAGGACGGGTTCGCGATCGAGAACAAGTGCCTTGTTCGCTTTGCAGGTCAAACACCAGTCGGCGGTGACATCGACAAACACCACCTCGCCACGAGAGACCAGGCGGGCGATTTCAGCGCGATCGAATGCCGTCCATTCCTGAGTTGCCGCGTTTGTTTGGTTGTGGGCAGGTTGCGCCAGCATGGCGGATGCGACGAGCGGCAGGATCGAAAACACCGCGATGCCCGACCAGCGCAGCCGGGGGGACAGGCTGCCAAGGCACAGGACCAGGATCAAGGCCGCCGACAGGGCTGCAACCGCAATCGCCGCCCGGGTACCGGCAACCCCTGTGAGGACCCAAAACAACCACAGTGCCGTGACAACCAGAAGTAGGCCCAACACGAGCTTCAATCCGACCATCCAACGGCCGGGCTTTGGCAGGAAGGTCACCAAGCGCGGGGATGCGGCGACAACCAGGTAAGGTGTGGCGAGCCCGAGACCGAGAAAGGTGAAAACGATCAGTAGATCGGTTCCACGACCGGCGAGCGCGAAGGCGATGGCGGTGCCAAGAAATGGCGCCGAACAAGGTGTCGCCATGACGGCGCCGAACAGGCCGGTCAAAAAGTCAGAGGTATAGCCATGCCTGCGGCCGGTATTGGACAGACGCGTCTGCAGGCCGGATGGCAAAGTGATTTCGAACAACCCGAAAAGGTTCGCCGAAAACACAGCCAGGACGGTGAACATCAGGGCCAGGAACACGGGGTTTTGAAACTGAAGCCCCCAACCAACCATGACTCCGAAGCGTTGCAGCAGGAAAAGCACGGCGGCAAGCCCCCACATGAACGCCATGACCCCGGCGGCAGCGGCAAGGAATCCGCCGCGTACAACCTGTTTGTCACGGCCCTGCTGTTTGAGGGCGGAAGAAAGCTTGATCGACAGGACCGGAAGAACGCAAGGCATAACGTTCAGGATCATCCCGCCGAGAAACGCAATCAGCGCGATCCAGGCGAGCTGGTCGATGCCGGGACCAAGCACATTGAGGCGGAAGGGCGGCGCGGGCTGCGTCTCGACCCGGTCGGGGGTCACGGTGAAGGCGCGGTCGGCACCATCGGTAACGGTGATGATCGGAGGCCTGGAGCGCTCCTCGTCGTATGACAGCACCGGGAAGCGCGCCCAAAGCAGGGTTCCGCGATCGCCGAGCCGAATGTCAGGGTTCCCAAGAGCGGTGCCGGCTCCGAGTTCAGGGAACACGTCAGGTGCCTGAAATGGCGAAGCGGCCTTTACCGAAATCGTCAATTCCGAAAACCCGTCATCAACATGCGCAATGGCAGATTCCAGCTGTGCGTCCTTCTCTTCGAGCGGCACCCGCGCAATAAACTCGCTCAGTCGGCTGGCGCTTTTGTTATCAATCCCGTTTCCCGTGGGAAGGGTCAGCGACAGTTCAAAATTCTGCGGTACACAGACATTCGAGCAGATCAGCAGAGAAACCCTGGCAGAAAGGGAAACGGGTTTGCCCGGCTGCTCCAGTTGAACCTCCAGAGGGAAGACGACCTCATCGCTGTAGCCGAAGTTCTCGATCCCGAATGCCGTGAACCGGGTTGGTGCTGGCCAAAGCATTTTGACATTCGCGACGTTCAGCGATCCGTTCCAGTCGATTTCCGGAGGAAGACCAACCTCTCCCGGTGATCGCCAATAGGCCTTCCAGCCCTCACTAAGCACGAGGTCCAAACCCGCAGTTATCGTTACCGCGTCTTTGGCGACCGCATCCTGCACTGTTATCAACCGGGCGCTCAGGGCGGGATCGGAAAAGGTATCCGAGTTCTTTGCCAGAGGAGCATCCGGGATGAAGGCACCAAGTCCGAAGCCGATAACCACGGCCGAAATCAGCGTTCTGAGAGTTCGGTTTCTTATCATTTGTCGCCGCGCATCTCGAAGATTGGGTTTCTATTCGGAAGCTTGGAAAGATACCCACTCAACGTCAGCGATGACATAGCCCTGGCGCCCGTTTTCGCAGGAAATGGCTTGCACGGAGCCGGAAGGAGATCCTTCAATTCTACACCCTTCTGGAATGGCAGAAGCGGTGCCTTTCGAAGACACCGCCGGGCCATCCGGTTTGACGCATTGATCAACAGTTGAAGAACAGCCAGTAACTGCGAGCCCCAGCAAGCTTACACAAACAACGCGACAACGGCCGGCCAATTCACACCCCTTGGCGTTGGGGTTTTTCCATTTGTTGGTCCGTGAGTAACGGAATCGCTTTTGTCGTCTCTTCGTCCTCCGAAGCCCCATGACAGGATTTCCCCATCATCTTGTGCATCACGAAATGCGCCCCGACACAAAGCACAAGCGGCAGAAAGACCGCTGATTTGCCCCAAAGCCCGCCAATCGTTCCTCCAGCAACAAAATAGCCTGCAATCGGCAATAGCATAACGGCACAGCACACCATCATGCCGTAGTGCATAATCTTTGAGTGGCCTGACCCGGTTGGGCTGGATTTTTTAGTCATCGATTCCTCGCAACATTTGATCGCACCCCCATTTGCAGGCCTCACATATGGTAAGGTCAAGGTTACATATGGATACAAAAATCACTGCCTTGTCAGGTTGATGTCGACCAGTCTTCTAGTAGAAAAAATCCGAAGACCTAAACGGATGATCCTACTAATTGGAGGCAAGGCATGGGCAGGTTTAGATCAAACCAGATCACCAGACGAACTTTGTTCTGTGGAGCGTCAGCATTCCTTGCCGCTCCCTCGATAGTGCGGGCGCAGGACTCAGAAGCTGTGCGCCGCAACATCTCGTCGTTCGCATTGCACGACTGGCGGGACCATTTCGACAGTATGGGCAAGGGAATAATCGTGTCCGACACAACCACCAGGGTCCTCCAGCATTGGACAACGGACGGGGAGATGCGAGTCTACCCCACGTCGGTGCCTTTGACGGACGAACTGACAAAGCGCGGCTACACCGAAGTTGTCGAAAAGCGAAAAAACCCGGGCTGGGCTCCAACCCCATCCATGCGCGAGCGCAATCCTGAATGGCCCGCATACGTCAAAGGCGGCGATCCGATAAACCCTCTCGGGACACGGGCGCTCTACCTTTCGTGGCAATACTACCGGATCCACGGAACCCAGGACACACGCAAAATCGGACGTAAATCGTCGAACGGATGCATTGGTCTTTTCAACGAGCAAATTGAGGAAGTGTACGAGCGGACGCCGATCGGGACACAAGTCAAGATTATCTGAAGAAAATAGCCCCAAGACGGGAAAAGGAAGGCAAATGAATAAAACTGGTCTGTACGTTGGAGGGGTCTTCCTTGCGGGGTTGGTCGTGGCAGCGTTGCAGTTTTTGCAACCCGCACCCGCCACTCAAGGCCATTCGATGGTGACACCGGACACAAGCAGGATCGCCCAGGGCGAACCAATCGTTGAGCTTCGCATACCAGCCAATTTGTCTGCTGAAGCGGAGATCGGCAAGCGTGCATTCGAGGCAAAATGCGCGGACTGCCACGGTGAAAATGCGGCAGGCCAAAATGGTGTCGCACCTCCGTTGGTTCACAAGATCTACGAGCCAAGCCACCATTCAGACATGGCATTCGTTTTGGCCGCTAAAAACGGCGTGCGCGCACACCACTGGAAGTTCGGAAACATGCCTCCGGTCAAAGGGCTGACCCAAGCCGACGTGAAATACATTGCGCGCTACGTGCGCGAGCTTCAACGGGAGAACGGGATCAACTGATGCATCTCTGGAGAGAAAAACAGGTAAGTCTTTTAATCCGCGTTGTCGTTGTGACTGTGCTTGGTGTTTTTCTGGCGCTTCCTGAATCGGTGCGCGCGCATCCCGAAGCCGAATTCGCCGTTGCCTCGGAGCACGAGCGGTCCCACCGGGGTGCGCATGACGCAGATTTCGCGGAGATTTCTGGTCACTGCCATCCCGGCTTGGACTGTTACGTGACCGCAGTTCTAACGCTGCAACCGAACTTTACAGTCTCAAGTGCCCAAACCCCTTTACCATTTTCGTTCACCAGCCATTCACGCGAAAGCTGGTTGGCTTTGTCTGATCCACCACCTCCGCGCGTTCGGTCCTGATTGCAGATACATCAACTCATACAGATCAAGGACCAAACCGATGAAAAAACTCACCGTAATTACCGCTTTTGTTTTCACCTCGGCCGCGTTCGCCGCCTATGCTCATGGCGGCGCTACCGGAATTGTCAAAGAACGCATGGATGCCATGAGCGCCATGGGAAAAGCCGTCAAAGCGATCACCCCAATGATGCGCGGCGAAATCGAATTCAATGCCGCCAGTGTTCGTTCGGTAGCAAAAACGATTGGAAATCACGCAGGCGCTGATCTCACAGAGCTTTTCCCGGAAGGCAGTGGCGGTGCCCCGTCGGAAACCAGGGATGCGGTCTGGACCAACTGGAACGAATTCACTGAATTGGCCGAGCAACTTGAGGTCTATGCTGACGGACTGGCGAGAGCGGCCAACAACGGCATGATGGCAGGCACCCAAAGTGGCATGTCTTCTGGCGCAATGATGGGCGGCAGTTCGATGATGGGTGGCGGCACCATGATGGGCGGTGGAATGATGCAGGGGGCGATGACGGCTGACGACATTGCGGGTATGCCGGTGGATGGCGCCTTCGCAATGGTCAGTCAGGTTTGCTCGGCCTGTCATACAAAATTCCGTGCGGAGTCAAAATAAGATGAAGCGAATTATCTTATTTGGTTCCGGCGTAGCGTTACTGGGCATCGTTGGGCTTGGAACACTGGTGATTTGGCCGATAGGCCTGAAACCCGATCCAATCGAGTTGACAGGTGACGTAGATCGGGGCGCCTATCTCGCGCGTGCAAGCGGTTGCATTGCGTGCCACACTGATTTTGAGGACCGCGGCGCTCCACTTGCGGGTGGTGTGAAGTTGGATACGCCCTTCGGGGCACTCTATTCCGCAAACCTGACCACCGATCCGGAGCATGGCATCGGTGATTGGACAATCGAGGAGTTTGCAAAAGCGGTTCGGCAGGGCATCTCGCCCGAGGGAGAGCCGTACTACCCAGCCTTCACCTATCCGTTTTATGCGAATTTCACAGATCAGGACATTGCAGATCTTTGGGCGGCCTTTCAGACCGTCCCTGCGGTGTCTCAACCGGCCCCAAGTCATCAAATGGCGTTTCCGTTTGATCAACGATGGGGCCTGAAACTGTGGCGCGCGGCATTTCTTGAACCACCTCGGACAGGCCCGATTGAAGGTAACGACCCTGTCTGGAACCGTGGGCGGGAACTTGTCGAAGGAGCGACACATTGCGCGGCCTGCCATACAGGCAGAAACATCCTTGGCGCTCGAAACTCCGATGACGAGCACTTCGCAGGCAACCCATCTCTTCCGGGAGGCAACAAAGCGCCGGCGATCGACCATGAAACGCTTCAGTCTCGTGACTGGACCGTGGATGCGCTCGCATACGCCCTGAAGACGGGAATCACGCCCAGCGGAGACGCCTTCGGTGGTTCAATGGGTGAGGTCGTTCTTCAAGGAACGCAATTCCTGACGGTTGCAGATCGACAGGCCATCGCAACGTATTTGATGGATGATCATTCTGGTGGGTGACAAGATTGTGTGCGGTCCCAGACTGCCCGCAAAAACGAAAGGGACGACATGACACAAACACGGCGGGAATTTCTGCAAGCAAGCGGCGCAGTGGGATTACTCGGAGCACTGCCGAATGCGGGATTTGCTGCTTCGGAAGAGATGGCCGTGATGGCGGCTCGACCAGCTAGAGTACAGTTAGCGCCGTCAGCGTATCCGCAGACTGAAATTTGGGGATATGACGGGCAAATGCCGGGACCTGCGATCCGGTTAAAACAAGGTGAGCGCGTTGCGAGACGGTTTGTCAACGAGCTGCCGCAAGCAAGCTCTGTCCATTGGCATGGGCTTCGGATCGACAATGCTATGGACGGAGTTGCCGGTCTCACCCAAGATGCGGTGGAGCCGGGAAACAGCTTTGACTACGATTTCGTTGCCCCTGATGCGGGAACTTTCTGGTTTCATGCTCATAATCGCTCTTTTGAACAGGTTGCCAGA
>NYTV01000110.1 GCA_002683685.1 Paracoccaceae bacterium
CGTCAAGCACGACAGTCTCATAAGTGCGCCCAGCCTGCAGATACCCTAAATAAGCAGAATCGTCGCTGCGCTCTGCCGAAAGCGCCATGATCAGCGCCTTGGTATCATCAATCCGGCGGCTCAAATTGAGTATGCGAATGATATCATCCGCAGCTCCAGCCTCAAGCAACCGCGCCTCATATTGGACGATCAGACAGTTCAAGACCTTCAGCTTTCGCATTAATTTCTTATTTTTATATTTTGTAAAATAAAGGTATTCTTTAACCGATCGCACATAAAACGCTTCATGATTATGCAAATAGCGATGCATCCAAGACGTTCCCGCATTAGTCGCTCCCACACAAATCAAAAGAGTTGGATCGGCCATATTTTACCCCTTGGCCCCATCCGTCTTCTCGTCACCGGGCAGCACATATTTCGCGCCTTCCCAAGGAGACATAAAGTCGAATTGACGGTATTCCTGTACCAGAGACACCGGCTCATAGACCACGCGCTTTTCAGCCTCATCGTAACGCAGTTCCGTATAGCCGCTGGTTGGAAAATCCTTCCGCAGCGGATGGCCGCGAAAACCATAATCGGTCAGCAATCGGCGCAGATCCGGGTGGCCAGAAAAGAGTATGCCAAACATATCGAATACTTCGCGCTCAAACCAATTTGCCGAAGGGTGCACTTCGACGATCGACGCCACCATATCTTCGGCCCGCACAGCCGCCCGAAGACGCACGCGGTGGTTCTGATACATGCTGAGCAAATGATAGACGACATCAAAGCGTTTTTCACGACCTGGGTAATCGACAGCTGTGATATCAACCAAGGTCGAAAAACGGCAGCTGCGGTTTGACTTGAGAAAATCTACCAATCCAACGATGTTGGACGGCGCAACGAAAATGGTCAATTCGTCAAAGCTCACGCCATAAGACAGCACGCAATCGGGCCGTTTTGATGCAATCAACGCACCTAATTCTTGTAATGCCTGTGTCATTTCACAACTTTCTTAGCGCCGGCTTTTGGCGGAACCTGAGGCTGCAACGCGACCAACGCGAACCATTCGCGTTGAACTGCCTGATCGACAAACCACGCAAAGCGCGCATCCGCACGTTCAGCCAACTCTTCAATGGTCATCAACGGCCCACCACTCTTAAAAGATACAACCGAACCAAACATAACTTGCATGACCTTACCTCACGATCGTTCCTGTTCGTCGAATTTTTCTTTGCAGCTGCAAAATACCATAAAGCAGCGCCTCGGCTGTTGGCGGGCAGCCTGGCACATAGACGTCTACGGGCACAATCCTGTCGCAGCCTCGCACAACGGAGTAGCTATAATGATAATAGCCGCCCCCATTGGCGCAAGAGCCCATCGAGATCACATATCGCGGCTCGGGCATTTGATCGTAAACCTTGCGCAGCGCTGGCGCCATTTTATTGGTCAAGGTTCCAGCAACGATCATCAAATCTGATTGACGCGGACTGGCCCGCGGCGCGGTGCCAAAACGTTCTAAATCGTAGCGCGGCGTGGAGGCATGCATCATCTCGACAGCGCAGCACGCCAAACCAAAGGTCATCCAATGGAGACTGCCGGTGCGCGCCCAATTGATGATATCTTCGGTTGATGTAACCAAAAAGCCCTTATCCTGAAGCTCACTGTTGAGCTCTGAGGTGGCAACGTCGCGGTCGAAGCCGGCGGTATTCGCTCCTGCCATCACTCCCATTCCAAGGCTCCCTTCTTCCACTCATAGGCAAATCCAATGGTGAGAACCGCCAAAAACGCCATCATTGACCAAAAGGCCAGCATGCTTATGTCCTTAAAGGCGACGGCCCAAGGAAAGAGAAACGCGATTTCAAGATCGAAGATGATGAACAAGATCGCCACCAGATAAAAGCGCACGTCGAATTTCATCCGCGCATCATCAAAGGCGTTAAACCCGCATTCATAGGCAGAGACTTTTTCCGGATCTGGATCTCGTACCGCGACCACGGCTGCAGCCAATAACAAAACAATGCCCAATCCTATTGCCACTGCCAGCAGCATCAATATCGGGAGGTAGTCCTGTGCAATATTTTCCACGTTGGCTCCTTACATGTGCCGCTTGTGGCACAGATCATGCCTCTACTACGCTTCGGGCACAAAAGGGTCAACGCCCGGATTGCGTAATCCCAGCCGGTCTTAAAGAAAATTTATCCAAAACGAGTCACTGGACCTGCCAGCTGGGCGCTATTTTGCCAAAAAAAGCGGCAATGCCCTCCTCTGCCTCTGGGCTTTCCCATTGCTCTATCAAGGCGGTGACCGTCATTTCAATGGTCTGTGCGTCAATGACCGGACCCAGTGCCCGCGCCAATTTTTTCGCCGCAGCTACGGCCCCCGGCGCACAGCTTAAATAGGGTATCACCTCTGCCATCACGGCCTGGTCAAGCGCGTCTTCCGCAACGGTTTTGGCCAAAAGCCCAAGGCTTTGCGCCTCTTGCGCGGAAAGTTTGCGTGCAGACATAAACACCCGCCGCGCCGCCGCCTCGCCCATACGCGCGATAACATAAGGACCGATGGTCGCAGGAATCAGCCCAAGCTTGGTTTCCGTCAGCCCCATCGCGGCCGTCTCAACCCCAATGGCCAGATCACAGATCGAGGCCAGCCCAACCCCGCCACCAAAGGCATTGCCGTGAATACGTCCGATCACCGGCTGCGGCAGCGTGTTCCAAACCTGTAGCATCCCCGCAAGACGCCTCGCGCCCGCTTGCCGGGTCGCTCGATCCGCCTGCATTTGCACTTGCATCCACTGCAAATCCCCACCGGCGCAAAAACTTTTACCGCGCGCAGCCAAGATCACAACGCGCGCTGAGCCTTGGCGCAATATCGCGGCCATTTCGGTCAGCTCATCGATCATCTGTTCAGACAATGCATTGTGTTTCTCAGGCCGGTTCAGCCAAACCGTACACACGCCCTGTGCATCTGTTGCGCTGTCTATGGTATCAAATTGCATCTTCTGCGCCTTCTATGCGTCCAAGGATTTTTCGCGCCAAACGCGACGCGCGCTCCAACCCGGCGCGATCTGGCGATCCAGCGATTTCATAGCCGCGCGCGACAAGGTGGTCGTAGACCAATTGCGTGTCGACATTGCCCTTCGCGCCGGGCGCATAGGGACAGCCGCCCAGGCCAGCAATGGAGGCATCAAAGATCCGCAGACCATAGTCAAGTGACGCATCAATGTTTGCCAAGGCCCGTCCCGCCGTATCGTGAAAATGCCCGGCCAAAAGGCCGGCAGGCACCCTTTGCACCACCGCCTCTAACATGCGCGCCACCTGCTCAGGATAGGCCGTGCCTATGGTATCTCCAAGAGAGATTTCATCGCAACCCGCACCATGCAAGAGCTCGGCCAGCCGGGCCACTTCGGACGGGTCGACAGGCCCATCATAGGGGCATTCGGTGACACAGGAAATATAACCGCGCATCCGCACAACCGTCGGCGCCTCAGCCTTGAAAGCCGCGATCACCTCTTGCACGCGCTCCACAGCACCGGCGAGCGAAATATTCGTATTGGCGCGGCTAAAGCCTTCGGTGGCGGCGATGAATACGCAAACACCCTGAACCGGGGTCGCCAATGCCGCCTGCAAACCCCGCATATTGGGAGCCAGGGCATAGAGCTGCGCCGCACCGGGCATTACCCCCTGCACCACCTGCGCCCCATCTGCCATTTGTGGCACCCATTTAGGGCTAACGAAACTGGCGCATTCGATCCGCATCAGGCCGGCGCGCGCCAAAGCCTCCGTCAGCGCGATTTTATCTGCCGAGGAGATAAAAGCAGGTTCATTTTGAAGCCCATCACGCGGACCAACCTCAAAAATCTCAACCTCCTGCTGCATCACGCCTCCTCCTGCGCGGCTTCAATCACGGCCAAAACCACGCCTGCTTCCACCTGTTGATTTTGCATCGCCGTCAAATTTTCAACGTGGCCCGCATGATCGGCGCAAAGCGTATGCTGCATTTTCATAGCTTCGAGAACAACAATAGGATCACCCGCCGCAACCTCTTGACCGGCCTGCACAAATACCTGTTTGACCAAGCCAGGCATCGGCGCCGTGATTGCCCCATCGCCTTGAACGCTCGCGGTGCACTGCAAAGGGTCAATCACATCGAACACCAAAGTCTGTTCGCCAAAGAGATAGGCTTTTTCGCCGGCCAAAACCGCTGGCCTCTGCGATATGCGGCCCCGATCAAGCGCCACCATTTCCCCGGCGACATCAACAAGGACCTGCCCCCCGGGCCGCAGGCTCACCTGCAGAGTTTGCAACTGATCTTGGTGGCGCAAAGCGATACTTTGGCGCAGAGGGATGAACAGCGTGAAGCCAGTATCACTCTGTCGGTCTCGGCCAGTTTCTGACAGCCCCATGGCGCAAAGCGCCGCCCGTGCCCAATCTTCCGGGGTCGGTGCGGGCGCATGGATCAAAACCTGCATGTCACACGCGATCAACCCTGTGTCAAACGTGCCAGCCACGAAATCCTCGTGCTGCAAAAGCGCTATCAAAAAATCACGATTGGTCTTGAGACCCGCGATCTCGGTCAATTTCAAACCCCGCACCAGCCTTTGAAGCGCGCCAGCCCGATCTGGTCCCGTCGCAATGAGCTTTGCGATCATCGGATCGTAATAGGGCGTGACCTGCCCACCCTGCGCCACGCCGGTTTCCACACGCAATCCCGGTCCAAAATTCAGGTGATGCAGCTGGCCGATTGAGGGCAGAAAACCCTGAGCGGAATTTTCCGCGTAGAGCCGCGCCTCGATCGAATGGCCCTGAGCATGGATTTCATCTTGCGTCCGCGGCAATAGACCGCCGGCTGCAACTTGCAGCTGCCAGGCCACCAAGTCGATCCCTAAAATTTCTTCGGTGACAGGATGCTCCACCTGCAAGCGCGTATTCATTTCCATGAAATAAAAGCTGTTTTCATGCAGTGGTGCGCTGCCATCGACAATAAACTCAACCGTGCCTGCGCTGGCATAGCCAATCGCCTCAGCAGCCCGCACGGCAGCCCGCCCCATAGCATCGCGAACCTCACTTGGCATATGCGGCGCTGGTGCCTCTTCAATCACCTTTTGATGACGGCGTTGTAAAGAACAATCCCGCTCGTAGAGGTGCACAGCCTTCTGCCCATCGCCAAAAACTTGAATTTCAATGTGGCGCGGGTTGGCAATAAATTTTTCAATCAAAACCCGCGCATTGCCAAAGGCGCTTTGTGCTTCGGACTGCGCAGAGGCCAGATGGGCGGCAAATTCCTCAGGCCGGTCTACACGGCGCATGCCTTTACCGCCGCCACCCGCCACCGCTTTGATGAGTACAGGATAACCTATCTGGGCGGCGGCCTCTTCTAGCACCTGCAAAGACTGCGCCGCACCGTGATATCCCTGCACAATCGGAACGCCGGCTTCTTGCATCAGCGCTTTTGCCGCATCTTTGAGCCCCATGGCTCGGATGGCAGCAGCAGGTGGGCCGATCCAGATCAGGCCCGCCTCTTGCACCGCTTGGGCAAACTCAGGATCCTCGGACAAAAACCCATATCCCGGATGAACCGCATCTGCGCCACGCTCTAGGGCCGCGGAAATAATCGCATCGCTGCGCAAATAGCTTTCGGCTGGACTGTGACCGCCCAGATACACCACCTCATCACAAGATTGCACATGCAGCGCATCTTCATCCGCCTGCGAGGCGATGGCCAAGGTGGCAATTCCCATCTCACCTGCGGAGCGGGCAATGCGGCAAGCGATTTCGCCACGGTTGGCAATCAGCAATTTTTGAATCATTTCTGCAAGCTTTCTGCCCGATAGCTGCGGTAGCGCCGCCGGAAAATGAAATTGGGGCGGTCCCCCTCAAATAGGTAGAAACATCCCCCCACAACCACCAAAGCGTTACACAGGTCGTAATATTGCGCTGGTCCGCTCAAAAGCCCTCCATATCCTGAGGCTTGGCTAAAAAAGCGGATGAGAAAAATC
>NYTV01000111.1 GCA_002683685.1 Paracoccaceae bacterium
CCCGGCATCCGGCCGCGTCAATCAGGCTCCAGGCCTTCAGATCATGTGTGTCATCGGCCTGGCCTGTCGAGCTGAAGCCGGCTGGATTGCGAAAGGTGCTGCCCGCGGTCCGCTCCTTGGTCGGCTGTGTCTCATCGCGTTTGGCCAGTTGGTCCGCCATCTTTTGATGCAGCCTCTCCAGCGCATCCCGCCCCAAAGCGCGCAGGGTGATGTCAGTGATGACAACATCTTGCGGCAAATCGCTGCTGCGGTAGGAAAATCCGAGGGTTTTCGCATCATAAGATACCGCACGGCCGGCCCGATCATAGCCGCTTGCGCAGACAAAAGCATCGGCGACATATGCGCCATAGCAGCCTGCGTTCATCTTGAGCGCCCCGCCCATCGTTCCAGGGATGGTGCGCAGAAAGGTCAGATCAAGCCCGGCCTCTGCCGCTTTGCGCGCAACATGGCTGTCCAGAGCCGCGGCCCCGCAATGGATCATGTCACCATCCGTTTCAATCGCGTTAAAACCGCGGCCCAGACGGATCACCACCGCCTGCAACCCACCGTCTCGCACGATCAGGTTTGACCCAACACCCATCGGAAAAATCGCGATTTCTTGTGGCAGTTGAGCCAAAAATTCGGCCAAATCCTGCCGATCAGCTGGTTGGAACACTGCATCTGCGGCGCCCCCCACGCGCAACCATGTGAGATCCGCCAAAGAGCGGTTCAGCGTCAAGCGCCCGCGGGGAGTTGGAATAGACATCATCTGCGCCTCAAGAATTCCGTTTCTTTAGACCGGATCATGGCCGCCAAGTCAAAGCCCTAAGTAGATCTCTTCACCTTGGTTTGCTGAGGTCTTGATGCCAACAACCAAGCGCCCACCCAAGCTCACTTTGCCAATCCATGCGCCCAAGCTGAAATCGAACCGGCACCCAGACAAATCAACATATCGCCCGGTCTGCACTGCTCAGTGAGAAAGGCGGCAAGTGCGGCCTCATCAGCCACCGCCAGCGCGTTGCGATGCCCGTGATTGGTCAGCCCGGCCACAAGGCTGTCACGATCAGCCCCTTCAATGGGCGCCTCACCTGCGGCAAAAATATCCATAATTCCAACCACATCTGCATCATTAAAACAGGTGCAAAACTCTTCAAACAGGTCATTCAGCCGCGAATAGCGATGCGGTTGATGCACGGCCATGATCCGGCCCGAATGGGATTGACGTGCCGCTTTGAGCGCGGCGGCAATTTCCACCGGATGATGAGCATAGTCATCAATCACTGTAACCCCGTCAATTTCAGCCACCCGCGTGAAGCGGCGATTGACGCCCTTGAAACTCTTCAAACCCTCGCGGATCGCCTCCGCGCTCATACCCAAATGCAGCGCCACGGCCACTGCCGCCAGAGCATTCGAGACATTGTGATTTCCTGGCATGGGCAGGGTGCAATCGGTGATTACACGACCATCGCGCAGCGCCACGTCAAAATAGGCCGCGCCCTGGGCATAGGACAGATTGACAGCCCGCACATCGGCTTGGGTGTTAAACCCATAGGTCACAACCCGGCGATCCGTAATTCGTCCGACCAGAGCCTGCACTTCGGGGTGATCTGTGTTGCAGACCGCTAGACCATAAAATGGGATATTATGTACAAATTCGAAAAATCCCTGGCGCAGATTGTCGAAACTGCCCCAATGCTCCATATGCTCAGGATCCACATTGGTGACCACGGCAATGGTTGCTGGCAGGCGATTGAATGTGCCGTCACTCTCATCGGCCTCGACCACCATCCATTCTCCCTGGCCCGTGCGGGCGTTGGATTCAAAAGCATGGATGACACCACCGTTCACAACCGTTGGATCAAATCCGCCTGCATGCAGCAAAGTTGAGACCATCGTCGTGGTGGTGGTCTTGCCATGGGTGCCAGCGACAGCCACATTCGACTTGAGCCGCATCAATTCGGCCAGCATTTCGGCCCGCCGCACCACCGGCAGGCCGGCTTTACGCGCCTCATCCAGTTCAGGATTGTCCGGTTTAATGGCCGTAGAGACAACAATCACCTCAGCACCCGCCAAGTTCTCCGCCCGTTGCCCCAAAAATACCGTGGCACCCAAACGCTCAAGCCGACGGGTGATCTCAGAGGCTTTCAAGTCAGATCCCTGCACCCGATAGCCCTGATCCAACAGAACCTCCGCTATGCCAGACATGCCAATGCCGCCGATCCCGACAAAATGGATCGCGCCGATGTCTCCAGGCAGTTTGGTTACTTTGTTCATCACATCGCTCCGGCCAAGGCCTCGATCATATCGGCAAGGGTTTTTGTTGCTTTAGGCTTGGCGCAGCTCAGCGCCGCCTCGGCCATAGATTGGGCTTGAGTGCCATTGGTTAATATATCTTGAATTTCACGGGCCAAAGCCTCGGGCGTAAAGGCGTCTTCGGTCAACAGCCGCGCGGCACCCGCCTCGACCAATGCGCGGGCATTTGCGGTTTGCTCATCACGGATGGCCGCTGCCAAGGGGACCAAAACCGATGGGCGGCCAATGACCGAAATATCCGCCAAAGAGGAGGCGCCGGAGCGGCTAATCACCAGCTGCGCCTCACTCATGCGCTCGGGAATATCATCGAAAAACGGCCGGACATCGGCGCGCAGACCCATATCTTCATAGGCCGCTTGCACCCGCGCGCGATCCTCTTCGCGGGCCTGTTGCGCAATGCTCAAATTTTTGAGCAAGCTCTTGGGCAATAAGGCAATAGCCGCAGGGACCACGTCAGACAAAATACGCGCGCCTTGCGAGCCCCCGATAATCAGAAGGCTCATGGAATGATCGCCAGGTGCGCTATAGCCCGCAGCATGGCGCGCCAAGACCTCCGCGCGAACCGGATTGCCCACATGATGGCCGGTCAGCCCCGCAGGCAATTCAGTGGGCCATGTACCGCAGGCGATTTGATTGACCCTCGGCGCAAACAATTGATTGACGCGCCCCAGGACCCCATTTTGCTCATGCAACAGACAGGGCACGCCCAGCGAAGTTGCAGCCCCCATGGCCGGTATGGCCGGATAACCGCCGAATCCCACCACAACCTTTGGCCGATCCCGGCGCATTTTTCGCCGCGCAGCTGTGATGCCAAGGGCTATGCGGATCGGCACGAGAATTTTGGCAACCAACCCACCCTTGGCGAAAGTGGCGCTGGAAACCTGTTCTATCGCAACCTCGGGGGGAAACCCGCCCGTATAGCGTGCACCGCGCGCATCAGTCGATAGAACCACCCGCCACCCGCGCGCCAACATGACCTCTGCCACGGCCTGCGCCGGGAACATATGCCCGCCAGTACCACCGGCCGCGAGAACCAAAAGGGGAGATTGTGTCATATCAATATCCACGCAAAACAGCGCTCAAAGCCCCTTGGGGACGACTGCGCGTAAAGGCCAGGATCATGCCCAGAGCAACGCCGCCAGCAATCAAGGAAGATCCACCATAGCTGACGAAAGGCAAAGTCATGCCCTTAGCCGGCAGCAAACGCACCGCGACCCCCATGTTAATCATCGCTTGCACCCCAAACATCGACACCAAACCGGTCCCAGCGAGGCGCACAAAAAGATTCCGCTCTTGCACCAAACGGGCCAGCGTTCGCAGAACGATCACGGCAAATAGCCCCAAAATGACCAAGACCATCAGCACGCCATATTCCTCAGCTGCCACCGCAATGATGAAATCCGTATGGGCATCGGGTAAGGACCATTTCACCGAACCTTCACCGGTGCCGACACCAAATAATCCGCCTTCTTGGATTGCATTGGCCGCATAGCCAAGCTGGGTATTTGGATCCACATCAGCGGCCATATAGCCGTCAATGCGTCGTGCGAAATGCTCGCTGAAATTATAAGCCACAAAACCGGCCAATACCGTTGCTGCGGCCATGGACAGAATGAACAAAAGTGGCGCTCCGGCGCAGAAATACATAACGCCCCAAGCAAAGAGGATCAAACTGGCCTGACCAAAATCAGGTTGCAGGGCCAAAAACCCGGCAATCACCACCGCCGCGGCGAAAGACATCATCCGCCCAGGAGGTCCGCCAGGCTCGAAGGAGGCTGAGATCAACCAAGCTGAAAACACCACAAAGACCGGCTTGATAAATTCAGAAGGCTGCACGGAGGCGAACCCAAAAGAATACCAACGCGTCGCGCCCTTGCCAAAATCTGTTCCAAATATCGGCAATAAGATCAGCGCCAAAAGCGCAAGGCCAAAGCCCACCGTGGCCCAGCGCCGCACCGTATCGGGCGACATCATGGATGTGATGGTCATGGCCACAAGGGCCAAACCCCCAAAGATCGCTTGCCGGTGCACATAATGAAACGCTTCAAGATTGTTGCGCTCTGCCAATGGGGGCGAGGCTGCGAGTGCTAATATCAAACCAAAAATAAACAAAAACAGAACGCTCGCCATCGTCCAACGGTCCACGGTTCGCCACCACCGCGGCAAAATTGGATCGCGCACTTCAACGGGCAAAGGCCCATGTACCATCTCTGTCATCGTAAAACCGCCTGTACTGCGCCCCATTTTTGAGGTCTCCTTCAACATTAGCCGGAGTTTGCGCATTTTTCCAGTACCAATTGCCTTGCCATTTGCCCCGCAACAGGCAAGTCATCGCCTATGGACTTTGACACACTCATTATCGGCGCTGGAGCGGCTGGGTTGATCTGCGCCGCGCAAGCGCCTGGCAAATGCTTGGTGATTGATCACGCAAAGGCCGCGGGCGAGAAAATTCGCATCAGCGGCGGCGGTCGGTGTAACTTCACCAACCTATATGCCTCAGCTGAAAATTATATCAGCAGCAATCCGCATTTCGCCAAATCCGCACTGGCCCGATACACGCAATGGGATTTCATTGATTGGGTGGCCCGCAGCGGCATTGCCTATCACGAAAAAACACTGGGACAATTGTTTTGCGACACCTCTGCCAAAGAGATTGTCGCCATGCTTCTCAAAGGCGTGGCTGAGGCAGGTGGACAGGTCGAGCTTAACACCTCTGTGCAATCGGTCAATGCGATTGAAGCTGGCTATGCGATCCAGCTCAACGGAGCGCAGGGGTCACGATCGGTCACAGCGCGTAATCTTGTGGTGGCTTGCGGCGGCAAGCCAATCCCGAAGATGGGGGCCACCGACTTCGCCCTCCGCCTGGCCCAGCAATTCGGCATTCCCTTGACGCAAACCTACGCGGGATTGGTGCCCTTCACCTTTTCCGGCGCGCAGCAGGAGGCCTTTAAGTCCATAAGTGGCGTCTCCGCCCCCGCGCTCTTGCAGACCAATGGCACCGCTTTTGAGGAAGCTGTATTGTTCACGCACCGCGGCCTGTCCGGGCCTGCGGCACTGCAAGTGTCGAGCTATTGGGCACCGGGCGACCTGCTCACTCTGCGACTGTTGTCAGAAGAGGGCCTGCGCCAAGCTGTGCGGGACGCCAAGCAAACCGAAGGGCGAAAATCACCCTCGAGCATCCTCGCACGCCTTCTGCCGGCTCGGCTGGTGCCCTTAGTGCTGCACGATCTCACATTGCCCGAACGTATTGCCGATCTCACCGCCGCGCAGCTGGACCGTCTCACCGAGCGCCTCACCCAGTGGCAGCTCACCCCAGCAGGCACCGAGGGGTATCGCACGGCAGAAGTGATGGTCGGCGGGGTGGACACCGCTGCGCTCTCATCCAAAACGATGATGGCAAAAACTCAACCTGGTCTCTTTTTCATCGGCGAATGTGTGGATGTCACCGGCTGGCTTGGCGGGTATAACTTCCAATGGGCCTGGTCCTCTGGGTGGGTGGCAGGCCAGTCGATTAAGGTAGGGCTGTAGCCGCGGCCTGGCACTTATCGCCCCGTATTATCGCCCAGTCTTATAGCCATAATTACAGGCCATAATCTAGGTGACTGTTTTCGATATCTGAAAAAGATGGCCGCTGCCGGGCGAGACGCTCTTTGGTTAGGGGAAAAAATGACAATTTAATAATCTTGGTTCAACTTAGCCCAAGACTGGGTGCAATTGTCCGGCCTTTTGCTTTCATCGCCAACCCTTCAAAATGCAACTTTTTTGGTATCATAATATGTCCTTACAAATAAAATTTTATACGCAAAATAATTGTTCAGCCCTAACGCGCCAATCGTCGCCAAAAAAGCACAGCGTGCAGGCCTAAGTCCCTTTGAGAGCTGCCACCTGTGCAATGAAATCTTCGCCGCGGGTTTCAAAACTGTCGTATTGGTCAAAGCTTGCCGCAGCCGGGGCTAAGAGGACCACCTCGCCGGGTTGGCTTTGTGCATAGGCGGCAGATACGGCCGCCTGCATCGTCGTGCAAACCTCGCAATCCACATCAAGCTGCATCGCAAAAGCCTCCGCCTCGCGGCCAATCACATAGGCTTTCTGCACATGCCCCATGGCCGGTTGCAGAGCCGAGAGCTCTCCCTCTTTTTGTAACCCGCCACAGATCCAGCGGATAGTGTCAAATGCGCTCAGCGCTTTGAGCGCGGCGTCGACGTTCGTGGCCTTGCTGTCATTGACAAACCGCACGCCAGATAGCTCACCGATCACCTGGCTACGATGTGGCAGGCCCGCAAAGCTGCGCAGTCCCTCTTCAATCACCCGCGGCGCGACATTCAAAGCGCGCAGCACCGCATAGGCGGCACAAGCATTTTGGTGATTATGTGCCCCAGGCAATCCAGGGATATCGCGCAGATCGATTGAGGCGATTTGCCGGCCCTTTCGGCTTTCCGCCAAAAATCCCTTGCGGGCCGTCACCTGCCAGTTGTTACCTTTGGGTTTTTGTCCGGAAAGGATGCGGATCACCCGATCATCATGGGTGTGATCGGAAAATTGCGTGGCCAAATACTGCCCCTCTGGCTCATCAACGCCGATGACCGCAACATCTGGACAGCCCTCCGAGAACAGGCGGCGTTTGGCGGCAAAATAGCCGCCGTAGCCGGCATGGCGGTCCAAGTGATCTGGAGAGAGGTTGGTAAAGACTGCGATATCAGGAGTTAGGCTACGGGCCAGTTCAAGCTGATAGGAGGACAGTTCCAGAACGATGACATCGCCATCCTCAGCCGGTTCAAGATCCAGCACCCCGCGGCCAATATTCCCCGCCAGCTGGCTGCGCCGTCCAGCCACCTCAAGCAAATGATGTATCAGGGCGCTGGTGGTGGATTTGCCATTTGAGCCGGTCACAGCAATCACCTTGGGCGCTAGGTCAAACCCGGTCCAAGATTGCGTCGCAAAGGAGCGAAAGAATAGGCCAATGTCATTGTCGAGAGGAATGCCAAGCTGCATCGCTCGGGCAATGGCCGGATGCGGCTTTGGATAGAGGTGCGCAATCCCCGGTGAGGTGATCAGCATATCCATCCCCTCAAGCCCGTCACGTAACGGATCTCTGCACTGCAAGCCCGCCTCCTGCGCCCGCTTGCGCCCCGCCTCGCCGTCGTCCCAGCATAGCACATCTGCACCACCAGCCACCAAGGCCTGCGCGGCGACCAATCCAGAGCGGCCCATTCCAAGTACAAAGACCCGGCGCCCATGCATTCCCTGAACTGCTATCATGCTCTGCTCTCCAATGGGCGCGCGGCCCCGATGTCCATCTACCGAACTTTCAATGTCGCCAGGCCAATCATCGCCAAGACAATGGCAATGATCCAAAAACGGATCACGATCTGGCTTTCCGCATAGCCTTTTTTCTCAAAATGATGATGGATCGGTGCCATGAGAAACACACGCCGACCGGTGCGTTTGAACCAAAACACCTGGATAATCACACTCAAGGCCTC
>NYTV01000112.1 GCA_002683685.1 Paracoccaceae bacterium
CCACGGTTGGCAATCAGCAATTTTTGAATCATTTCTGCAAGCTTTCTGCCCGATAGCTGCGATAGCGCCGCCGAAAAATGAAATTGGCGCGATCCCCCTCAAAAAGATAGAAACATCCCCCCACAACCACCAAAGCGTTGCACAGATCGTAATGTTGCGCCGGTCCGCTAAAAAGCCCGCCATAGCCCGAAGCCCCACTGAAAAAGCGGATCAGAAAAATCATCGGCACAAATAAGGCCGCCAGATAGGCCAGCCGATTGCGCAAAACGAGGCCAGCGCCGGTCAAAAACAGCACCAGCCCGAAGACCATGCGCGGCAAAGAGGCGCTGCTGCCCAAGACAATCTCAAAGCCTCCAACTGCGACGAACCAAATGCAGATCAACCAAATGGCCAAAGAAAAACGCCCTTTGGCATGGCCGCGAACCTGTGCGTCAGTGACATAGACCCAATGGCGGCCAAAACTGTCCGGCTGGGTTACGACGGTCGTTTCATCACTCATGTCATTACATCCTAAAGACGCCAAATTTTGTTTCCTCAATCGGGGCATTGAGCGCAGCGCGCAGAGACAGAGCCAAGACTTTCCGGCTGTCTCTGGGATCAATCACCCCATCGTCCCACAATCGCGCGCTGGCGTAGAGCGGATCGGATTGTGTCTCAAACATCTCAAGCGTCGGCTGTTTGAACGCGGCTTCTTGCTCTTCACTCCAGCTGCCTCCCGCGCGCTCAATCGCATCTCGTTTGACCGTGGCCAATACACCGGCTGCCTGCGCGCTCCCCATGACGGCTGTGCGCGATGTAGGCCAGCTCCATAAAAACCGCGGCTGAAATGCACGGCCCGCCATGCCGTAATTGCCCGCCCCGTAGCTGCCACCCACAATCATGGTAATTTTCGGCACAGACGTGCAGGCCACCGCCGTGACCATTTTCGCCCCATGGCGCGCAATGCCTTCGTTTTCATACTTCTGTCCCACCATAAATCCGGTGACGTTTTGCAGGAAGATCAGCGGCGTTTTACGCTGGGAGCACAGTTCAACAAAATGCGCGCCCTTTTGGGCCGCCTCGGAAAACAGCACGCCATTATTGGCGACAATGCCCACGGGCATGCCCTCAATATGCCCGAACCCCGTGACCAAGGTGGTGCCGAACCGCACTTTGAATTCATCGAACGCCCCGCCATCCGTCAACCGGCAGATCACATCGCGAATATCATAGGGCGTGGTTAAATCGCTCGGGATCACATCAAAAATGTCATCCATACTGGGCGCTGTCATATCTGCCACCTGCGCAAAGGCGGCTTGGGGCGCAGCAGCGGGCAGATGGCGCACCGCCTCGCGCGCCAGGGCCAGCGCATGGGTGTCATCCTCGGCCAGATAATCGGCCACGCCCGACAGGCGCGTGTGCACATCTCCGCCGCCTAAATCTTCTGCCGAAACCACCTCTCCTGTGGCCGCTTTGACCAATGGTGGCCCGGCGAGAAAAATCGTGCCCTGCTCTTTCACAATGATCGACACATCCGCCATGGCCGGCACATAGGCGCCCCCAGCCGTGCAGGATCCCATCACAACCGCAATTTGCGCCAAGCCTTTGGCAGACATCTGAGCCTGATTATAAAATATGCGGCCAAAATGGTCCCGGTCTGGGAAAACCTCATCTTGATTGGGCAAATTTGCCCCGCCGCTATCGACCAAAGAGACCACCGGCAGATGGCACTCTTGCGCAACTTCTTGGGCCCTGAGATGCTTTTTCACCGTCATCGGATAATAGGTGCCGCCTTTGACCGTGGCGTCATTGCAGATCACCATGACTTGGCGTCCGTGGACTGTGCCGACACCGGTGATAAGCCCAGCGCAGGGTGCAGCGCCGTCATACATGCCATGGGCGGCAGTCGCACCAATTTCTAAAAATGCACTGCCGGGATCCAATAAATTGGCAACCCGGTCCCGCGGAAGCATCTTCGAGCGCGCAATATGCCGGGCCTGCGCCGCGTCACCGCCGCCCTGAGCGGCCTCCGATGCGGCCTGCTCGACCCGCGCTAAAGCGCGCAGATGCTGCTCCTTGGCCTTTGAAGCTTCAGACTGTGTCACCGCGCGCGCCTCTAGTCTTTCAGCACGCAATAGTCCGCGGTGGAGCGCCCTTCGAGGCAGGCCGCATATTCCCCGCTCAGTCCGACAAGTTCTGTAATCTGACAGCCCAGCTGCTTGGCCGCCAAACGTGGCTTGCCTTCTGGATCGCCGTCGGCTTGGCATTTTTGCGAAACATAGTTGATCCATCCACTCAATATGCCCGCCAAATCCTCTGCGGATTTTACCGTAATGGCCTCGGTCACATCTTCCTGCAACAGCCGCATGGTCGCGGTCCAGCCTTCGCGTTCGCTTTGCAAACAAGTCAAATGCGCCTCCGAGGCGACCTCCAAGCTGAAGCAGGGCTCAAAAATCAAGCCCAAGCATTGACCCCAGCTGGTGCTTTGCCCCATGTTTTCTAAACACGCCATTGAATTCACATGTGACTGCGGCAATTTCGTCTCCGCCTGTGCCGCCATGGCCAAGATCGCCATCCCCGCACTCAATAGCAAATATCTCATACCATTTTCCCCATCAATTCACGTCCAACCAACATCCGACGAATTTCGCTGGTGCCAGCGCCGATTTCCATTAATTTAGCATCCCGAAACAACCGTGCCACGGGTGCATCGTTCAAAAACCCTGCACCGCCCAGCGCTTGCACGGCCTGATGGGCCTGTTTCATTGCCTCTTCGCTGGCAAAGAGGCAGCAGGCCGCCGCGTCTTGGCGTGTCACCTCACCACGATCACAGGCTTTCGCCACCTCGTAGACATAGGCGCGCGCGGAGTTCATCGCCGTATACATATCTGCAATTTTGCCCTGCATCAGTTGGAAATTACCAACTGGTTGGCCAAATTGTTTGCGCTCAGCCATATAGGGCATGACCTCATCCAAACAGGCGGCCATTATGCCCAAACCAATACCGGCCAGCACCACACGCTCATAATCGAGGCCAGACATAAGGACCTTGGCCCCGGCGCCCTCCTGTTGCAGCACATTCTCAAAGGGGACTTCCACATTGTCAAAGATCAGCTCCGCCGTATTTGACCCGCGCATGCCCAGCTTGTCGAAATGACCGCTGGTGGAAAATCCCAACATCTCACGTTCGATCAAAAAAGCCGTCAAACCGCGCGAGCCCGCTTCGGGGTCGGTTTTGGCATAAACAACTAAGACATTAGCATCAGGCCCATTGGTGATCCAGAATTTATTGCCATTGAGCCGATAGTAGCCATTGCGCTTCTCTGCCCTCAGGCTCATCGAGATGACATCCGACCCCGCGCCCGCCTCACTCATCGCCAATGCGCCAACATGTTCGCCAGAGATGAGTTTGGGCAGGTATTTCCGTTTTTGCTCTGGGGTTCCGTTGAGATTGATTTGATTGACGCAGAGATTCGAATGCGCCCCATATGAGAGGCTGACGCTGGCCGATGCGCGGGCAATCTCTTCGATCACCACCGTATGGGCCAAATAGCCCAACCCCACGCCGCCAAATTCTTCATCGACGGTTATCCCGAGAACCCCAATATCTCCCAGTTGCTTCCACAGCTGCGCAGGAAATTGATTGTCGCGATCCACATCTCCAGCCAAGGGTTTAATCTGGTCTTGTGAAAAACGATGCACCAATGTCTGAAGGGCGTGGACATCCTCGCCAAGATCGAAACGCATGCTGGCTGTAAACATAGAACCTCTACTTATTGAACGCTTGTTCAATTTAAGCAAAATTTGACGCGCCTGTCCAGCCTGTGCGCGCGCTGTGCAGCAATTTAGCTCGAATAGGTCAGACAGGGGTCTCACGCCCCCTGAGCCGCGTGAGCCACTTCCTCAGCGATAATGCGCGCCACAGTGGCGCAATCGTCCAATGAAAAGGTCAAAGGCAGCCGTATATCAATCACACCGTGCAAAATTCGATCACTTTTCGGCATGGCCGTGCTCGGCGCATAGGTCCAGCTGTCGTAACGGCTGGTGAAACCAACCGGATCTGGGGCGCCAAACCATTTGAGCTCTACACCGCGCGCGAAACAGCGCGCCAGTACCGAACGAATCGCCTCAGATGACCAATCCAGCAATAGGAATTGATAGGAGGAGGCCACAAATTTTTCTTGCTGCGGCCGCTGGATGCGCTTGAGGCCGACAACCTGGGCAAGCCCCTGGTCCACCACGTGATAGCGATCATTCCAAGCCGTGCATTGTGCCTCGAGCTGGCGCAACTGTGGGCGCAAAATAGCGGCGCGCAGATTGTCCATCCGCCCTGAAACATTCGGCGTGACCAGCCGCACCGCCTCGAAAGCCTCGATTGGCGGTCCTGCGCGATGCTTGCCATAGAGCATATAGCTGCCTGACAACATTATGGCCCGCGCCATGATCTCGTCATCATCACAGAGCATGAGGCCGCCTTCGCCGGAATTCACATGCTTATAGGTCTGGCAGGAGTAGCAGCCTATGATCCCAGAGCGTCCCGACCAGGTCTCGCCCCATTTTGCACCCATCGTATGGGCGCAGTCTTCAATCACCTTGAGATCATGCGCCTGCGCCAGTTCGATCAAAGCATCCATATCCACGATATGCCCGCGCATATGCGACAGCATCAAAACATCGGCTTGATCGGCCTTGGAGGCCAGATCCTCAAGATCAATGACCAACCCTTCTGTCACGCCCACAAAAACAGGCACAGCACCAACAGATGCAATAGCGCCGGGAACAGGCGCGAGCGTAAAGGCATTGGTCAAAACCCGATCGCCAGGCTTCACACCGAGCGCGCGCAGAGCAGTGGCGAGCGCATAGCCGCCAGAGGCCACAGCGAGGCAATAACGCGCGCCCATTTGCGCGGCAAACTCCTGCTCCAAAAGCGCAGCTTCCGCCACTTCACCCGCGGCCTCATTGTAGCGATGCAGCCGCCCGTGCTGCATGACCGCAATTGCCGCCGCAATGGCTTCGTCCAAAATGGGTTCTTGCTGAGTGAAATTGCCCGTAAAAATCTCTTTCATGGGGCAGGTTTTGGTCTTGCTGCCTATAAAGTCAATCCACTTTTGCCCTATATGTCGCAAACAGATCAGAATTCCTACTCTTGCGCGGCAGGCTTGAGACAATTGGAGGCACCAATATGACGACACCGAAAGGCGTTTTAGACTTCATCGCCGGGGTCACTTGGGACGATCTCCCACAAGAAGTCCGTCAACAAAGCAAATTATGCCTGCTGGATCTCATAGGTGTCGGAGCCGGTGGCGCAGGCACGAAACTGTCTCGCATTATTCGCGACTATAGCGCGCTGGATATGAGCGGTGCGCTGCCCATGATGTTCGACGGGCGCGGCGCCTCGGCCGCTGGTGTGGCGCTTGCGGGCGGTATGACCATTGATGCGCTCGATGGCCATGATGGCTTTAACCCGGCCAAAGGGCATGCGGGCTGCGGCCTACTACCGGCGCTCTATGGGCTGGCGCAAGACTTAAACCATGTCTCAGGACAAGAATTTTTGCTCTGCCTCACGCTCGGCTATGAGCTGGCCTGCCGCACAGCTTTAGCGCAGCACGCCAGCGTCGCAGAGTATCACACCTCTGGGGCTTGGGTGGCCGTGGCGGTCGCCGGCGTGGCCGCACGCCTGATGCGGCTGGATGGCAATCAGACCGCACATGCGATGGGGATTGCAGAATACCACGGCCCCCGAAGCCAAATGATGCGCTGCATAGATCACCCAACCATGCTCAAAGATGGCTCCGGTTGGGGCGCAATGTGCGGAGTGTCTGCGGCGCGTTTGGCCACTGCGGGCTTCACTGGCGCGCCTGCGCTCACACTTGGGACAGACCACTGGAGCGATTTGGGAGACACTTGGCTGATCTGCCAGCAATATTTTAAGCCCTACCCTGTCTGCCGTTGGGCGCAAGCTCCGATTACAGCGGTGCTGGACCTGAAAAATCGTCATGGTTTTGACAGCCAAGCCATCACGGGGCTGCATATCCTTTCCTTTCACGAATCGGTGCGATTGGGGACAAAACAGGTGACAACGACCGAAGAAGCGCAGTATTCAACCTCCTTCCCATGCGCCCTCGCTTTGGTGCATGGCACCATATTGCCCGAACATGTCGCAGATGCGGCGCTGGAGCACCCGGAGGTTCAGCGCCTGTCGTCGATCTTGACGATGGAAGAGGACGCATCTGCCAATTGTGCATTTCCAAACCGGCGTCTGGCGCGCGCGGAAATTACCCTAGCGACAGGCGAGTGCCTGCAATCGGATTGGTTCGAACCCGATTGGGATCCCACAACCCCACCAAGCGCAGAGGATTTGGAAAGAAAGTTTTTTAACTATGCCAGCCCGGCTCTGGGCCTCGCGCGCAGCCAAGCGATCCAGCGAGCTGTTGAGGCGCTCGATCACACCGCCACCGCGCAGCCCTTGCTTGATCTTTTGGCTCAACCGATCAGCTGAGCTACGACATCGGGCAAATCATCAAAGTGATGCAGCAAAGCTGCCGGTGCCAGGGCCGCCATGTCCCCCCCGCCCGGCCCGAAGGTCACAAGCACCGATGGGATATCGGCATTCGCGGCGGTCGAACGGTCCGTCACCGTGTCACCGATCAAACAAACCCGCGCGCGATCCCCACCTGCGCGGTCCACCGCCTCCCACAGTGGTGCCGGATCAGGTTTGCGCTGCGCCAGCGTATCGGCCCCCACCAATGCGTCAAAATATGCGCTGGCATTTAAATCCTGCATCAACTGTACAGCCAGAGCTTCTGGCTTATTGGTACAAATCGCCACCGCGTATCCCAAAGCACGCAGCCGGGCCACAGAGTTTAAAGCACCGGGGTAAAACACCGTCAATTCCGAGATATCGGCCCCATAGGCCTCGAGTAAAATTGGATATTGCCGGTCTATTTCGGACATATCCGTCCAGCCGGCCCGTTCGAATCCAGCGCTGAGCATCGCCCGACCACCGCGCAAAGCTGTGCCACTGTCCCTTGGTGCCTGAAGCAGGTTACCCAGCCCAAGGCCACGAAAACATCTATTGGCCGCTTTGAGCAAATCTCCACTTGTGTCGGCAAGCGTGCCATCCAGGTCAAAGACCACACAGGGTTTGAGCATATTCTTGCCTCCTTAGGTATGCCAATTGCAAAAAACATAGTTTGTGCAAAACAGCTTGTCGATTTCCATTATACCCTTAAAAAGGCTACACTGTTTTATAAAGGACTTAGATTTGCAAATGAATACCGCACTCATCATTCTTGCCGCAGGAAAAGGCACCCGAATGCAATCTGAGCTGCCGAAAGTTTTGCACAATGTGGCCAGTGCGCCCATGCTGGTCCACGCCATGCGCGCCGGGCGGGCTTTGGAGCCTAAACGGACGATTATTGTCGCAGGCCATGGCTTTGAGGCTGTGAGCGCCGCCGCACGCGCCGAAGATCCAGAGGTGGAAATTGTCCGGCAAGAGACGCAGTTGGGCACGGGACATGCCGTTGATCAAGCCCGTGCGGCATTGGATGATTTTGATGGAACCGTGATTGTGCTTTACGGCGACTGCCCCCTTATTCAACCGCGCACCCTCGAAGAATTGAGCGCCACGCTCTGCACGGCGGCGGTCTCTGTGCTCGGGTTTGAGGCGAAAAATCCGGCGCGATATGGCCGCTTGATCACAGATGGTGACAGATTGAAGCGAATTGTTGAATTCAAAGACGCCAACCCCGCTGAAAGAGCCGTCAGACTTTGCAACAGCGGCGTCATGGCTGCATCGGCGGAACTTTTGTTCGATCTTTTGTCTGAAATTGATGCCAACAATGCCTCCGGTGAGCTCTATTTGACCGATGTCATTGGCAAGGCCGTGGGACGGGGCTTGCCATGTACTGCCGTCCGCTGCGCAGAGCGCGAAACTCTTGGCGTCAACAGCCGGGTGGAGTTGATGCAAGCCGAAAAAGAGTTCCAGACTTTGCGCCGCGCGGAGGCTTTGGAAGATGGCATATCCATGCCAGCACCTGAAACCGTGCATTTCTCCTACGATACCGTCATTGGCCGCGATGCGATCATTGAACAAAATGTCGTGTTCGGACCGGGGGTCACGGTGGAAAGCGGTGCCAAGATCCGCGCGTTTTCACATTTGGAAGGTGCGCATATCTCGCGCGGTTGCATCGTTGGCCCATATGCGCGCCTACGCCCCGGTGCGGAACTGGCTGAGGATGTGAAAATTGGCAATTTTGTAGAAATCAAAGCCAGCACGCTCGACGAGGGAGCAAAAGTTAACCACCTGTCCTACATTGGTGATGCGCATATCGGCGCGCGGGCCAATATTGGTGCTGGAACGATCACTTGCAACTATGATGGGGTCATGAAGCATCACACCAGTATTGGCGAAGCGGCCTTTATCGGCTCAAACACCATGCTGGTTGCCCCGATCACCGTCGGGCAAGACGCTATGACGGCGAGCGGATCCGTCATCACGCGGGATGTGCCAGCGGGAGATCTCGCCATTGCCCGATCCAAACAAGACAACAAAGCCGGATTTTCAGTGAAATTGATGAATAAATTACGCGCGCTTAAGGCCGCAAAACAAAATTAGAACGAAGGATTGAAAACATGTGCGGAATTGTTGGGGTATTAGGAAATCACCACGTCGCTCCGATCCTGGTCGAAGCGCTCAAACGCTTGGAGTATCGCGGCTATGACAGCGCCGGCATCGCCACGGTCCATGAGGGCCATCTGGAGCGCCGCCGGGCCGTCGGGAAACTCGTGAACCTGTCGGACCGATTGGTCGCGGAACCGTTGTCGGGTAAATCTGGCATCGGCCATACCCGCTGGGCAACCCATGGCACCCCCACCGTCGTGAACGCCCATCCCCATCAGGTCGGCTCTGTGGCTGTGGTGCATAACGGCATTATTGAAAATTTTAAAGAATTGCGCGCGGAATTAAACGCGCTCGGCCTGATCCATGCGACCGATACAGACACAGAAACCGTGGCACTTTTGACCCATCACTACATGTCCCAAGGCCATAGCCCCACAAAGGCAGCGCAAGAAACCGTAACCCGCCTAGAGGGTGCCTTTGCCCTCGCATTTCTGTTTCAAGGCAACGATGATTTGATGATCGCGGCGCGCAAGGGCTCGCCATTGGCCATCGGCCACGGCGATGGCGAGGCCTATGTGGGCTCAGATGCCATTGCACTGGCCCCTTTGACCGATAAAATTACCTATATGGAAGAGGGTGATTTTGCCGTGATCACCCGATCAACCACAGAGATTTACGACGAAAATGGTGCTTTGGCCAATCGCGAAACGCGCAGGATCGCCATCGATGCCCAACGCGTGGACAAAGGCGGCTATAAGCATTTCATGGCGAAAGAGATTTCCGAACAACCGTCGGTACTCAAAACCACCTTGAGCCACTATCAAAACGCGGATGCCTCAGAGCTAAAATTGCCAGAACATAATATTGATCTGGCCCAAATTGATCGGCTGACCATGGTGGCCTGCGGCACTGCGTTTTATGCTGCGCTGACGGCAAAATATTGGTTTGAAAAAATTGCGCGTCTGCCGGTAGATGTGGATGTCGCCTCGGAGTTTCGATACCGTGAGCCTCCAGTCAAACCCGGAACCTGCGCTCTCTTTGTCAGCCAGTCAGGTGAGACCGCAGATACGCTGGCCGCGCTGCGCTATATGGCCTCGCAAGATGCGACCATCCTGTCGGTTGTGAACGTGCCGGAAAGTTCCATTGCGCGGGAAAGCGACCTGGTGTTGCCACTGCATGCGGGGGTGGAAATCGGTGTGGCCTCGACCAAAGCCTTCACCGCGCAGTTGACGGTGCTGGCCGTGCTGGCGTTCAAAATTGCCTATGCCAAGGGCGCAATTGATGCCGCGCAATATCGTGCCCATATCGCAGAGCTCAACCGCTTGCCCGGTTTGATCAGCCAAGCGCTCGGCATTGATGGCGCTGTGCAAGACATTTCAAAAAAGTTAGCAACGGCGCGGGATATCATCTTCTTAGGGCGTGGAGCGCTCTATCCGCTCGCCATGGAAGGCGCTCTTAAGCTAAAAGAAATCAGCTATATACACGCCGAAGGCTATCCGTCTGGTGAGTTGAAACACGGGCCCATTGCTCTGATCGACAAGAACGTGCCAGTGGTGGTCATGGCTCCTATGGATCCACTGTTCGACAAATCTGTCTCCAATATGCAAGAAGTCATGGCCCGATCTGGCCAAGTGCTGCTGATCTCTTGCAAACATGGGTTAAAGACAGCGGCAGAGGGCACCTGGGCGCAAATCACGATGCCCACTACTACTGATCTTCTGGCGCCCATCGTCTACGCCATCCCTGCGCAACTGCTCGCCTATCATACGGCACAAGCCAAGGGCACCGATGCCGATCAACCGCGCAACCTAGCCAAGTCCGTGACTGTGGAGTAACTGAAAACGTGCACGCCTCGGTTATAGGATATTGGCCTGTCACGACTGCATCTCACTGCTGGTATCTACACAGTTGTGATGACAAAGAGACAGGGCCCTATAAGGATATGAGTTCAAAATCACGCATGTCCTTTCCATTTGAAAGTAAAAAAGGTGCGAGATAAAGGATCGAATATCAATCATGACTAAAACTTGAGGCGTTCAGAATGAATCTTGTAAACGTACCGGTGACACGCTCGGACATGATAAGCATCAGGCTTGCGCGAGGCGTAGACTTGGCATCGATTCAAACGGTTATTGAAGCTGCCTTTGTGGCTGAAGAGAATAAGCTTATTAGTCAGCTGTCTGCTGATCTTTTCAAAGAAACCACGCACCCCCGGTGAAGTCATTGGTTGCTGAGCTCGGCGGCAAACTGATTGGCTATGTGTGCTATAGCCCAGTATTTTTGAAATCTACGTCTGACGTTTCTGGATATATTCTTTCTCCACTTGCGGTATCTCCAGAATATCAGAACCAAGGCGTTGGCTCCGCTCTCATTAACTCTGGGATGGACATGCTCACAAAGGATGGTGATGGCATTTTACTGGTCTATGGGGACCCAAATTTCTATCAAAAAAATTTGGTTTTAAGGAAGAAATTGGACGTTTATTCGTTCCACCATACCCATTAAAGTATCCTGTCGGTTGGACGGGAATGACGTTGGATGCAATCACAACTCCCGATACACCAAGTAAGTTTGAATGTGTGTCTGCTCTGTCAAGCCCACTTTATGGTGATGATGATTTAAATAGGAAATAGTATTAAGACTCGTTCACATGTTTGCTTGAAAACAATCAGCGGCCCAAATTGCCTCAATCTGTGGCAGAGAAATATTGTCCAAGCGCATAAAATGAGCGCGATCACTGGACCTCTTGGAGTGAATGGGCCATGAGCTGTAGGGTCACAGCATAGAATTTGTTACGATTAAACACGCACCTGAGGACCCAAAATATGTTGATCGAAGATGCCATTGCCATGCTGCAGCTGCATGAAATTCCAGGCAAGGCGGCCAAAATGCGGGCCCATTACAAGGTTGAGCGTGTCTATTGGGGTTTAACCACCCCAGTGCTGGACGATCATGCCCGCAAATGGCGTCAGGAGCTGCCGTTGGAAGATCGGCTGCAACTGGCCTGCGATCTTTGGGGCAGCAACGCCTATGAGGGCCGCATTTGCGCGGCAAAATTGCTAACGCAGGCCCGCATCCGTCCAGATGACAGGGCAGCTTGGCAATTGCTGCAAAATTGGCTGGCGGATGTCGATTGCGCAGCCATTTGCGATCATCTCTGCCTGGCTGGGCATCGGCGCTTGGGCGCGGATCTGACGCGCATTGATGAGATGGACGGTTGGCCCCAAAGCCCGCATCTGTGGACCCGCAAGGCCGCATTGTCGATGACATCGCCTTGGGCAAAAATGCGCGATCCCAACGCGGCGAATTCGCCGATCCGCGAGCGCGCGCTGGAGTGGGCCGCTGAGCTTGCCAAAGATCCGTCCAAGATCATCCAACAGGCCGTGGCCAAGTGGATCTATGAACTCTCGCGCAAATCGCCCGAGCGGGCCCAGAGGTTTTTGGATGCTCATGGCCATAAGCTGCGCAACGCCGCGCGCAAAGACGCCAGCCGCAAATTGCCGCCCCCCCTTTAATTGGATCAAAGATCGCGTGGTCGCAGCTTCAGCCAGATGCCACTTTCCGACCGCACTGTTTAATGCGCCACAGATTGCGGCACCTTTTGTGCTATGGGCGTAAATTCATAAGCCACACAAAACCACGCGAGCAGTAAAACCCCTTCAAGCATAGCAAAACCCGCCCCGGTGCAGACCCGCGGTCACATCGACCCAGGTCATCTGCCGCTACGCGCTCATATGCTTTAAATCACGACGCAGGCTGTGGGCATTTGGCAGAAAAGACACCGTCGGCACCACATGCCCTAAGCTCGAAAAAATGAGAGGGTCAAGCCGCCACTTTGAACCGCGCCACTGCGCACGATATCCGCCAAGAGCGAGATGGCCAAATGCGCCCCCGAGGAATGACCGACCAGCAATACCTCATCCACATCACTGCGGAGCGAAGCCAGCACCCGCGTTGCAAATTCGTCCAATCGGGCTTCCAAGTCGTTCGGATGGGCCCCGTGGGCAGCGGTCGAATAGGCGTAATGATGCATCAAATAATAGGCAAACAGCCGATTGTCATATCGGCAAAATCCCATCAGCACCCAAAGGATCACCGCGATCCCTAGCCAGAACAGGCCAGGGTGCCACAACTGCATCACTGCTCCCGCAGCATAGGCGAGCGCCAAAGCCGCAGCTGCCTGCGCGACCAACATCACCACTGGATAGAGCGCGGCAATCACCGGCCCTTTGCGCAGCTGCATAAGTCGCCACAGCGTACCGCTGGCGATATAGGTATAGGCGGTGCGCAATTTTGCCCATAGGTCGCCAGAATGCCACTTCGCATCGACGTTCGGACAAGATCAGACCACAGCATGACTTCAAATTCCGCGCGCGTAGATCTGCCGTCGATCTCACTGTCCACACGCCAGGCCATAGCCACCCGGCCCGGTCTTTGCGCTCAGGGTGATGTCATAGCCGCTGATGGCAGCCTGCGCGGCCACCTCTGCCGCGATACCGTCGGGGATGAATTGGATCATACCCGGGAATATAAAACACTTTGCGTTTAAAACTACGCCCCATCGGGAGATCTCAAAATATGCAGATCTCGTAACCTATCAAAATCAGGAATTAAATCTCTTTATACAGCTGATACAGCCAAAGCATCACAGCCTGGCAAAACCGGTCGCAGCTCATTCATCACCCGAGGGCTGACAGAGCGGGAAATTGTTCCAAAATCCACCAGCTGAACTGGGTAAATTGCCCGGTCACCATCATCAGCCCAACGGTCCAGAGCAGCAACCCCATGATACGTTCGATCCGCATTATATGACGCTTCATCCAAGCCATCAGCCCTGTAAGAAACGGAAAGAACACCGCCACCAACACGAAGGGAATACCAAGGCCCGCCGCATATGTGGCGAGCAAGATGACCCCTTTTGCGGGATTGGCGGTATCGGCGGCAAGCGCGAGGATTGTGCCCAAAATGGGGCCCAAACAGGGCGTCCAGCCAAAGGCAAAGGCCAGCCCCAAAATATAGGCACCAAAGGCCGAACCACCGCGGTCCCCCCCCGCGATCCGCGCTTCCCTGTCCAAAAGGCCAATGCGGATGACGCCAAGGAAATGCGCTCCAAACAGCATGACCAAAATGCCCGCCCCGCTGACAAACCAATCTTGATTGGACAAAAACAGGCGGCCAAAACTAGAGGCGGTAAATCCCAGCAAGATGAAGACGGTGGACAGGCCCAAAACAAAGAATAGAGCGGCCAAAACTACGCGCCTGCGCGCCTGCGCTGTGGCGCTCATGTCATCCATGCTCACCCCGCCCATATAGGCCAAATAAGGCGGAACAATGGGCAGCACGCAGGGGCTCACAAAGCTGATCAACCCGCCGAGCAGCGCCACAAACATAGCCGGAACCAGCCCGGCATCCCATAGATCAATTCCCAACATTAAAGCGGCCTTTTCTGGTCTTAGGCTGTCTTAGGCTATCTAAGCGCTGGCGTCATCTGAAAGTTTGTCACATCACTGTGCCCGTGTGATCGGCAAAATCCCCCTGCTGCCTCTGGCGCGCGGGAAATTTTTACGGCATGCAGGACGCAGGAAAGTACAATGATCGACAATAGGGCGCTGTGATGACTTGGGACGAAGACTTGGATGCCATTGGGCTCTTATGCCCTTTGCCGGTGCTCAAAGCCCGAAAGCGTTTGATGGCAATGGCTCCGGGGGCGGTCTTGTTGATGCGGGCCGATGACCCAGCCGCCATCGTTGATGTGCCGCATTTCTGTGCTGAGGCGGGCCATACCCTGATAGAGCAACACAGCGAGGGTGCGGAGTTGCGATTTTTCATTCGCAAAGGCGACAGGTCGGCTTAGGTCTCACCTGCGAAGATAAAAGGGCCCCGCAATCACGGAGCCCTTCGCATGTGGCAATATCTTTAGCCGCGTGACCACCAACCACGCTTTTTGGGCGCAGCCGGTTTTTTGGGCGCAGGCTCTGATTGCGCAACTGGCGTCGCGATTGCATCTGGTGCCGGTTCGGGTTCAGCGGCTTCTGGCGCAGGGACTTTCGCAGGCACATCAACCACGGCCTCCTCGACCGGAGCGGCCTTTTTCACAGCAGGTTTGCGCACGCGCTTGGGTTTCGCCGCAGGCTTTTCAACCGCAGTTTCTGGCGCAGTCTTTTCAGTAACGACGACCTCTTGGACCACAGCGGCAGGATCGGCGGCTAGCGCTGCCGCGGCCTCCTCAGCCTCGCGCTGCGCTTTGGTCTTGCGCGGTTTACGCACCCGTTTGGGTTTTTCAGCTGGTAGTGTTTCCGCCACTGCCGCAACAACCTCCTCCACCGCAGCAGGCTCTGGCGCGGCGGCAACAGCGACTTCCACCGCCTCAGACTCTTTGGCCGAATGATCTTCAGAGCTTGCTTCAACCGGCTTGTCTTCAACAGGCTTGGCTTTCGCCCCACCGCGTGTTCGGCGGCGGCGTTTTGGCTTATCCTCTTCGCCGACATTTTCAACAGCAGCTTCGTCAGCCGCCGCTTCATCGTGGGATCCATCCTCTTGGTTCGGCTCTCCCGCCACCGCATCGCTGCCGCCCCGCCGACGCCGACGGCGACGCCGCCGCTTCTTCGGCGCATCTGCGTCTTCGGTGGTGTCAATCACATCAGCCTGATCATCCTCTTGACCTTGCTCATCAATTTCTTCCATCAAGGCAAAATCCACCGAGCTGACCGTCGTAGCGTTTGCCGGAACGATGCGCGTAGCTGTCTTGAATTTCTCAATCGTATAATCTGGGCTGACCAAGAATGGATCCGCTTCAATCCGCACCGCCATCCCATGGCGTTGCTCTATCTGACTGATGTGCTCACGCTTTTGATTGATTAAGAAATTAGCAATGCTGATCGGAGCTTTGATCAGCACTTCTTTAGAACGGGCACGCCCCCCCTCTTCTTCCAACTCGCGCAGAATGGTCAGACCCAAACTGTCTTGCGAGCGGATCAAGCCGGTACCGTGGCAATGAGCGCAGGGTTGCGTACTGGCTTCCAACATGCCTGGGCGCAAGCGCTGCCGGCTCATCTCCATCAGGCCAAAACCACTGATCCGACCAACCTGAATGCGTGCACGATCAGATTGCAGCTTATCCTTCAGGCATTTTTCGACCGCGATATTGTTGCGGCGTTCATCCATGTCGATGAAATCAATCACGATCAACCCGGCCAAATCACGCAAGCGCAGTTGACGCGCTACCTCTTCGGCGGCCTCCAGATTGGTGTTCAAAGCGGTCTGCTCAATGCTGCCCTCTTTGGTTGCACGGCCTGAGTTTACGTCAATGGCCACCAAAGCCTCGGTGATGCCGATGACGAGATAGCCACCAGATTTCAGCTGCACCGTGGGGTTAAACATGCCATCCATAAAGGATTCGACCTGAAAACGGGCAAATAGTGGCATCGAATCCACATAATGCTTCACGTTTTTAGCATGGGACGGCATGATCATTTTCATGGTATCTTTGGCGTTGCGATAGCCCGCCGCACCTTCTACCAAAACTTCATCAATATCGCGGTTGTAAAGATCGCGAATCGAGCGTTTGATCAGATCACCCTCTTCATAAATAGCCGCTGGAGCGGACGATTTTAACGTGAGTTCACGAATTTGTTCCCACATGCGTTGCAGGTATTCGTAATCGCGTTTGATTTCCGTCTTGGTACGCTTCGCGCCAGCTGTCCGCACAATCAAGCCTGCCCCTTCAGGCACAACGATTGTCGTCGCTATTTCTTTGAGTTTCTTACGGTCAGCGGCATTGGTAATTTTACGGCTGATCCCGCCGCCGCGCGCTGTGTTAGGCATCAATACGCAATAGCGACCCGCAAGCGATAGATATGTGGTCAAAGCTGCGCCTTTGTTGCCACGCTCTTCTTTGACCACTTGGATCAACATGATTTGGCGCACTTTGATCACTTCTTGGATCTTATAGCGCCGTGGACGTGGCTTGCGCACCGGACGTACGTCTTCGCTGTCATCCTCCTGGGAGACAGATTCGATCCCATCGTCGGACAGATCGTCCTCATCTTGGTCTTGCGCGCCATCTTGATCTTGCGCGCCCGCGTCATCCTCGGGCTCAAGCGCTGCCTCGGGCTCAGCCACCCCGTCATCGTCCTCAGATACGGCATCCGCCTCTGGGACGGCCTCTGCTGTATTCTGGCTCTCAGCGGTTTCGGGTGAAGCCTCAAAAGGATCACTCTCCATCAAAGGCGCTATCGTTTCCGCCGCTTCCTCCGGGATGAGATCAATGGTCTCCATCCCATCAACGGCGCTCACGTCCCGCGTTTCAATGGGATCTGAACTGCGCTGCGCCGCAGGTTTTGCCCGGCGTCGTCGCGTGCGCTTAGGCTTTTGCTCTTCCTGCTCTGCTTCCGCCGCCATAGCTTCCGCATAGGCTTTTTCTTCGGCTATCACAGCTTCGCGATCCGCAACTGGGATTTGATAATAATCCGGATGAATTTCAGAAAAGGCCAAAAACCCGTGGCGATTGCCGCCGTAGTCAACAAATGCAGCTTGCAACGAGGGTTCTACCCGCGTCACTTTCGCCAAATAAATATTGCCAGCTATTTGCCTTTTGTTTTGTGATTCAAAGTCAAATTCCTCAACTTTGTTTCCGTCCACCACCACAACACGGGTTTCTTCCGCGTGCGTGGCATCGATAAGCATCTTTTTTGCCATTATATCCACTTGCATCACTCAGCAGGCCCCCTGAAAGGAGGCCAAAACCGACGGGATGTCTACTAAGGGCGATGCACGCAACATGGGGGCGGCTCAAAGGCCTGCCTTCATCCAATGTTATAGCCTGCGCCTGTGTCATCGCGTTGCTTTCTGTGACAGAGTTTACCTGCCTGTTAATTGCCCTTGCCTTCGATCACATCTGAAAACTAGGGTCATCTCTCGTGGCTCCTAAGAGCCATTTTCCGTCGCAGCCCTGCACATTTTATAACGCGCTAAAGACTGCGAAAAAAACCATTCGCTTACGGTGTCTTGCAACCATAGAGCTATGTCGACTGTAATGGGGAAGCGGGGGGGAAGACAATGGCTAAATGCACTTGCGATCGCAATCTCTTGCAAACAGCGGCAGCTAGCGAATTGGACAGGCACGAAACCCGCGGATTGACCCAAAAGATGGTGCCATCCCCTGCCCCTCGTGCCGCGCCGGTTTCAGCCGATATAATCGGCGCGGGTGAGGCCATATTTCGCCATTTTCTCATTCAAGGTCCGGCGCGGCAAACAAAGCTCTTCCATCACACTTGCGATAGAACCCCGATGCCGCCGCATGGTATTGTCAATCAACATACGTTCAAACGCCTCGACATATTCCTTCAGCGGTTTGCCTTCGGTCGTCATGACGGGCCGATCATCATCGCCCTCTGACATCAAAAGTGACGCGATTGAGCCACTTCCCCTGCGGCTTTGCAAAACCGCCCGCTCGGCCACATTGATCAGCTGACGCACATTTCCCGACCATGGGGCCTGAAGCAATTGCGCCGCCTCCTGGGCCGTGACGCTGGGGCTCTCGCACCCGTACTCTTCTGCAAACTGATCGGCATAGCGCGTAAAAAGCGTCAATATATCTTCGCCACGCGCGCGCAGGGGCGGCAATTCAATGCGCAAACTCGCCAAGCGATAGTAAAGATCAGGACGCAACACATCTTCGCAGGTCTTGCCCTGCTCTTGCAGGTTGCAAATTGCGATGATGCGGGTTTCGGAGGGATCGCCTTGGGCATTTATGGCTTTTAGCAAGCGCGATTGCACCTGATGACTCAAAGCCTCAATATCCTCCAAGACCAAGGTTCCGCCCCGCGCGGCTTCTAAGACCGGCAGGCGATCTTCTTCGCCCGCAGGACCAAATAGACGCCGCATGATCGTCTCCGCCTCCTCACCCGCGCAAGAGAAAAGAATAAATTTCTTGCGGGCCCTTGCAGAAACGGCATGGAGCGCATGGGCCACGAGGGTTTTGCCAGTACCGGTTTCCCCCTCGATCAGCACATGACCATCCGCTTGCCCCAGATCTAAAATATCCTCCCGCAACCGCTCCATGACGCCATTGGCGCCTACAAGCTTGTCCATTATGGAGCTGCCAGAAGATAGCTCGCGGCGCAGTTGCCGATTGTCCAACACCAGACGCCGCGCCCGTGTCGCCTTTTTGGCTAAATCTGTCATCGTATCGGGATTAAAAGGTTTTTCCAAAAAATCGAAAGCGCCTATGCGCATGGCCTCAACCGCCATGGGAACATCCCCATGCCCTGTGATCATGATCACCGGCAAATTGCTGTCGATGCCCTTAACCTTCCTTAAAAATTGCATACCGTCCATGCCAGGCATTTTGATGTCGGTCACGATGATACCAGGGTAATCTGCGCTCAATCCTTTGAGCGCATCGCCCGCTGAAGCGAAAGTTTCTGTCTCAAAACCCGAGAGCGCCAACCATTGGCTGATGGATTGCCGCATATCTTGCTCATCATCTATGATTGCAATTTTCATCGCCTGGGCCATGTTCAATCCTCGTCTTAGTGGTTATCAATAATCGGCAGCGTCACCTCAAATACAGCACCCGATTGCTCACTGTTGCGCGCGACCAAACGCCCCCCGAGATCGGATACAATCCCCGAAGAGATAGCCAAACCAAGCCCGACTCCATCGCCAGGCTTCTTGGTGGTGAAAAACGGCTCAAATAGGTCATCAAGGTCTGAAATCCCCTCTCCGTTATCCCGCACGGTCAAGGTCGCTGTCTCACCGCCGATCAGCAAGAGCTCAATCTCGGGCGTGTCGATCATCGAGGTGGCATCTAATGCATTGCGCAACAAGTTTACGACGACCTGCTCCAAACGTAATTGATCTCCCAAAATCATGACCGGGGTGCTCGGCACTGACGTAGATAAGGAGACTTGCCGCAATTTCAATTGCGGCTCCATGATTTCCAATGCCCCGTTCAGGGCCGTTCGCACATCCACCGGCACCAAATCATCGCCGCCTTTGCGCGCATAGGATTTAAGTTGCCGGGTAATGGCACTCATGCGGCCAATAAGATCGTCAATCCGTTGAAAAGAGCTTAAAGCCTCATCCATACGTTTGCGTTGTAGCAACAGCTTGGCCCCGGCAAGATAGGTTTTCATAGCGGCCAAAGGCTGATTCAACTCATGGCTGACCGCCGCTGACATTTCCCCCAAAGCGGCCAGTTTCGAAGATTGCGCCAGGGTTTGTTCTGCCACTTGCAGGTTCTTCTCCACCTTTTGACGCTCTGAAATTTCGCGCTGCAAACGCAGGTTGAGTTGCCGTAAGTCATCAGATTCTTGTTGGAAAAACAGCGCACGCGTCAAGGTTTGGCGCGATAATTGGTAAAATGCTAAGGTAAAAAGGATCGAAAATCCCATGATCTCGAGGGCTAAAACCGCATTCACCCTCTGGCGAATTCCACCATAGGTCGTGAACAACACCATGGTCCAGCCACGAAATGGCACGCGCAATTCGCGCCGCATAACCGCCCGCCCCTGCACATAGGCATCGGCCGGCAGGGCGGTCCAATCTTGCGTGGCCCGAATAGCGCGTTCAATCGCACTGGGCGCAGAACGCAGCGCCAGCGCCTCCTCTTCAGGCAGGCCAATCCAAGTTTTCTCTGTGGCCAAGACAATCGGACCATTGGGAAGAGACACGATCACCGCGTCAGATATTCCAGCCCAAGCCGTTTGAAACTTGCGCAAATCCACCTCAACCACGATCACACCAAGGGTTTTGTTATTGGCCACCACGCGGCGTGAATAGGCAAAATCATACCCGCCCGCATCCATTTTGTGGGTGGTAAACACCGTTTCACTGGCCCGGGCCGCCTCGACGAAATGTGGCAAATTGCGTTGCAATTCACCCAAACGATTGCGATCAGTCGCCGCCACAACGCGGCCATCCAAATCCAACAGCAAAATCGCCGCCGCGCCAATTTCATCCACAAATGACAGCAGGCGTTGCGAGGTCCGCTGATAATCTCGAGAGCTCAAAGCCCCCACCAGCTCTGCGTCACTGCTGAGCAGCCGAGGCACGATCGAGTTGCGTTGCAGCTCACTGACCATATTGCCAGAATATAGCGCCAAACGCAGCTGGGCACTTTGAAGGGTGGATTGCGTGAATCTGGCGGTGAGCAACTGGTTGGTAAAATATACGGTTGCAACCGCAATCAAGAAAATCGTCAACAAAGCAATCCGCACCCGCCAAGACAGGTTGGCGACACGCGGTGCGAGTGTTTCGGAATTTTCAGTAACGGAAGACATGCATTAGCGTTACGGTGCTCGGCGGCGCCATTCAAGCGGCCAAGCCTAGGCCAGGGTGGTTTGCTCCACCAACGCGCGGAAAAGCGCCTGCCCATCAGCCGATCCCATCTGCGCATCCATCGCCCGCTCCGGATGCGGCATCATGCCCAAAACGCGGCGATTGGCAGACAATACACCGGCAATTGAAGACATTGACCCATTGGGGTTGTCGCTATAGCGAAACGCCACCCGGTCCTCGCCCTCCAGGGCTCTAAGCTCGTCTTCTGTAGCATAGTAATTGCCGTCATGATGCGCAATTGGCACTTGAATTTCAGAGCCTAGACTATAGCCAGCGGTAAAGGCGCTGTCCTGTGTTTCAACGGTCAACCCCACAGTTTTGCATAGAAATTTCAGTCCCGAATTGCGCATCAACGCTCCGGGAACCAGACCTGTTTCGCTCAAAACTTGAAACCCGTTGCAGACCCCCAAGACATAACCGCCACGAGTGGCATGATCGACCACCGCCCGGCAAATAGGAGATTGCGCCGCAATTGCGCCGCACCGCAGATAATCGCCAAAGGAAAACCCACCGGGAATCGCCACAAGATCTAGCCCCGTCGGCAATTCGGCGTCTTTATGCCAAACTTTGGCCACATCCGCGCCCGATTGGCGCAGCGCCTCAACCATGTCACGATCACAGTTCGATCCGGGAAATACAACAACCGCAGCGCGCATTATGTGATGTCCAGCTGATAGCTTTCGATCACCGCATTCACCAAAAGGCGATTGCACATCTCATCGATCACCGCCGGGTCTGTCCCCTCGGCCAAGTCCAGTTCGATCACCTTGCCCTGACGCACGGAATTTACCCCGGAAAAGCCAAGGCCTCCGAGCGCCGATTTGACAGCCTCACCTTGCGGATCGAGCACGCCATTCTTGAGCATAACTGTGACGATAGCTTTCATTGTCTTGTCCTTCAGGTCAGTTGATCAAAGTGGGCTTGCTGATGGGCGCGGGGTTTTCCGGCAAGACCCGTAAACGGCGTGCCACCTCGGCATAGGCATCTGTCAAACTGCCCAAATCACGACGGAACACGTCTTTATCGAGTTTTTCACCCGTTTTGAGATCCCAAAGCCGGCAGCTGTCTGGGCTAATTTCATCGGCGATTATCAGGCGTTGATAATCACCCTCATAAACGCGGCCAATCTCAATCTTGAAATCCGCAACCCGAATACCAACCCCATACATAACGCCGGATAAAAAATCATTCACACGCAACGCCAGCGCCAACATATCGTCCAAATCCTGTTGGCTGGCCCAGTTGAACGCGATAATGTGTTCCTCTGACACCAATGGATCACCCAGAGAATCATCTTTTAAACAAAATTCAACAATCGGACGCGGCAGGGCCGTGCCCTCCTCTATACCCAAACGCTTGGACATGGTGCCGGCGGCATAATTGCGCACGATGACTTCCAAAGGCACGATCTCGACCGCGCGGATCAATTGCTCGCGCATGTTGAGGCTTTTGATGAAATGGGTCGGAATGCCCAAAGTATTGAGACCGGTCATGAAAAATTCGGACAAGCGGTTGTTCAACACGCCTTTACCTTCGATGATATCTTTTTTCTCGGCATTGAATGCCGTGGCATCATCTTTGAAATACTGAACCAAGGTGCCTGGCTCTGGACCCTCATAGAGGATCTTTGCCTTGCCTTCATAAACCAACTTGCGACGTGCCATGTGACTCTCCGTGCTTTGCTCGCCTCATATGGCAATGTACGACGGGCGGCAAGTCAGCGCAGGAAAACTCACCCCCTGCCGACCGCAAGTTTTTGCCGCAGCCGCAGCGCCTACGATCAGATCAAACTGCGCTGCCCTGCCCGGAGGGAAGGTTTTCGCGGGCCGGGGGCCTAAATTTTATCGCCAATTTTTCATAATCTTCATGATGAAAATCAATTTCACTCATGTTTTGCTTTCAGGCATGACGTAAGATCAAGGTTACTGAGAGGGCCATGACATGACAACAGACTCGCAAAGCCCCTTGCAACGCATGCTTGCACAGCGCGATTGGCTTTTGGCCGATGGCGCCACTGGAACCAATTTGTTCAACATGGGCTTGTCTTCGGGAGACGCGCCAGAGCTCTGGAATCTCACCGCGCCAGAGAAAATCAAAGCGCTGCACAAAGGCATTGTGGATGCTGGATCCGATCTATTTCTAACCAATTCCTTCGGCGGCAATAGATCCCGACTAAAACTTCATGGTGCAGAGGCACGCGCCGCCGAACTGTCGCGCATCTCGGCGCAGATTGGTCGCGAGGTGGCGGATGCCTCTGGGCGAGAGGTTATTGTCGCCGGCTCCGTCGGTCCTACTGGCGAAATAATGGAGCCCATGGGCCCGCTCTCCTATGCCGTGGCCGTGGAAATATTCCACGAACAGGCCGAGGGTTTAAAGGCTGGTGGCGCGGATGTGGCTTGGGTTGAGACGATCTCTTTCGGCGACGAGTACCGCGCCGCAGCAGAGGCTTTTGCTCTCGCAGATTTGCCCTGGGTCGGCACGATGAGTTTTGATACGGCCGGGCGCACAATGATGGGTATAACCGCGCCGGATATGGTGAAATTGCTGGAGAAAATTCCGAATAAACCGCTCGCCTTTGGTGCCAATTGTGGCGTGGGGGCATCGGATCTGCTCCGGACAATCTTGGGATTTTCCGACACTGGCACGCAGCTGCCCATCGTTGCGAAAGGCAATGCGGGGATTCCAAAATATCACGACGGTCATATCCATTATGACGGCACGCCAGAGCTGATGGCCCATTATGCCAGTTTGGCCCGCGACTGCGGCGCAACCATCATCGGCGGCTGTTGCGGCACCACACCTGACCACCTGCGGGCGATGCGCGCAGCATTGGAAGCGCATGTGCCACAAAACCGCCCGAGCTTGCAGGTGATCGAAGCTGCTCTGGGCGGCTTCTCCTCAGCCAGCGACGGCACAGATGGCAATGGCCCCACCCGCTTGCGGCAGACCCGAAGGCGTCGCAGCAGCTAAGGCGCGTCAACTGCCACAAACTGGCAGCATTTGGCAAAAGGTCGGTAGCGGCGGACTTGTTGTCGCAATCGGTGAAGACCAAAACGATCCGCCGACCGCATACGGGTGAAGATATGCAACACAAGAAGGCGCTGGCCAATGTCTGACCAAGAAGACGATATCATCCTTTCCGACTTGAATGACGAAGATCTCGTCGCTCAAATGTTTGACGATCTCTACGACGGCTTGAAAGAAGAGATCGAAGAAGGCGTTAACATTTTGCTGGAACGAAAATGGGAGCCTTACCGCATTTTGACCGAGGCTTTGGTGGGTGGCATGACCATCGTGGGCAATGACTTCCGGGACGGCATTTTGTTTGTGCCCGAAGTACTGCTTGCCGCCAATGCAATGAAAGGCGGCATGGCTATCTTAAAACCGTTGCTGATTGAAACCGGCGCGCCGCGCGTGGGCAAAATGGTGATTGGCACGGTCAAAGGTGACATCCACGATATCGGCAAAAACTTGGTCGGCATGATGATGGAAGGCGCCGGATTTGAGGTTGTGGATCTGGGTATCAATAACTCGGTCGAAGCCTATCTCGAAGCCATTGAAGCTGAAACTCCAGATATTCTGGGCATGTCCGCATTGTTGACCACGACAATGCCTTACATGAAAGTTGTGATCGACACTATGGTCGAAAAAGGCATGCGCGATGATTACACTGTTTTGGTGGGTGGTGCGCCACTGAATGAAGAATTTGGCAAGGCGATCGGCGCTGACGCCTATTGCCGCGATGCCGCGGTTGCTGTGGAAACGGCCAAGGAATTCATGGCGCGTAAACACAACAGTTTGGCCGCCAACGCATAACAAAAACCCAGCAAAGCCCTATGCCGACCAATAGGTCTTGGGTGGGGCCGATTTTGCAACAACCGCGCGGGGATGAGATGAGATGGTACAGCCCGTTTCAGACGACCAGCTCGCGACCGAAGGCCTGCAGCTGCACAATCAAGGTCGCGTGCTGCTGATTGCCTGCGGGGCTTTGGCGCGGGAAATATTGGCCTTGATGAAGGCAAATGATTGGCGGCATATGGATTTGCAATGTCTGCCCGCCGTCTATCACAATACCCCAGATAAAATTACGCCGGCCGTCAAAGCCTGTATCGAAAAAAATCGGGACGACTATTCGGAGATTTTTGTGGCCTATGCCGATTGCGGCACCGGGGGGCAGCTGCAAACCCTCTGCGATGCGATCGGCGTGTCGATGATTTCTGGGCCGCATTGTTACAGTTTTTATGAGGGCAATGCCGCCTTTGAGACGCGCGAAGAGCTCACTTGCTTTTATCTCACTGATTTTTTGGTCCGGCAGTTTGATGCTTTTTTCTGGCGACCTATGGGCTTGGACAAACACCCGCAATTGCGGGATATGTATTTTGGAAATTACACCACACTCGTCTATCAAGCACAGCTCGAAGACGCCGCACTCAAGGCCAAAGCGCAGGATTGTGCGCGCCGAATGGGGCTTGCCTTTGAGTATCGCTATACCGGATATGGCGATTTGACAGCGGCTTTGTCCGCGCGCTCCCCAACCTCTTAAGCTGCCGCTGCTGCTGTCTGCACCACGCGTGCCACCATGGCCGTCAACCCGTTTGACCGCTGCGAGGACAGATGTTCATTCAGGCCCAATCGTGCCAATTCCGCGGTAACATCGACCTTGCCAATCTCATCAACCGCAAGACCGGAATAGAGCGTTATGAGCACTGCGATGAGCCCGCGCACGATGATCGCATCGCTGTCGCCAATGAAGGTCAAATTGCCATTTTCTTTGGTTATATGCAGCCAGACCTGAGAGGCACAGCCCTCAACCTTTGTCGCCGGAACTTTGAGTGCCTCTGGCATATCAGGCAGAGCCTTGCCCAGCTCAATCACATGCCGGTAACGTTCCTCCCAATCACCTAGAAATTCAAACGTTTCAACTAGATCTTCAAAACCGGCTTGCGCCATGGAACTCTCCTATATCGCTTGCATCTGGATCTGTGTCACAGCTCAAACAGTTTCACTTTGTTGCCCTTCACAGCCAAGCCCACCTTGCCTTCACAAAGCCGCAAAGCATCCGAGCCGAAGACATCCATCCGCCACCCCTTTAAAGACGGCACGTCACGTTGCCCGGCGGCCAAAGCATCCAGCTCAGCCGTGCTGGCGATCATCTTTTGTGCCACATCAGAGCGCTCAGATTTGGCTTTCAATAGCACCCTTAGAAGATCGGCCAGAGCCGGATTGACCTGGAGCTTGTCGTTCACCTTCGGCAGCCGTGGATAGCTGTCCGCATCCATAGCGTTCACCGCTTTGATCGCGCTCAAAATTCCTTCAGCGATATCCCCTTTGCGCGCTTCGCGCAGCAACAGGCGCGCCTTGTTCAAATCTTCCTGCGTGCTGGGTTTGGTGGAGGCCAACTCGACCATCGCATCATCTTTGAACACGCGATTGCGCGGTATATTTCGCGTCTTGGCATAGGATTCCCGAAAGGCGGCCAATTCGCGCACATAGGCGAGAAACTTATTTGAATTTGTCCGCGTTTTCACCCGGCGCCATGCCTCAGATGGAACGGTATCATAGATGGAGGGATCCGTTAAAGATTGAGTTTCTTCTGCCACCCAAGAGGTGCGCTTAGTGCGCTCCAGCTCAGCTTTTAAGAACTCATAGACCCCCCGCAAATGGGTCACATCCGCCAGCGCATAGGCCTTTTGCGCCTCGGTCAGCGGGCGTCGCGACCAGTCGGTGAAACGCGAAGATTTGTCCACTTGTTGCTTGACGATCTTGCGCACCAAAGTCTCATAACCCACCTGCTCGCCAAAGCCGCAGACCATTGCCGCAATTTGCGTATCAAACAGAGGCGTTGGGAAAATTTCAGCATCATTCCAAAAAATCTCAAGATCTTGACGCGCTGCATGGAACACTTTCACGACCGAAGTGTCGCGAAACAGGCGGTAAAGCGGCTCAAGCGACATATCGGACGACAGAGGATCGACCAAAACAGCATCCCCTTCACCCTCTCCCGGAACCGCCATTTGCAACAAGCACAGCTTCGAATAGTAGGTCCGCTCTCTGAGAAACTCAGTGTCTATGGTCACATAGGGATGGCCCTGCGCCCGTGTGCAAAAGGCGTCAAGCTCGGCTTGTGTGGTCAATGTCTGCATGGGCTATCCGGCTGTTTGAGAGATATTCGGGACACAATATGGCGAAACCCTGTGAAAAGAAAGCGGCCATAACTTGCATTAGCTGGGCGGTTCGAAACGGGACAAAAAGGCCCGCAAGATCTTTGGATAGAGCAGGTGTTCTTGCACCAATACGCGATCGGCAAGATCTTTCGCCGTGTCACCGGGCAAAATGGGAACTTTATTATATCCCAAAATCGGGCCGGCATCCAATTGCGGCACAACCTCATGCACCGAGCATCCCGCCAGCCGGTCACCGGCCTCCAAGGCTCGCCGATGTGTGTGGAGCCCTTGATATTTAGGCAAAAGAGAGGGGTGAATATTGAGCATGCGCCCCTGCCAAGCGCTGACAAAATCCGCGCCCAAAATGCGCATAAAGCCGGCCAAACATATCACATCAATCTCATAGGCCAGTAGGATCTTGTGCAGCTCAGTTTCAAACTGGGCCCGGTCGTCACCAAAACTTCGGTGGTCCAGAACCTCTGTGGCAACGCCCATCGCCTCTGCCTTGGCCAGCCCACCGGCCTCGGGCCGGTTGGACAGCACCAGACTCGCCCGCCCGGGATGGGGCAGAGCCATATCCTCAAGCAGCCGCTGCATATTACTGCCGCTGCCAGAAATCAAAATAGCAACGTTTAAAATGGCAATTGCCCCGTATAGCTAACGCCCTGACCAAGGATCACCTCGCCCAAGCGGACCGGGCTCATGCCCTGCGCGCTCAAAGTGGCCTCAACCGCCGTGACCTGCCCCGGCTCTACCGCTAAGATCATGCCAATGCCGCAGTTAAAGGTCTTGAGCATTTCTGCCTCAGAAATGCCACCTGCTTGCGCCAACCAGGCCATAATCGGCAATACTGGGATGCGCTGTAAATCAATCGTCGCGCCCAGATCCTCAGGCAGCACCCGCGGTAAATTCTCAGTCAACCCGCCGCCGGTGATATGCGCCATGGCGTGAACTCCGCCGGCTTTGAGCGCGGCCAAACAGGCCTTAACGTAGAGCGCAGTCGGGGTCAAAAGAGCCGCGCCAAGCGTGCCGGTGCCCGATGGCGCAGGGCTATCCCAGGCCAATCCTTGATCGGTCACAATTCTGCGCACCAAGGAAAATCCGTTTGAATGCATCCCGCTGGACGGCAGGCCGATCAGCACATCGCCCGCAGCAACCCCTTGCGGCAACTGGGTGCCACGTTCCATCGCGCCCACGGCAAAGCCTGCTAAAGCAAAATCATCCTTGGCATACATTCCAGGCATCTCGGCTGTTTCCCCGCCAATCAAAGCGCAGCCAGACAAGCGGCAGCCCTCAGCAATCCCTTCGATGACCTTGGTCGCCTGCGCCACATGCAGCTTGCCGGTCGCAAAATAATCAAGAAAAAACAATGGCTCCGCGCCTTGACAGATCAGATCATTTACGCACATGGCCACAAGATCAATACCCACCGTTGAGACATCGCCCGTATCAATTGCCAAACGCAGCTTGGTGCCCACCCCATCGGTAGCGCCGACAAGAATCGGATCTTCATAGCCGGCTGCCTTGGGATCAAACATCGCGCCGAAACCGCCCAAACCCGACATAGACCCGGAGCGTTGGGTAGATTTGCTGGCCGGCTTGATCCGTTCCACCAATTCATTGCCCGCATCAATATCGACGCCGGCCTGCGCATAAGTTAAACTTTGGGTCATTTGAGCACCATTTATTGGAAATTTGCCGTTCCGATACCAGGCTCGGCGACACATGTCCATCAAGCCTGCTTGACCCCTGAGATTTCTCTGCTAGTGAGGGGCCATGGGGGCCCGTAGCTCAGCTGGTTAGAGCAGTCCGCTCATAACGGATTGGTCGCAGGTTCAAGTCCTGCCGGGCCTACCATTTTTTCATGTTTTGTCGGGTGCCCTATACGCAAGATTGACGTTTTGAGCGCTCGCCACTGACGGCGCATGGGAAGACTTCCCCAGAGCCGGGCCCGATGCGAAATCGGGCCATAGGCGATAAAATTTCCTTTTAAATCTATATACTATGCGTAAATTATGTCACCCATGGTAAACATAATATAGAGATGGAATCCCAACAATATGGCTGGAACAATATAGCCCTCGGCTGTCGCCTTGACACCCTCAACTTGCGCCCATTTGCCTTTAACAGTCGTGTACCCAAATACAAGGAACAAGGCCGCTTGGATCGTGCCAAAGGCAAAGACACTCCATGCCCCAACTGGAGAAGTCAGTAACAATATGACATAGATAAGCGATTGCGTGAACGTGTAAGTGCCACTCAGCTTGACCATAAATTCAGACCCCGCACCAAGCCCATATTGAGCGATAAACCCTTGGGTTAGAAACAGGCATCGGTAACCATAAAATCCGCCCATAAGGGCTGGAATGAGGATCGCTATAAAGTTGGCCAGTCCGCCACTTGCATCAATCATGTCTTCATCTCCTGTTTTGTTTCACATGCGGGCCCCAAAGCGGGGCTTAGATTTTGTATCAGGACACCCCTGCCCGCTTCATAGTCTGTAGTCTAAGGCTTTATTTAGACTCGCCCAACTCTCAATAAAGCGCCTCATGGGTGGATTTGCAGATCGTCTGACCGCCAGCTGCCATCAAGCCAGCCAAAGGTGATTTCCAAAAGACGATATTGGTTCGTAGCGTTACAAAACACTCTCAAACCATCAGTCAGCTGCCGATTTGTAAGTCCCGAGCAATTTGCCAGAATCCTGCATGGCAGAGAACATGCTGTCAGTGTCAATCAGGTCGATCGTAGATCCGCCCGAGAAAGTGCCTGACGACATCACGACCATCATAAGCCGCGCGTTTTTTTCCGCATCGGACTCAACGATCATGATCGCTTCGGCAGTGGAAGGTGAAAAATAGATGCTCTCAGTTTTGATCCCAAGTGCAGCTGTAATTCCTTTAATCGCTTCACCTCGGTCTGAGGGATTGGAGACCATGCCCTTAAAACCGCTATCATTGTAGCTTGCGCGAACCAAATATTTTGCCATAACTTGAACCTTTCAACCTTAGTTTTATGCTTAACTGTATCGGATAAAACTCCAAAAATTTGGCCTAAATCCCCCTGTCTTGTTGGGCTTTAACCAAATTTTAAGTGGCGATAGCTTGGATGCTAATCACCACTACAGTCATTTCGTGTGTTAAGTTTGGAAGGGGATTACAAGTTGATCTAGTTCGAATGTTGAAGCAGTTGTAATGCTCCCCGTGAAGCGCCGCATTTGCCAAGCCACGCGGCGCCCAAATTCAACCTAAGGCATCAAAACGCTCATCCTAAAATTGATAGCCTGTTAGCACCTAAGGTCGGGCGCGCTCAGCGGGTCAGAAAACGCAATATTTTGTTCGTTATATGATGCCAGTAGCAGATTTTGCCTTTACCCCACCGTCAGCCAAACCCAGCAAAAAGGATAGGCCAGCGCCCAAATCCCTACCCCTGTGCGCACTTGAGATAATAGACCGGGAGTGCATGGCATGGCGGTGGGCAATATTTGGCAAAAAGCTATGGAGCTGATAGAGGCTTTAGTATCAGCAATTTTTCAGTGTCGTAATAAGTTGTTTGCAGAAATATTATCGGTAGCTTACTCAGAAGACGAACCCCAAATGATACACGGTATTAGATATGTTTTCCCAATCAAACAGAGATGACCTTTCTTCTCGGCAGAGTTTCTCGAAAGAACCAAGGCAACGCCGATCAATTTTGCATGATGGCATTGTTATCAAAGGCGATTGGCAAAGTGACGGTACAGTAGAATTTGGCGGCAGGATTACGGGCGATTTAACGGTCGATGTTCTCGTAGTGACTGGCACCGGCAATGTGGACGGTAATGTGAGGGCGCGATCTGTCACGGTCGAAGGTTATTTAAATGGTACTATCGCAGCTGTGGAAGTGGTACTGGGATCAACAGCCGTTGTCATAGGCCAAGTGGTTGCGGAGAAAATACGAATAGATTTTGGCGCAAATGTCGTCGGTCGCTTGTCAGCCACTGGCAAGCCAACAGCTGACAGCACTCCAGCCCAAAATAAAGCCTCTGATGCGACCGCTGAAATTGACGATACCGCGTCATCAACCCCACGCTTGCTGTAGCCCGCCAATCCTAATCCTGCCTCGCTGCAACAGCAGAGCATGTTGGTGATGATCGTACACCGTGCAGTTTCATCGCCAAGACCGGCAAGGTTGTTTTTTGAGCGGCTCTTGTCCACAGCTTTCCCGATAAGGTCAATTTCAGCCATATGCATAGGCGTAAGCCTTCCCAAAGGCCTCATTGATTAGCCCAGCTGTCCGGTCGACATGGAAGCGGTCAACAGGACGCGCGTTTCTGCTCCTCCACTAGCCAGAAAGAGCTATCAGGATTTGCGGAGGGACGCCATTGCGTATAGGCCGGCTAACGCCGTTTTGATTTTGGCCTTAGGATTCCTGTCGGACTTTCGCTGACAAAGATAGATGTGACAGACCGTTTTGGGTCTCCTCGAGGTCTTTCAGCACGTCCCGAGTAGTTTTCGCTGCAGACATCTAGCCGTGTCCAACGTCATTGCACGGCCTCAATATGCGGGGCTTCATCCTTGGCCATTGGGCCGGCGTCTTTGCTCGCGTTTGTCATCCAGATATCAAGCTCGGCGATTTCAGCTTTGCTCATCCGAAGCCCTAATCGCGAGCGCCGCCAAACCACATCTTCAGCGGTGCGGGCATATTCCTTGTCCATCAGCCAGACGATCTCGCGCTCGGTTAGCGTTGCGGCAAAAGCTTTGCCCATATCCCCAATTGATTTGGCATCACCAAGTATCAGCCTGGCCTCGGTGCCATAGGCCCTGACCAGACGCCGCGCCCAAAAATCATCCAGAAACGGATAGGTTTCGCGCAATTCCTGGATCAGAGATGCCACACCATCCACTGGGAAATCTCCACCGGGAAGGCTGACGCCCGCGGTCCAATCCGGACCGGCCTTGGGGAAAAACGGTGTGATCTTCTCAAGCGCGGACTCTGCAAGTTTACGATAAGTAGTTATTTTGCCGCCAAATATGTTCAACAATGGCGCGGCTTCACCATCCTGATTTACTTTCAGAACATAATCTCGCGTCGCCGCGGTCGCCGAACTGGCCCCATCATCATATAGCGGGCGCACACCGGAATAGCTCCAGACGATATCATCCTTGAGAATTGGCTGTTTGAAATAATTCGACGCAAAGGTCCGCAGATAGTCGGCTTCGGCCTCAGTGCATTGTGGTTTTATGGATGCGTCTTCATGATCTGCATCCGTCGTACCGATCAAGGTGAAATCTGTCTCATAGGGAATCGCAAAAATGATCCGCCCGTCTTCACCCTGGAAGAAATAGCATTTGTCGTGATCAAACAGTTTGCGCGTCACGATATGGCTGCCACGTACCAGACGCACGCCTTCAGACGAATTGATCCGACCGGTGTTGCGAATGATGTCTTCGACCCAAGGCCCGCCGGCGTTCACCAGCATTCTGGCGACGGTCAGCTGGTTTTTTTTCGTGCTCTGATCTTCGGTGGTGATATGCCAAACATCATCGACCCGCTCTGCTGACACCACCTTGGTCCGGGTCATGATTTGCGCTCCGCGCGCCTGAGCATCGCGCGCGTTCAAAACCACCAAGCGGGAATCCTCGATCCAGCAATCAGAATATTCATAGGCCTTGGCAAAGCGATTTTGCAACGGCTTGCCGACAGGATCGGCAACCAGATCAACCGTTGTAGTGCCGGGTAAGATGTTCCGCC
>NYTV01000113.1 GCA_002683685.1 Paracoccaceae bacterium
AAATCGCTCAATGCGTTGTGCCACCAATTCTGGATGCTCAACAAAATTCGTTGTTGTGTCCACTACGCCTGGAACCAAAATCGTTGTATCAGGTATATCGGCCTTTCGATTGCGAAAAACGGTCCATTCATGCCCGTGGCGCGGATTTGATGTTTCAAACAGCACATAGCGCGCCTTGGCGGACATCAGCATATCGAACATTTTCGCCATGGGAATGTCACAGACATGCGGCCCTTCATAATTGCCCCAGCAAATATGAATTCTCACACGGTCTTCAGGCACATTCGACAGCGCATGGTTGAGCGCTTCAACATGGCTCGCGGCAATCTAATTGCAGATCTAGGCCAGCGGCTATGATGGTTTCATACTCCTGCTTCATCGCATCGGCCAAAGCGGCTAGATAGGCTTCGCGATTTGGGTAGAAGTCATTTTGCAAGAACAAAGAAATCACACCGGGGCTGGCGGCATTCATAAAACCTCTCTCGATGCCTTGGGCGGCCATCGCAGATTTGAGATTGGCGATATCCTTTCCCAACTCGCCTTGTCCTTTTGACGTGACCTCGCGTATAAAATGATAGCTTGTGAATTAATTGGCGCTGTTTGCGGATTTTTTAATGATTTGAAAGCAGATTTCTTTGCATTCGCCGAAGGTTCTGGCGAATGCAAGTATTTTATGGGAGCCTATTGCGCGGTTCCGAGTCGTGTTTCAGCCATCTCCACCCACCATGAGCAGCCCGCCGGAATGGCCTCATCATTGAAGTTATATTCCGGGTGATGCACGCTGGCGCCGTCGCCATTGCCCATAAGAATATAAGCACCGGGGCGTTCTTCAAGCATATAGGAAAAATCTTCGCCGCCCATGACCAGTGGGGCAAAATCACAATCCCCAGTGACTTTCGTGGCGGCCTCGGCGGCGAATTTGGTTTCCGCTTCATGATTAACCGTGGCCGGGTAGCCCTCTATATAGGTGATATGTGCCACGCCGCCGAAGACGGCTGCGGTATGTGTGCAAATGTCATGAATGCGGTCGCGCCCCAGGGCTCGCATTTCAGGGGTCAAAGTGCGCACAGTGCCGCGCAACGTGACTGACTGCGGGATGACGTTGAAGGCTTTGGATGAGCTTTCAAATGAGGTCACTGACACAACGATTTGTTCCACCGGATCTGCGTTTCGGGCCGCGATGGTTTGCAAGGCGGTGACGCATTGTGCGGCCATGACGATAGAATCAACTGTCTCATTGGGCTTGGCCGCATGGCCGCCCTTACCCTCGATGACAATTTCAAACGTATCGGTCGCGGCAAAGAACGGGCCGGATCGAATGGCGAAAGTGCCAATGGGCCGGCCGGGCCAATTGTGCATGCCGTAGACTTCATCAATGCCAAACCGTTCCATCATGCCGTCTTTGCACATTTCAAGACCACCGCCGCCGCCTTCTTCGGCTGGCTGAAAGATCACCGCTACGGTTCCGTCAAAATTGCGTGTTTCGGCGAGATATTTGGCAGCTCCCAGAAGCATTGCGGTGTGGCCATCATGGCCGCAGGCATGCATCACACCGGGGGTTTTAGATGCGTAGGGCAATCCGGTGGCCTCTTCGATGGGCAGCGCGTCCATATCTGCGCGCAGGCCCACGACTTTTCCTTTGCTGTCAGAGCGCCCTTTGATCAGAGCCACCACGCCCGTGCGGCCAATGCCCGTGACGATCTCATCACAGCCAAACTCTGCGAGCCGATCGGCGACAAATTGCGAAGTGCGGGTGGTTTCGAACAAAAGTTCAGGATTCTCGTGAATGTCACGCCGCCACGCGGTTATTTCGGGCAGCAGCTCTGAAAAACGATTTCGAATGGCCATAGGGCACCTCTGTTTTACAAGTTAAGAATATAATGCTCGCCGCCCAAATGCGTGTATTCGGTTGGGCCGGGATCGTAATCGAGCGGGTGTATAGGGGAGGGGATCGGCTTACTTTCAAAGTCTTCCGTCAGCGTTCTTTGACGCGGGTCTGCAACGGGCACCGCCGCCATAAGCGTTTTGGTGTACTCATGTCTGGGATCTTCGAAAACCTCTTGGCGCGTGCCCATCTCGACGATCCGACCCAGATACATGACTGCGACGTGATGGCTTACGCGCTCAACCACTGCCATATCGTGGCTGATGAAGAGCATCGAGATGCCCAGCTCTGCCTGCAGCTCCAACATAAGGTTCAAGACCTGTGCTTGAACCGATACGTCCAGCGCGCTAACGGCTTCATCCGCAATCAACAATTTCGGGTTCAGCGCCAAAGCGCGGGCGATGGCGATGCGTTGGCGTTGACCGCCGGAGAGCTCATGGGGAAAGCGGCGCATGAAGGCGCGAGGCAATTCGACGCGATCAAACAACCGCGCCACGCGATCCATTAATTCGGAGCCCTGAGCCATATTGTAGTTTTTCAAGGGCTCAGCGACTTGATCGGCAAGGGTCATTTGCGGGTTTAATGAGGCAAAAGGGTCTTGAAAGACCATTTGCATATCACGTCGTGCGTCGCGAAGGCCGGCTGAATCGAGCGCCAAAATATCCGTATCGCCTAATCTGATGGAGCCGGATTGTGGTTTCTCTAGGCGCAAAATCGAGCGGCCACAGGTCGATTTGCCTGATCCTGACTCTCCAACCAAACTAAGGGTGGCGCCTTTCTTGATACAAAACGACACATTCTCCAAAGCATGCACCCGCGCCACCGTGCGACGAAAAAAGCCACCTTTCACGTTGAAACGCGTGGTGAGATTGCGCACATCTAGCAGCACCTCTTCCGTTGGAGGAACAGAGCCGATGAGCGATTTTTCTGGTTGACCAATCAAGCTTAGGGGCTTGGGTGTGGGCTCGCCGCGCATCTCACCCAGCTTGGGCACCGCGGCAAGCAAGTTTTGTGTGTAAGGATGCTGCGGGTTTTCGAAAATATCTTCGACGAGCCCTTCTTCGACCTTCTCACCGCGAAACATCACCACAACGCGATCAGCCATCTGCGCAACGACTGCCATATCGTGCGTTATGAACATGACGGCGGTGCCTGTGTCCTTTTTCAACTTGTTCATCAGCCCAAGAATTTCGGCTTGAATGGTGACATCCAGAGCCGTTGTTGGCTCATCCGCAATTAAGAGGCGGGGTTCGCAGGCGAGCGCCATGGCGATGACCACCCTTTGGCGCATGCCGCCGGACAATTCGTGGGGATATTGTCCGAGCCGGCGTTCTGGTTCGGGGATCCGTACTTGCCGCAACAGGTCAATTGCCCGGTTGCGAGCGGCCACCTTGCTCATGCCCATATGCAACCGCAGACCTTCTATAAGTTGGCGTCCAACCGTGAAAACCGGATTGAGGGAGGTCATTGGCTCTTGGAAAATCATCCCAATCTCGCGACCCCGGATGGCGCGCATGTCTTTGGCGTCCATTGTGCGCAGATCAACCTGTCCTGCGGCGCCACGGTCAAACAGTAAGCGCCCATCGGAAATTTCCCCACCGCCATATTCCACAAGGCGCATGAGGCTGAGTGATGACACAGATTTGCCCGAACCGCTTTCGCCGACGATGGCCACAGTCTCGCCGGCCGCAATGTCAAAGCTCACACCTTTCACGGCTTCGACCGGCCCATCTTGTGTTTGAAACTCGACTTTCAAGTTTTCAAAACGCGCAATCGGTTGGTCTAACATCATAGCCTCTTTGGATAAGCCGTTATATTTCTAAGGATTGAATGCCAATTTTCAAGCTGTGTGTTGGCTCCTATTACTGCCACTCTGCGTTTGGCATTGTCACTTGTCTAGTTAAAAAATGCTTGATTTTTCGGTCAAGCCGGTTGTTGATGAATACGTTGGGGATGCGGACGGTGTTTTTTCAAAAATTCGACAAGAATTGTCTTTGAAAGTGAATGATGCTTTTTGAAATAAATTCCCACATAGACGATTAATCAGGGAGAGAAACATGAAACATATTGCACTCATGTTCGGATCAGCAGCGCTGGTTGGGATGAGCACAATGGCGGTGGCCGATGGCCATGAAGCCCGGGGAAGAGATGGCGAAGTCAAGATTATCTATTGGCAAGCGCCGTCGATTCTAAATCCATTTTTGTCAGGTGGCACGAAAGATGTGGAAAGCGCGTCTTTAGTGATCGAGCCTCTGGCGCGGTACAATGAAAAAGGTGAATTGGTGCCTTGGCTCGTGGACAGTGTTCCGACTGTGGCCAATGGCGGCGTGAGCGCCGATCTCACCTCCATCACCTGGAACATCACACCCGGCATCATGTGGTCTGACGGCACGCCCTTCACCTCTGCGGATGTGAAGTTTACTTATGAATATTGCACCAATCCCGAAGGTGGCTGTGCGCAGGTGACTAAATTCAACGGCGTTAGCTCCGTGGAAACACCGGATGCGCAGACCGTTGTGGTCAATTTTGAACAGCAAACACCCTTCCCCTACGGACCCTTTGTTGGCGGTGAAAGCCCGATTTTGCAAGCGGCGCAATTTGCCGATTGTGTGGGCGCAAAAGCATCCGAATGCACTGAAGAGAACTTTAACCCCATTGGCACTGGTGCATATGTTGTTGAAGAATTTCGCCCCAATGACGTGATTGTTCTATCGGCGAATGACAACTACCGCGAGGTGGGCAAGCCTGCCTTTGCCAAAGTCACCTTCAAGGGTGGTGGCGATGCAGCGGCAGCGGGTCGCTCTGTCATGGAAACTGGCGAATATGACTACGCTTGGAACCTTCAGCTAGCACCAGATGTGATTGCGCAGATGGAAGCGGCTGGTAAAGGCACGCCTGTGGCGGGCTTTGGTCCTCTGGTCGAGCGCATTATGCTCAACCACACCAACCCAGATCCAGCGCTGGGCCCTGATGAGCGTGCGGTGGTCCGTCCGCATCCTTACCTGCAAGACCCTGCGGTCTACAAAGCCATGTCCTTGGCGATTGATCGGGAGCTTTTGGTGGAAATTGGCTACGGAAAGGCGGGCAAAGTGACTTGTAACTGGGTGCCGGCACCAGCCGCGGTGAACTCAGACACATTCGATTGCTCGACCCAAGATATCGCGGGTGCAAATGCGATGCTTGATGCGGCTGGTATTATCGATACCGATGGTGATGGGGTGCGCGAAAAAGATGGTGTGCCGCTCCGCATGACTTATCAAACTTCGACAAACGCTGTGCGTCAGGACTTCCAAGCTCTGATCAAGCAGTGGTGGAGCGAGATTGGTATTGACGTAGAATTGCGTAACATCAGCGCGTCTGTCTTCTTTGGTGGCGACCCTGGATCACCTGATACATTCCAAAAGTTCTATGCAGATTTGGAAATGTACGCCAATACTTTCAACGGCACAGATCCTCAGTCCTACCTCGCGAACCTTTTGTGTGACAAAGCGCCATCGCCTGCCTCTCAATGGCAGGGTGAGAATATCTCACGCTTCTGTTCAGCGGAATATGACGCGTTGCATGCGCAATTAGCCACAACAGCCGATGCCGGCGAGCGCGCATCTATTGCACGCCAGCTGAACGATATGGCCGTCTCCGAGGGCGCGATGATCCCACTGGTTCATCGGGGCCGCTTGTCTGCCCATGCCAATACTCTGGGTGGTGTTGTCTTGAATGTTTGGGACAGCGAACTTTGGAATGCTGCTGATTGGCACCGTTTGAAATAAGTTTTGCGGCGCCCTGCCTTGGGGTGGGGCGCCCAATCCCAAACTATTTTAAAGAAAATGAGCTAAATCGCCGATGCTAACATTTACCATTCGACGTCTTGTCCTCGCGGTTCCGACGCTTTTGTTTATTTCCCTTGTGATATTTTTACTGCTGCAATTGGCTCCAGGCGATCCGATGGCACAGGTGCCTTTGACCGTTCCGCCTGAGGTGAAGCAACAGATGCGCGAAGCGCTTGGCCTTGGCCAGCCGATCCATATTCAATATTTCAAATGGATCGTTCAGTTTTTTTGGATTGAGCCCTTGAATGGCATTGATGCGCTTTTCGGCACGGGCTTGGCAGAAGGAAAACTCAGAGTAATCTCTTGGCAAACCCGCTCACCGGTGATTGACATCGTGATCCAGCGCTTGCCGCAAACGCTTTGGGTGGTGGGTGTGGCCTATGTGGTGGGTATTCTCATTGCTTTGCCGATTGGAATAATCTCTGCCTATCGGCAATATTCCATCTTCGACCAAGCCGGGACATTCATCACGATGATTGGATTTTCCGTGCCCCCGTTTTTTTCTGGGGTTTTGGTTATTGTGATTTTCTCAGTACAGCTGGGTTGGTTCCCGTCGATTTATGATACGATGCATGCGGTTGATGATTGGGCCAGTTTTAAAGTGCAAATTTGGCAGATGTTTCTGCCTGTCATGGTTCTAGCTTTGCAGATCACCAGTCAAATCAGCCGTTTCATGCGCGCTTCGATGCTCGACAATCTTAGCCATGACTATGTGCGCACCGCTCGGGCCAAGGGGTTGAGCGAAGCCACTGTGGTTTTGGTTCATGTTCTCCGCAATTCGATGATTCCAGTGGTGACGGTGATTGCTCTTGGGGTGCCGTCGATTTTTGGTGGCGCGATCATCACTGAACAGGTTTTTAAAGTGAACGGCATCGGCCAATTGCTCATCACGGCCATTCAGGCTAATGACCTGCCGATGGTGCAAACCTTGACCTTTATTTTCGCGATTTTAATCGTGCTGTTCAATTTGATTGCCGATGTGCTTTACGGCCTATTAGATCCAAGGATCCGCTATGACTGAGATATCCGATCCCCTCGACATCGACCGCCCGCCGTCCAATCGTTGGGCAGAGGTTTGGCGGCAATTTCGCGCTCACAAGGGTGCAATGGCCGGAGCTGTGGTCTTTGGATTAATTATTGCCGGGGTGTTTCTCGGGCCTTTTGTCTATCCGCATGACCCGCAATACCTGCCTTCGGGCCGTGATTTTATCACCCTGAGAGATACGCGGCCAATCTATGTCGCACTTTGGGACTCCAGCGCAAAGGTGAATTGGCATTATGTGCTGGGCACAGACAATCTGGGCCGGGATAATTTAGCCCGGTTTCTTTCGGGAGGGCGGGTATCAATTTCTGTTGGCTTGACCGCGATGATCTTGTCTATTGTCCTGGGCACTTTTGTCGGGCTGATGGCAGGTTTTTTCAGGCTCTTTGACGGCCCGCTGATGCGCTTGACTGATCTATTTTTGGCCCTTCCTATTTTGCCTTTGATACTGGTGGCCTCGGTGCTGTTTCGCGAAAGTCTGGCGCTGTCGCTTGGACCAGAAATGGGAACGTTTTTGTTGATCGTCGGTTTGATTGGCTTGACGAGCTGGATGCAGACGGCCCGCATTGTGCGCGGGGATGTTTTGGCACTCAAAGAGCGGGAATTCATTCTCGCCGCCCGCTCGATCGGCACGACGCCGCGCAATCTAATTTTGAATCACATCCTGCCTAATGTCATGTCGCCGATCTTAGTGTCTGCCACCTTGGGAATCGCGACAGCCATCATTACCGAAAGTGCTTTGTCCTTTCTGGGGTTCGGCTTCCCTCCGGATTTCCCGACCTGGGGCAAATTGCTCAATGATGCGGTCGACCGGATGACGCTCTATCCAGAACGTGTCATATGGCCGGGGGCATTGATTTCATTGACAGTTCTAAGCGTGAATTATCTCGGAGATGGCCTGAGGGATGCGCTGGATCCACGCAGCCGCAGCCGTTAGAACTCTCGCGACCGCCACCTGTGTCGCGCCTGCGAGGGGTTGTCATTCAGTCTCATTGGGTAAATGAGGCGTAGACCTGCCGAAGTGATAAGGGATCAAACATGACTGCCATAGTCTCAGTTCAAAATGTTCGCAAAACCTACGATGGTGGGTTCGAGGCCTTGAAAGGCGCGAGCTTGGACATCCAGGAGGGAGAAATCATCGCACTATTGGGCCCGAATGGTGCCGGCAAGACGACTCTGATTTCTACGATTTGCGGAATTTCTAGCCTGACTTCAGGCGCGATCACAGTCGCCGGCATGGACATTGGTCACGACTATCGCGAGGTGCGCGCGATGATTGGCTTGGTCCCGCAAGAAATCGCACTTGAACCGTTTGAGACGGTGATCAATTCGGTGCGCTTTTCGCGAGGGCTATTTGGAAAGGCGAGAAACGAAGCCTATCTTAACGTCATTCTCAAAACTCTGTCTTTATTTGACAAGAAAGACTCCAAAGTTATGGCGCTATCCGGTGGGATGAAGCGCCGGGTTTTGATCGCTAAGGCCTTGGCCCATGAACCAAAGGTCTTGTTTTTGGATGAGCCAACCGCTGGCGTGGATGTAGAGCTGCGCAAAGATATGTGGAACACGGTCGCCAAGCTCAAAGGGCAGGGCGTCACCATTATTTTGACCACCCATTACATCGAAGAGGCTGAGGCGATTGCCGACCGTATCGCAGTGATCAATGGTGGCGAAATTCTTTTGGTTGAAGATACATCTGCATTGATGGCGCGTATGGGCAAGAAACAACTTCGCATTGAACTTCTTGAGCCTGTGCAAGAGATCCCGGCAAAGCTGGCCTCTTATGGGTTGGAGCTGGCGCAAGATGGCTCTGGCCTTACCTATACCTACCATATCAATGCCGAGCGCACTGGCATTACCGGCCTACTCAATGATTTGCAGGCTTCCGGTCTGCAAATGCGGGATGTGCAAACCCAGCAATCGAGCCTCGAAGATATTTTCGTCGATTTGGTTCAGGAGGATGGGGTATGAATTTTCAAGCAATCGCGGCGATTTACACATTTGAGATGGCGCGTTTTTTCCGCACACTTAAGCAATCCTTTATCTCTCCTGTGCTGTCGACCAGCCTTTACTTCGTCGTCTTCGGCACAGCCATTGGTAGCCGAATGGAGGCAGTAGATGGGGTCGAGTATGGCGCGTTTATTGTGCCGGGCTTAATCATGCTGTCGGTCATGACACAATCAATCTCTAATGCCAGTTTTGGAATATATTTTCCAAAATTCATCGGGACGATTTATGAGCTGCTATCAGCGCCGGTGAATTTCCTTGAGATTGTAATCGGCTATGTGGGGGCTGCCGCAACAAAGAGCCTATTTATCGGCTTGGTCATCCTTGCAACGGCCTATCTTTTTGTTGATTTGGAGATCCAGCACCCCATCGCTATGATGAGTTTCTTGCTCCTAACCTGCCTGTGTTTCTCGCTCTTGGGTTTCATCATCGGAATTTGGGCGGGAAATTTTGAGCAGCTCAATCTCGTGCCAATGCTCGTGGTGACGCCTTTGGTGTTTTTGGGCGGGTCATTTTACTCAATCTCGATGCTTCCAGAATTTTGGCAAGCCGTCACCCTGTTTAACCCGGTCGTCTATCTCATCTCAGGATTTCGGTGGGCATTTTTTGGAACGGCGGATGTGGCGATTGGCATCAGCCTAGGAGCAATTGGCCTGTTTACGCTCGCCTGTATGGGCTTTATTTGGTGGATTTTCAAAACTGGATGGCGCATTCGCAGCTAAATTTTGTCGCCAGCCTTGTCCAAAAGATAGAGGTGTCTTATCTAACTCGTATGAAACTGAAAATTCCCTTTCGCCGTCACGTCAACACTGTCTGTGTTGTGCGTTTGAACGGTATGATCGCCATGGGCCGCGGATTAAATGATGCTGGCCTGGCTCCGGTGTTGCAAAAAGCCTTCGCAAAGAAACCTGCCGCAGTGGCCTTGGTGATCAATTCACCAGGCGGAAGCCCGGTGCAATCGTCGTTGATTGGCGCGCGAATTCGGCGATTGGCCGAAGAGTTTGAAACGCCGGTATATGCTTTTGTCGAAGATGTGGCCGCTTCCGGTGGCTATTGGCTGGCGGCAAGTGCCGATGAAATTTATATTGACGCTTCCTCAGTGGTCGGCTCCATCGGTGTGATTTCATCCGGATTTGGCTTGAACCAATTTATCGAAAGACATGGAATTGAACGCCGGGTCCATACGGCGGGCAGTTCGAAATCAATGCTGGATCCGTTTCAACCGCAGAAGAAAGCGGATGTGACACGGCTAAAATCCATACTTGATGGGATCCATCAGACGTTTAAGGATCATATCAATGACCGGCGCGGCGCAAAATTGGCGAAGCGCGATTTGTTCACCGGCGAGATCTGGGTTGGACAAAAGGCCATTGATGATGGTCTGGCCGATGCCATTGGCCATTTGGTTCCGACGATGAAGGAAAAATTTGGTGAAAAAACCCGTTTTCGGGTTTTGGGTCAAAAGAAACCTCTGCTGTCACGAGTTGGCATGTCCCTAATGGGCGATGTCGCCCATAGCATTGAGGAACGCGCTGCCTTCGCCCGTTTTGGGATGTAGGGAATGTTGGTGAAAGCTGTGACCTTCTTTTTGATAGCCATTGCCGTTTTGGCGATGTTCGGGCGCTTGCGCTTTCCCGGTCAAGCGCGGTTGAAGGCCGCAAAATGTGCCAAATGCGGGCGCTTTAATATCGGAAAAGGCCCCTGTTCCTGCGACCAAATTGGTCATCGCAAAGGATAAAAATTGGCTTGGTTTTTTGTGGTTTTGGGTCTGGTCACCCTCTTGTTGGCTGGAGATTTTTTGGTGCGTGGCGCCGTCAATTTGGCGCTGCGGCTGGGAATTTCGGCGTTGTTGGTGAGTTTGACGGTGGTGGCTTTTGGCACATCAGCACCGGAGCTTTTGATTGTGTTATCTGCCATGGCTGACGGCGCATCTGGCTTGGCGATGGGCAATGTGATTGGCTCGAATACTGCAAACATCTTGTTGGTATTGGGCCTGCCGGCTCTGATTGCTGGGTTACAGACAGACGATTTTTTTCCCAGAAAATCATTTTTACTTATGATCTTGGCCACGGTTTTGTTCATCGGGCTGGCGTTTTTAGGGCCGTTCACATGGTGGCACGGGAGTATCTTATTGGCGGTTTTACTGGGCATTTTATGGGACCAGGGGCGCAGTGCGCAGCGAGACAGACAAGCGGCGAAAACCGCAGCGTTGGCTGCTGTTGATGAAGATGAGCTCGAGGGTGTGGATCTCACGATGCCCGGTTGGAGAATTGGCCTGTATTTGCTGTTCGGGCTTGTGGGCCTTCCCGTTGGCGCGCGGGTTTTGGTGGTCAATGCGGAAATGATTGCCAAAGATTACGGTGTGCCTGAGACCGCTATCGGTTTGACGTTGATTGCCGTTGGAACTTCTTTGCCTGAATTGGCGACCACCACGATCGCGGCGGTGCGGCGGCAAGGTGATGTGGCGTTGGGAAATGTCATCGGATCAAATATGTTTAACTTGCTGGCAATCATAGGGATTGCAGCTTTCGTCGCGCCCATCCCGGTCGATGCCGCCCTTTTGCGGTTTGACCTTTGGATCATGCTTGCTGCCTCGCTTCTATTGATTCCGTTCGTTTTTACCAAATTAAATTTCAACCGGGTTTGGGGGGCGGGCTTGACCCTGCTATATATGGCATATCTCTTCAATGTACTGCTCTAAAGGGGAACACATGCGTGCATTGGTAACAGGTGGGGCCATTCGCTTGGGCCGAGAAATGGCCTTGTATCTGGCGGGGCAAGGCTATGATGTGGCGGTTCATTATGCGCAATCTGACACGGCGGCGCTTCAGACCTGTGCGGAGATCGCCGCATTGGGGCGTAAGTCTGTTGCGCTCCAGGCAGATTTATTGAGCGATGCGGGTTCGCAACCCTTGATTGCGCGCGCCGCGGAAGCCCTTGGCGGTCCGTTGACTGTCTTGGTGAATAATGCCTCAATTTTTGAGCAGGATACGCTTGAGACCGCGACCCGATCCAGTTGGGATCGGCATATTGAGAGCAATCTGCGCGCGCCCTTTGTACTGACGCAGCAATTTGCCAAACAAGCGCCGCAGGCGCAAAATGATGCCGCTGGTGAGCCGCTGGCCTCTGGGCTGGTGATCAATATGCTCGATCAAAGGGTGCGCAAGCTGACACCCGATTTCGCCAGCTATACGGTCGCAAAAATGGGTCTTTGGGCTTTAACCCAAACCGCTGCACGCGGCTTGGCGCCGAATGTGCGTGTCAATGCCATTGGACCTGGCCCCACGGTGCAAGGGGCGCGGCAATCGGATGAACACTTTACCCGGCAACGTGCGGCCACGGTTTTAGGGCGCGGCTCAAATCCAAGTGATATCACCGCAGCTTTGGGATATTTTTTAAACGCACCAGCGGTTTCTGGGCAACTGCTTTGCGTTGATGGTGGGCAGCATTTGGCCTGGCAAACGCCAGATGTCTTGGGCCTTGACTGAGGAAATTTGAGTAGAGTTGTGCACTTTTGACTTGCTCGATGATTGGCAGTTGAAAAAAGTAAGTAATTACAAAAACTTGCTGAATATACTTATTTTTTCATCTAAATACAGAACCTTACAAATATGCATGGAAATTGTGCAAATATAGGATTCGCCTTCGAAACATAGGTTTCGCG
>NYTV01000114.1 GCA_002683685.1 Paracoccaceae bacterium
ACACGCCAGAGTGCCGCAGCTGTGAATATTGCCTCAATCCGAAAACTAACCTGTGCCAAGCCATCCGCAGCACTCAAGGGCAAGGGCTGATGCCAGACGGCACCAGCCGGTTTTCCATGCTCGATGGCACGCCGATTTTGCATTATATGGGCTGTTCCACCTTCGCCAATCATACAGTTTTGCCAGAGATTGCTTTGGCCAAAGTGCGCCCCGACGCGCCTTTTGATAAGATTTGCTATATTGGCTGCGGTGTGACCACAGGCATTGGTGCGGTGATCAATACGGCCAAGGTTGAGATCGGCAGCACGGCAATTGTTTTCGGTCTGGGCGGAATTGGCTTGAATGTCATTCAGGGATTGAGATTGGCGGGCGCAGATCAGATTGTCGGTGTTGATCTCAATCCGGGCAAGGTTGAGATGGCTCGGCGTTTTGGTATGACTGATTTTGTCAACCCGACTGAGGTCAGTGGTGACTTGGTCGCTCATTTGGTCACGCTGACCGATGGGGGGGCGGATTATACCTTTGATGCCACCGGCAATGTGGATGTGATGCGCACCGCTTTGGAATCGGCTCATAAAGGCTGGGGAGAAAGTGTGATTATTGGCGTGGCACCTGCGGGCGCTGAAATCAGCACCCGCCCCTTCCAGCTGGTCACGGGCCGCGTATGGCGCGGCACTGCTTTTGGCGGTGCGCGCGGGCGCACGGATGTGCCCAAGATTGTCGATTGGTACATGGACGGCAAAATTGAGATAGATCCAATGATTACCCACACCATGCCCTTGGAGGATATCAACAAGGGCTTTGATCTGATGCACGCCGGAAAATCCATCCGCGCAGTGGTTGAATTTTAAAGTCAAATTCTGCGGACCGGGCTGCACCAACCTGTTTTCGGGCTTTCGCCTGGTGAAATTAGAGCTAGAATAAAAGGGCGCGCTGTGCGCCCTTTTCGCATGAAATGTAGCCTTCGATGATTGACGTTCTTCTCAAAACACTGCCGTTTTTTGCCATCGTCGGGCTTGGCTATGGTGCGGCGCGGATGGCGTTTTTTCCGGAAGCGGCCACGGCCTATCTGACGAAATTCGTGTTTTATTTTGCTTTGCCGGCAATGATTATCCGGTTTTCCGCCAATCTATCCTTTGCGGATTTGATCAATATTCCTTTTATTACGGCCTATCTGTCCGCCACAGTCCTGATCTACCTTCTGGCCACTGGCGTGGCGATGCTGCGACAGCGTAATGTCGCCGAGGCGGCCGTGGAGGCGCAATGCGCCACGATTGGCAATGTCGGATTTTTGGGCATTCCGATGTTGGCTATGTTGATGGGGCCGGAGGCTGTGCTCTGGGTGATGTTGGTGCTGGCCATTGATCAGCTGGTGTTTGGCAGCTTGATTGTGATCTTAATTGTCGGCTCGCGTGATGGGCGCATGAGCTTTGGAGTGCTGCGCACAGTCGGGCTTGGACTGATCAAAAATCCGATGATTATGGCCATGGCTGCGGGTTTGCTCTGTTCGTCATCGGGGGTCAGCTTGCCCACGCCTGCGACGGAATTTTTCGATATTTTGGGAGCGGCTGCAACGCCCGGTGCCCTCTTTGCCATTGGCGCATCTTTGGCCAGCAAATCGGCTGAGCGGATCTCTGTGGCCAGTTGGTTGGCCTTTTGTAAATTGGTCTTACACCCGGCGGCGGTGGCGATTGCGGCGCTCCTTGTTTTTCCGGTCGCCCCCTATCCTGCTGCGGTTTTGATTGCGGCCACGGCTTTGCCTGTTGCGGGCAATATCTTTATACTGGCAACGCATTATGAGGTTGCGCCGCAGCGGGTCTCGGCGTCCATCTTTCTATCTACGGTTGCCTCGGTGGTGACTGTGTCTTTGGTCATTGCTTGGGTCAGCGCGCTGTATAGTTAATCTCCGCCTTGAGCTGTTCTATGTTGCGATCGGGGGGCTTGGCCCTTGCAAACCGCAGAGAATTGAGTTTTCACCAAGTGACATTTGCAAAGGGGTTTTCCATGGAAATCAAATCTGAGAACGCGTGTTTCGGTGGAACGCAAGGCGTTTATGCCCATGCGTCGGACAGCTGTGGGGGCGAGATGACCTTTGGTCTGTTTATGCCCGAAGAGACCAAGATGGGTCCGGTGCCCGTGCTGTGGTATTTGTCAGGCCTGACCTGCACCCATGAAAACGCGATGACCAAAGCAGGCGCGCAGGCTTGGGCGGCGCAAGAGGGAATTGCTTTGGTCTTCCCGGACACATCCCCGCGCGGCGCAGATGTTGCTGATGACGCGGCCTATGACCTTGGGCAGGGCGCTGGCTTTTATGTCAACGCCACACAAAAGCCTTGGGACGCGCATTTTCACATGTGGGACTATATCGCCGAAGAGCTCCCGGCTCTGCTGGGGCGCGAATTTGCGGTTGATTTGGACCGCCAATCTATCATGGGCCATTCCATGGGGGGACATGGGGCGCTGACCCTGGCCATGGGCAGACCGGGCCAATACCGCAGCGTTTCGGCCTTTTCTCCCATTTGCAATCCCATGGGTTCAGATTGGGGGCGAAAGCAGCTTACCAGTTATTTGGGTGATGATGAAAGCCGCTGGAAGCCCCATGATGCCAGCCATCAAATGCAGGAGGTTGGTTTTGACGGGCCTGTGCTGATCGACACAGGCACGCAAGATCAGTTTTTGGAGCTCCTCAAACCCGAATCCCTTGCCTTTGCCATGGCCAAGCGTCGCCAAGAAGGGCATTTTCGGATGCAAAACGGCTATGATCACTCCTATTTTTTCGTGTCGAGTTTTATGGAAGATCACGTCACTTTCCATGCTGAAGCGCTCTATGCGGAGTGACCTATGATGCAATATGATTTGGTGATTATTGGTTCGGGCCCGGGTGGCCGGGCGGCGGCGATACAGGCGGGCAAGCTCAAGCGGCGGGTTTTGGTGATTGATCGCCAGGACCGTTTCGGGGGTGTCTCGGTGCACACGGGCACTATTCCCTCCAAAACCCTGCGTGAGACAGTGCTCAATCTTTCAGGATGGCGCGAGAGAAGTTTTTATGGTCGATCCTATCGCGTGAAAGATGAAATTGGCGCGGATGATCTCAAGATGCGCCTGCATAAGACCCTCGATTATGAGGTGGATGTGCTGGAACATCAATTCAACCGAAATCATGTGGATACCATGAGCGGCGTGGCCCGGATCATCAGCCCATCTGAGGTCGAAGTCACCGCCGATAATGGCGAAGTCACCACTGTTTCTGCGGCGCATTTTCTAATTGCCACAGGCACCTATACCTATCGCCCTGACAACGTTCCTTTCAATGGCACCACGATTTTGGACAGTGACGAGTTTTTGGAAATGTCGCAAATTCCGCGGTCTTTAGTTGTCATTGGCGCCGGGGTGATCGGTGTAGAATATGCCACGATGTTTTCTGCTCTGGACGTGAAAGTGACCTTGATTGAGCCAAGGGAGACTTTCTTGGATTTCATCGATAAAACGTTGATCCAGGAGTTTACCCATGAGATCCGCGAAAACGGTGTTGATCTGCGACTTGGTTCAGCGGTGGCTAAGATCGAAGACTGCGACAGCCATGTGGAAATTGCGCTCGAAAATGGGCGTCATGTGCGCGGAGAAATACTGCTCTTTGCAGCCGGGCGCATGGGCGCGACGCAGAGTTTGGGCCTGCAAGCCGCTGGGCTCAAGACCGACCATCGAGGGCGGTTGAGTGTGGATCGTAAGAGCTATCAAACCGATGTGCCGCATATTTATGCGGTGGGGGACGTGATTGGTCACCCGTCATTGGCCTCAACCAGTTTGCAACAGGGGCGCGTGGCGGCCTGTCATGCGCTGGACACCTCAAGCCTGCCGGAAAGCCCGTGGTTTCCCTATGGGATCTATTCTGTGCCGGAGATTTCGACCTGTGGCATGAGCGAGGAGGAAACCCAATCGCGCGGCATTCCTTATGAAGTTGGCATCGCGCGCTTCCGGGAAACCTCGCGCGGGCATATCATGGGGCTCGAGCATGGTATGTTGAAAATGTTGTTTTCGCTCAAAACCCGCCGGGTTCTGGGGGTGCAAATCGTTGGCGAGGGCGCGACAGAGCTGATCCATATCGCGCAAGCGGTGCTGAACCTGAAAGGCACTGTTGATTACTTTGTGCAAAATACCTTCAATTATCCGACATTGGCGGAAGCCTATAAAATTGCTGGGCTGGATGCGTTCAACCGCATGCCCATTCCGGAAGAGTTGAAAGTCGCCAAAGGGCAGAGCGCGTGATTTATGTGGATGCGGATGCCTGCCCAGTGAAGGCGGAGGTGGAGCAGGTGGCGACCCGTTACAAGGTGGCCGTCAAGCTTGTCTGTAATGGCGGTATACGCCCCTCTGCCAACCCGCTGGTTGAATTGGTGGTCGTGGACGCCGGGCCCGATATCGCCGATATGTGGATCGCCGAGCGGGCAGGGCCCGGTGACATCGTGATCACAACAGATATTCCCCTGGCTGCCAAAGCGGTTGAGGCCGGAGCAAAGGTGCTCAAACCCAATGGCGAGGCATTGACCCCGGCCAATATCGGTAACGCGCTGGCCACGCGCGACCTTATGTACGACCTGCGCTCGGCTGATCCTTTTCGCCAGGGCGGTGGCAAAGGATTTTCAAAAGCCGACCGCTCACGCTTTCTCAACGCGTTGGACCAAGCCATGCGCCGCTGAGCACCTTGAATGCTGACAGGCATTTCGCGTCACTGGATGGGTCGTATTTGAGCCAGACCTATGCGCAAACTCGGTGTAACGATGAGCGATGAGACAAACGAAAACGCCAATTGGTGCGCTTTGGGCACTTCTCGCGTCTTTGACATTTTCGGTCAATGACATGTTGATCAAATTTTTGTCCGATGGCTACGCGTTGCATCAAATTGTGTTCACCCGTTCTCTGACCGGTGTGCTGCTACTGGCGATTATTATTATTCCCTTGACCGGCGGATATGGCGCGCTGCGCACGCGCAGGCCAGGGCTGCATCTCATTCGCGCGCTCTTCGTGGTCGCGGCCAATCTGTTTTTCTATATGGCATTGGCGGATTTGCCCTTGGCGATTGTTGTGGCGATCTTCTTCATCGCACCGTTCTTAATCACGATCTTCTCGGTTATTTTCCTCGGGGAGACCGTGGGTAAATGGCGCTGGTTGGCGGTGGCGGTTGGGCTCATTGGGGTCTTGCTCATCGTGCGGCCGGGCACAGAGGCTTTTACCTTCACATCGATACTTCCTGCCCTTGCGGCGCTGTGCTACGCAAGCTTTCATATTTTAACCCGCAAGATCGGTCCGACGGAGTCTCTGATTTCGCTGACCTTCTATGTCCCTTTGGTATTTTTGGTGGTCACCACAGTGATCGGGCTGACCCTTGGGCAGGGTGGCTTTGCTGGCGGCGGGCATCGCTCGGTCGAATTTCTGCTGCGCGCTTGGCAATGGCCGAGTTGGACGGATTTCTCTATCATGGTGTTTATTGGCATCGGCGTCACCTTTGGCGGCGCGGCGATTAGCCAGGCCTACCGGGTGGCAGAGGCGGCGCTTGTGGCTCCTTTCGAGTATACAAGTTTGATCTATGCCACCGCATTTGGATATCTGCTCTTTGCGGAATGGCCAGATTCTTATGAGTGGGCCGGGATGGGCCTTGTCTTGGTTTCGGGTTTTGTCACAGTCTGGCGCGAGCGGGTGAATGCCCGCCCAAGGGTTGCGCCGCCCAATTCTCCACGTTAGCACTACTGCAAAGCGAGGATGTATTATGACCGTCGAGGCCGTTGTTTTTGATATTGGAAACGTGTTGCTGGAATGGCATCCGGAGCGCTATTTCGACCGTACCATCGGCCCTGAGCGGCGCAAAGCGATGTTTGCCGATGTGGATCTGCATGGGATGAATGATCGCATTGATTTGGGCGAAGGGTTTAAAGATGTGATCTATGCCACGGCAGAGGCCTATCCCGCCTGGCGAGAGGAAATTCGCGACTGGTACGACAATTGGATAGAGCTGGCGGCCCCGCCGATTGATCATTCTGTGCGCTTATTGCGGGCGCTCAAATCTGCGGCTGTACCGGTCTTTACATTGACAAATTTTGGCGTGGAAAGCTTTGCCTATGCGCAAAGCCATTATGACTTTCTGGCTGAGTTTGATCGCGAATATGTCTCGGGCCGTATGCGGGTCATCAAACCCGATCCGATGATTTATCAGATGTTGGAACAAGATTGCGGGCTAGAGCCCGATCGGTTGCTCTTTGCCGATGACCGCGCTGACAATATCGCCATGGCCGCGCGCCGCGGTTGGCAAACCCATCACTTTATCCACCCGCAGGGATGGGCCGAGTGTTTGGTGGCCGCTGGGCTGTTGACCCCGGAGCAGGCCCAGTGACCCCTGCGTTGATTTCTTTCGAGGTGGGCCAGGAGCGTCTGAACTGGTTAGATTTGGTCGCCGCTTTGAAGGCAGGGCATCAGGCGCCAAAGGCAAAGATCGAAGATCTGTTTTTATATCGCGGATCCGACACGCTTTTGAGCCGTTCTGCTTGGATTGATGGCATGGGGCTCTTGACCAAGACCGCCACAGTTTTCCCTGGTAACCGCACAGCCGGCCAGCCGATGATCGGCGGCGGGGTCATGTTGTTTGATGATGCCACAGGCGCGCTTGCGGCGGTGATTGATTTTCACCTGATCACCAAATGGAAAACCGCCGGCGACAGTTTGGTGGCGGCTCTGGCACTGGCCCCGGCGGGGGCGCGGGAGATATTGATTGTCGGCGCGGGCACCGTTGGGCGCTCATTGGTGGAGGCCTTTGGCGCTGGGTTTCCTGAGGCCCGTTTTAGCATCTGGAACCGGAGCCCGAAGGCTGCGGAGGTTTTTGCACAAGAAACAGGTGCCCAGGTGGCGAGTGATCTGCAAAGCGCCGTTGCGGCGGCTGATATTATCTTAACCTGCACCATGACCACAGCGCCGATCATTCAAGGCGACTGGCTGAGGCCTGGACAACACCTCAATATGATCGGGGCCTACCGACCGGATATGCGTGAGGCGGATGATGCAGCTTTGCAAAAATCTAAGCTCTTCGTTGACAGCTATGACACCACATTGGGCCATATTGGCGAGCTGAAAATTCCTCTGGACAGCGGCGCAATTGACCGCAGCCATCTGCAGGCCGATTTCTATGATATGGATGCCTTTCGGGCCGGGCCGGGTGATATCACAGTATTCAAAAACGGTGGTGGCGCGCATTTAGACCTGATGACCGCGCGCTATGTTTTAGATCAATGGACGGGCGGCTCGGAGCCGTCTTGTTAGAGCAGCCCGGCGATGCGCGCTTGCGCCGAGTTTGACCGCGGTTGCCACAGATCACGATCAATCGCCTCTTGTAGGCGCTGTGCAATCTCGCGCAGGGCAGGGGCATTGGCCTCAGCGATGAAGTCGCGGGTGTCGTCATCTTCCAAAAAGGCCGCTTCAATCGCGTCAAAATGGTGAGATTTGACCGCGCCGGTGGTTGCGGCGAAGGCGAACATGTAATCGACCGTTGCGGCAATCTCAAAGGCGCCTTTATACCCGTGGCGTTTCACACCATCTATCCATTTGGGATTGAGAACGCGCGACCGGATCACGCGCGCCATCTCATCATCTAAGCTGCGGATGAGGGGTCGTTCTGGGCGGGAGTGGTCATTGTGATAAATTGGTCTGGCTTGCCCCTGCAGGCTTTGCACCGCCGCAGCCGCGCCGCCCTCGAATTGGTAGTAATCATCGCTGTCGAGCAAATCATGCTCGCGGTTGTCTTGGTTTTGCACAATCGCGTCGACTTGACCTAAGCGCGTTTCAAAACCACTGCGGTCGCGCGCACCTTGGCGACCTTTGCCATAGGCATAGCTGCCCCATTCCACATAGGCCTTACCGAAATCTGCTTGACTGTCCCAGATGCGCTCGTCAATCAAAGCCTGCAACCCCGCCCCATAGGCACCGGGTTTGGAGCCATAAACCCTTGCGCCCGCGCCATTGCTTTTGGCCGGATTGACATCCTCTGGCTCGTCAAGGGCCAGAACCGCCCGTGCAGCGCTGTCCACAAGGTCTATCAAGCCGGGAAACGCATCGCGGAAAAATCCAGAAATACGCAATGTGACATCCACCCTCGGACGCCCGAGGGTGCTGGCCGGGATCACCTCAAAACCGGTGACCCTGCGATTGGCACTGTCCCATTTTGGTTTTACGCCCATGAGCGCCAGACATTGTGCGATATCATCACCGCCTGTGCGCATATTGGCCGTGCCCCAAGCCGTGAGCAGCAGCGCCCGCGGCCAGTCACCGTGGTCCTGTAGGTGTTTGTTGATGAGCAGATTGGCCGATTTCCAGCCCAAGGCCCAGGCGGTGGGTGTGGGCACGGCGCGGCTGTCCACAGAATAGAAATTTCGCCCCGTGGGCAAGACATCCAGCCGCCCGCGCGTCGGCGCGCCTGAGGGGGCGGGGGGAACGAATTTCCCATCAAGGGCTGTCAGCAATCCTTGCGCCTCCATTGGGCCGCAAGCCGCCACGTTGGGAGAAATATTCTGGCGAATATGAGCCATAACCTGCGCCGATTGGCGGCCAGGCGCAGTCGTGCGTGCCGTCTATGAGAGCCTGTGCCAACAGCTCCAGCCGCTCAACCGTATCGCCGGTAGAGCGCCAGCGCTCCGCAGTGATGTCAGACAGGGGAGCGGGCTTATCGCCGCTCCAGGGTGCGGCGAGATCACAATCCAGCGGGTCAAACCCCAATGCCAGATCGCCGGCCATGGCCCGCAGTAAGGAAGCATCCGCACCCTGGCCAGAGCCACGGGGAATGCGTGCCAGGGCGATGGTCAGATCACGCAGTTGCACCCCTTCAGGGGTCTGGCCAAAAATATGCAACCCGTCACGAATTTGCGCCTCTTTCAGCTCGCACAGATAGGCGTCAAGCTTGGCCAGATCTCCTGTTTCATGGCCTTCAAACCCGATATCTTTGTCCAAGCCGCTGGCGGCGGTGAGCGTGAGGATTTCGCGTCTGAGGTGTTCAATGCGGCGAGGATCTATGCCAGCGGCTTCATAGTACTCATCAACCAAAGCTTCGAGGTCGCGCAGCGGGCCATAGGTTTCCGCCCGGGTGAGGGGTGGCGTGAGATGATCTATGATCACCGCCTGCGCACGCCGCTTGGCCTGGGTGCCTTCGCCGGGGTCATTGACGATGAAGGGATAGACATGCGGCATCGGCCCCAAAATTGCCTCGGGCAGGCAGCTGTCACTCAGGGCCAAGGCCTTGCCCGGCAGCCATTCCAGATTGCCATGCTTGCCCATATGTACAGTTGCTTGTGCTTTCTGGTGATGGCGAATCCAGAAATAGAAGGCCAAATAGTTATGCGGCGGGATAAGATCAGGCGAATGATAGGTTTCCACCGGATCAATATTATACCCGCGCGCAGGTTGCAGGCCCAAAGTGACCTTGCCGAAGCGCAGAATTGACAGCTTGAACCCACCATCGTTTGGGTCAAAGAATGGATCACTTTCCGGTGCGCCCCAACGCTCTTCAAGCTGCGCGCGCAGCCCATAGGGCAGGGTCTGATAGTGAGCCATGTAATCGGCAATCGGCAATAGCACACCACCTGTGCGCGTGGCGCGATCGGTGAGCCAATTGGTCGGCCCGGCCATGATCTGTTCCATCAATTCAGCGCTGGTCTCGGGCGCATTTTTGACGCCATAGCCAGCCTGTTGCAGCAGGGCGAGCGCATGAACTGCAGAGGCAGGTGTATCGAGCCCCACCCCATTGGCCAAGCGGCCATCTTTATTGGGGTAATTGGCCAAAATGAGCGCGACTTGGCGCTGTGCCGGCGCGGTTCTGCGCAGGCTGGCCCAATTGGCCGCGAGGGCCGCAACAAAGGTGACGCGATCTCCGCGCGCTTTATAGGTTGCAATCGGACATTCGGTCGCCACATCGAAAAAGGCCTCGCCCTTAAAGCTGATTGCGCGTGACAGAATGCGGCCATCTACTTCCGGCAGGGCCACATTCATCGCGATATCGCGGGCAGAGAGCCCATTGAGGCCTTCCTCCCAACTGGCCTCAGTGCTGGCCGCCAGGACCACTTGTAGCACGGGCGCTTGGCGGGCTGAGACGGCGGTGAGCGGGTTATTTGGACTGCTGTCCCCATGTGGGTTGCCAACGGCAAATGAGGTGCAGTTCAAGATCACCGCAGGCGGGGCCGCTTGGAAGAGTTGATCCAAAGTGGCCACAGAGATCGGATCTTTGAGGGACGCGACAAAGATCGGCAGGGGGTTCAGCCCGGCCAGTCGCAGGGCTTTGACCATCCGGTTGATCGGGTTGAGCCCGGCCCCCTGCACCAAGGCGCGATAAAAGATCACGGGAACGATGGGCGCGTCCTGTGTCCAATGGGCCTGAGCGGCACTGAGATCGGAAATGCCATCGCCCGGCCAATAGACCCCGGCACGCAGCAGCGGTTCGGCCGCTTGTGGCGCGGGGGCTTGGGCGATCATATATTGGCAATAGCTCAGAAAGTTGACCGCATTTTTTGGCCCGCCTTCCACCAGATAGGCCCAAAGCGCATCATAGTCTTGATCAGAGACCGTCGAAAATAAGCGCAGATCAGGATCGGGTTTGTCATCGCCGGGAAGGGCAGCGAAGGCCACGCCCGCATCGGCCAGTCGCGCGGCATATTGTTCGAAGCCGTATTTCCAATAGCTCGCGCCTCCCAGCACCCGAGCCACCACCAAGTTTGCCTTGGACGCGCAGGCGTCAATATGCAAATCAACGGACATCGGATGTTGCAGGTGCATCATGCTCGCCAGACGCAATTCGGGGGGCTGCGCCATTTCTGAACGTGCCGTCGCCAGGGCGGCCAGTTCAGTATCGGCCGCAGAGATGAACACGATATCCGCTGGGCTTTGACCGAGGTCAACGGGCTCTTGGCCCTCGTCTACAGATCCGGCGGCGGCGGCCAAAAGATGCATTATGCGGTTCCGTCTTGCTCAAGGCCAGCGAATGGGGCATCAGCAGGGCTGAGGCCTGGGGCCGATTTAAAGGATGGACTATGGATTATAAAGACGCCGGTGCCATTAAGAAAGGCAGCAACAAGCCGCGGCACAGCGAGCATAATGCGAAAGGGAGCCGTAAAAATCCCTTTGGCAAAAGCGAAGGGAAGGCCGAGCTTCTGGCGCGGATGAAAGCGGCTGTGAAAGCCCGTCAAGACGCCTCTTAAGTTCATAGGGTTTTGGTCATAAATATGCTGCTGTCATTGGCGATATAATCGCCAAATGGCCCGCAGGCTGTGAAGCCGTGCCGCCTGTAGAGGCGCAGGGCAGCGTGCAAAGAATTCCCGGTTTCAAGTTTGATGTCGCCAAGCTCCAGTTCGCGGGCCAGATCGTGCAGCGCCCGTAAAAGGGCATCGGCCACCCCTTGTCCGCGGGCATTAGGGTCTACGAACATGGATTTGATTTCCCCATAGCCGAGTTTCACCGCCAGGGCACCGGTGCCAAGCACCCTGGCGCCTCGGCGCGCGATATAAAAATGCACATTCGGCGCACAGAGCTCCTCTATAGATAGAAAGCTGTTGTCCTCGTGCGGAAAGAGCGATTGCATGAGCGCGTGACTGGCACGCAGCAATGCTGTGGCCTGCGATTCTTTGGGATCACTGCGCTCGACCACAAGCATGGTTTAATGCACCGCAGCGCAGGATTTCAACGCCGCCTCAATCGCAGCTTGATCCAAGCCCGCCTGGCCAATCACCACCAAGCGTGTGGCGCGCGTGGTATCGCCGAAGGGTTGATCAAAATAGGTCTCCACCCGCGGTCCGACGGCCTGAAGTGTCAGACGCATCGGCTTGCCAGAAACAGCCGCAAAGCCTTTCAGGCGCAGAATATCATGGGCACCAATGATCGTGCTGACTTGATCTGAAAAGGCTTTTGGATCTGTGATCTCGCCGAGGGTGACGACAAAGCTTTCAAAGGCATCATGGTCGTGATCGTGGTGATGGTCATGATCATGCTCATGCTCATGCTCGT
>NYTV01000115.1 GCA_002683685.1 Paracoccaceae bacterium
TGGCAGAATGGATCACGGAAGGGGAAACCGAAGGGGATATGTGGGCGGTCGATCCGCGCCGTTATACGGATTATACGGATCAAGATTATTGTGACCGCAAAGCGATGGAAGTTTATGGTCATGAATATGCCATGCATTTCCCACATCACGAATGGCCGGCTGGACGGGACAAGAAACTCTCGCCGGTGCACGATAAGGTGACTGCAGCGGGTGGCGTGATGGGGGCTTACAACGGCTGGGAGCGTGCCAATTGGTTTGCGCAGCCGGAAGATGACACCTCCCATGAGGTCACTCAGACTTGGGAACGACAGGGCCCATGGGCTGAACGGATCCGCCAAGAGGTTGAGGCCGTGCGCGATCATTGCGGTGTATTAGATCTGCCCGGGTTCAGCCGTTTCAATCTCACAGGCGCGGGGGCTGCGGAATTCTTGCGCGGCAAAATTACTGGCGGTTTGCCGAAGATTGGCCGTATAAATTTGGCCTATTTTGCCGATGATCGGGGCCGAATTTTGACGGAAATGTCGGTTGTGCGCCATGCCGAGGAGCATTTCACATTGATCACCGCTGCCAGCGCGCAATGGCATGATTATGATGTGCTCAATTCAGATCTGCCCGCTGGGTTGGAGCTGGTGGACCATACGAAAGACTTTTCAACATTGATTGTCACGGGTCCGAAAGCCCGCGAGGTTTTGACCAAAATGGGGACGGATGCGGATCTGTCTTTGGGGTGGTTGACCCATCAAGCTGCACAGGTGGCAGGGCAAGATTGCGCGCTTCTGCGAGTGTCTTTTGCGGGAGAGCTTGGCTGGGAAATTCATGCGCAAAATGCCAATATGCCAGCACTGTATGATGCCGTAATTGCGGCTGGGGCCAAACCTTTTGGCATGTATGCGCTCAATAGCCTGCGCATTGAAAAAGGATACCGTGCTTGGAAAGGCGATTTGTCCACAGATTACAGCCTTTTGGAAGCGGGTCTTGAGCGCTTTGTCAAATTGGACAAGCCACAAGACTTCCCTGGCAAAGTCGCCTTGCAGAACGAAAAACAACAGGGCCGCAAAAAGGCTTTTGCCAGCTTGATTGTGGAGGCGGATGCCTATGATGCACCTTATATGTCAACCATTTGGCATGATGGTGCGGTGGTGGGCGAAACAACCTCCGGTGACTTTGGGTATCGTGTTGGCAAGTCCATTGCCCTGGCCATGTTGCGCCCCGATTTGGCCGTGCCTGGAACAGAGGTTGAAGTCGAAATTTTTGGGCAACGCTGCAAGGCTGTGGTGCAGGAAGATCAACCGCTTTGGGATCCAAGCAATGAGCGTTTGCGCAGCTGATAGGGAGCGAATGAAATGATAATTCTCGATGGCGGTTTGGGCCAAGAATTGGTCAAACGTGCTGGGAAGGCCACGGATTTATGGTCCATGCAGGCGTTGCTCGACAACCCGGACATGGTGCGTGCCGTGCATGATGACTATTTTGCTGCCGGTGCGCAGATTGCCACCACCAATACCTATTCGGTTCTGCCAGACCGGCTGGAGAGCAAAGGCTTGGCGGATAAACTGCGGCCTATGACAGTCTTGGCCTGCGAAATGGCTGTGGCGTCTCGGGATGCTCATGGATCTGGGCAGGTTGCCGGGTCATTGGGTCCGATTGGCTTTTCCTACCAACCAGACAAGGCCCCACCAGCCGAACAGGCTGCCGAAATCTATGCAGATATTGCGCGGCTCCATGCGGATTATGTGGATTTTCACATTCTGGAAACTATGGCCTCTGTAGACCAAGCGCGTGGGGGCTTGATGGGTGCGGGGGTGACGGGCAAACCGATCTATGTCTCCCTCTCTGTGGATGACAGTGATGGCACCAAGCTGCGATCCGGCGAGCCGTTGACTGATGCGATTGCGATGCTCAGCGCCTTTAATCCAGCCGCGGTTTTGATCAATTGCTCCCTGCCCGAGGCGGTCTCGCAGGGCCTGCCAATCTTGAATGGTCACGGGTTTACCCTGGGCGCTTATGCCAACGGGTTCACAGGCATTCATAAGCAATTTAATTCGATCCATGCGACGGTGGACCTGCTGAAATCTCGAACCGATTTAGGCCCGGCTGAGTATCTCGCCTTTGCGCAGGATTGGGCCAAAAGCGGGGTGGAAATTATCGGCGGGTGCTGCGAGGTCGGTCCGGCGCATATTCAACTTCTAGCTAAGGAACTGGGAGATTAATACGATGCTTAATGCTTCTGCGGTGGCCTGCATTGAACAGGTGCGATTGGGGTTTGTGGCCTCTGTGACATCGGGAGGACGCCCTTCTGTATCACCGAAAGGGACCTTTGTGGTTTTAGATGAGTGCAAGATTGCTTTTGCAGAAATTCGCTCACCCGGCACCATCAGCAATATTGGCCACAGTCCCGAGGTGGAGGTCAATTTTGTTGACAGTTTTCGCCGCAAGGGCTGGCGCATGCGTGGGGTGACGCAAATTCTGCGCCGTGGCAGTGCGGATTTTGAGGAGATTTTTCCAAAGTGGGAAGCGCTCTGGGCAGACCTATCCGCGCGCATTCGGGCCATTGTGGTGATCCAGGTGAGCGAGGTCAAACCGCTGTCCACACCACCCTATGATGATGGGGTGACGGAGGCGGAGATGATTGCGCTCTACAAAGAAAAATATGCCAAGATGTATCCTTAGGGATCATCTTGCTCATCAGTTTAAATTCCATAGGAGATGGATATGGCTCAGGTTCCTACAAAAGCGCGTGCGGTCATTATTGGCGGCGGGGTTATTGGCTGCTCTTTGGCCTATCATTTGGCCAAATTGGGCTGGAAAGACGTTGTATTGCTGGAACGCAAACAATTGACCTCGGGCACCACATGGCACGCCGCGGGCTTGATTGCGCAGCTTCGAGCGACGGCGAATATGACGAAATTGGCGAAATACAGCCAAGAATTATATGGCAATCTGGAAGCGGAAACTGGCGTTGCGACTGGGTTCAAGCGCTGTGGTTCGATTACTGTGGCTTTGACCGATGAGCGCCGTGAGGAGATCTATCGCCAAGCGGCTATGGCACGCGCCTTTGGGGTTGATGTCGAAGAGATCAGCCCAGCTGAGGTTAAGGCAAAATATGAGCATCTCAATATTGATGGGGTGACCGGTGGGGTTTGGTTGCCCCTCGATGGGCAGGGCGATCCGGCCAACATTGCCCTGGCTTTGGCCAAAGGCGCGCGGCAGATGGGTGCGCAGGTGTTTGAGCAAACCAAAGCCACGGGCGTCACCCGCGCGGGTCGTCGGATCACAGCGGTGCAATGGCAAAATGAGACGGGCGAAAGCGGTTCCATCGCATGCGAGCATGTGATCAACTGTGGCGGCATGTGGGGCCATGAGGTTGGGCGGATGCTGGGCGTCAATGTTCCACTCCAGGCCTGTGAGCATTTTTATATCGTCAGTGAGGCGATTGAAGGGCTGAGCCAAATGCCTGTGCTGCGCGTGCCTGACGAATGTGCGTATTACAAAGAAGACGCGGGCAAAATGCTCCTTGGGGCTTTTGAGCCGGTCTCAAAACCTTGGGCCATGGAGGGCATTCCGGCTGATTTTGAATTCGACCAATTGCCAGAGGATTTCGACCATTTTGAGCCGATTTTAGAAAAGGCAGTGTCGCGGATGCCGATGTTGGGTTCGGCGGGTATCCATACGTTTTTCAACGGACCGGAGAGCTTTACCCCCGATGATGCCTATCACCTTGGGTTGGCACCAGAGATGGACAATGTTTGGGTCGCGGCAGGGTTCAACTCTGTTGGCATTCAATCCGCCGGTGGTGCCGGTCAGGCCCTGGCGCAATGGATGGAAGATGGTCAAAAACCCTTTGATCTTGGAGATGTAGACATTGGCCGGATGCAACCGTTTCAGGGCAACAAACACTATTTGTTTGAACGCTCGAAGGAAACGCTCGGCCTGCTTTACGCCGATCACTTCCCGTATCTGCAAAAAAAGACGGCCCGCGGTGTGCGGCGCACGCCATTTCATCACCATCTCAAGGAAAACGGCGCGGTCTTTGGCGAATTGGCCGGGTGGGAGCGGGCCAATTGGTTTGCCAATCCTGGGCAAGATCCCAATTATGCCTACAGCTGGAAGCGGCAAAATTTCTTTGACAACGTGGCAGCTGAACATAAGGCGGTACGCAGCAACCTTGGGCTTTATGATATGTCCTCTTTCGGCAAAATTCGCGTGGAAGGGCCGGATGCTTGTGCGTTCATGAACTATATTGGTGGCGGTCAATATGATGTCCCCTCTGAGAAGATCGTCTACACGCAATTTCTAAATGACCGAGCTGGAATCGAGGCTGATGTGACGGTCACGCGCTTGTCTGAGACCTGCTATCTGGTGGTCACCCCGGCCGCGACCCGTTTGGCCGATCAAACCTGGATGATGCGTCACAAAGGGGCATTCAATGTGGTGATCACAGATGTCACCGCCGGTGAAGCTGTCTTGGCAGTCATGGGGCCGAATGCCCGCAAACTTTTGGAGCGGGTTTCCCCCAATGATTTCAGCAATGCCCATAATCCTTTTGGGACGGCACAGGAGATTGAGCTGGGCATGGGGCTGGCGCGGGTGCATCGGGTCACCTATGTGGGTGAGCTCGGCTGGGAGGTTTACGTCAGCGCAGATATGGCGAGTCATGTCTTTGAAACGCTCTGGCTGGCGGGACAAGATATGGATGCAAAACTCTGCGGCATGCATATGTTGGACAGCTGCCGTATTGAAAAGGGCTTCCGACATTTTGGCCATGACATCACCTGTGAGGACCATGTGCTTGAGGCAGGGTTGGGCTTTGCAGTGAAAACAGACAAAGCGGAGTTCATCGGTCGTGATGCGGTGCTGCGCAAGAAGGAAGCAGGGCTTGATGCGCGGATGGTACAGTTCAAATTGACCGATCCAGAGCCACTTTTGTATCACAATGAACCGATCCTGCGGGATGGCGAGATTGTGGGTTATCTATCTTCTGGCAATTATGGTCATCACCTTGGTGGTGCGATTGGTTTGGGATACATACCCTGTGCAGGTGAGAGCGCGGCAGAGGTTCTGGCCTCCTCCTATGAAATCGACGTCGCTGGAACACGGGTCGTGGCGGAGGCTTCGCTCAAGCCGCTTTACGACCCGACAGGCGCGCGTGCCAAGGCTTAGGGCCCCTGGGCGGGCGCCTTCGGGCGCCTCGCCGCATTAACCATAAAGTTATTTTCCCGGCCCGATTCCACTGAGTTTCGTTGATCGCATTTCGCCATCAAGTTAATATTGGATTAACAAAATTACCCGGAACTTTGAGGGGCTTGCGTGATAGCCGCACCGCGGTGTTGCACAAAAAGTAAAAAAACCAATCCTTCTCGCAGTGTATTAGTTTTTATGATTTATTCCGCAAATGGTGCTACCATAATTTTAGGTTCGGCAGCTTACTCAAGTGACCTCAAACAGAGCAGCAGCCCCCATGCCGCCGCCAACACTCATGGAGGTGACTACGTATTTTACTCCCCGCCGCTTCCCCTCAAACAAGTAGCCATTAACGTTAAATTACGTAACTTCGCTCTCTTTTTGTCGGGCTCTATGTCTGGCTGATAAAAACAAAAGGCTTAGGCCGCTAAGCCTAAGCCTTTGTATGAGTGGTGAGCCCTGATGGGTTCGAACCATCGACCTACTGATTAAAAGTCAGTTGCTCTACCGGCTGAGCTAAGGGCCCACTGTGGCGCTATCTAGAAAGGGTGGAGGGCGGGGTCAAGGGCTTTTCTGATCTATTGCTGGATTCCTTTTAATTCCACCGATATATGGCCCTCATGACGCAGCAGATTTCCTTTATGAAGATGCACGGGCTTGGCAATGACTTTGTTATTGTCGATTCGCGCGGTCCTGGGCCACTGATTTCCGAGGAGATTGCCCGCAGATTAGGGAACCGTCATCTGGGAGTGGGGTTTGACCAGCTGGCGGTGATAAGTGATTCGCCGCAGGCTGATGTTGCCTTAAACTTTTTCAACGCGGATGGCTCGACAGCGGGTGCTTGCGGCAATGCAACGCGCTGTGTTGCGCAATATGAGATGCAGCGATTGGGGCGGACGACTCTCTCTTTGATTACAGAGCGCGGCATCTTGCAGGCGCGTCAGCAGGGCGCTTTGGTGAGCGTAAATATGGGTCATCCCATGCTCAATTGGGATGAGGTGCCTTTGGCGCGCGAAATGGAGACTTTGTACTTGCCGCTTGAGGGTCGGCCAACAGCCACCGGCATGGGCAACCCGCATTGTACGTTTTTTGTCGAAAATGCCGATGCGATAGATTTGGCGCAAGTGGGACCAAGGTTTGAACATGATCCGCTGTTTCCTGAACGGACCAATGTGCAATTCGTGCATGTGCTGGGGGAGAACCGCCTGAGAATGCGGGTCTGGGAGCGCGGTGTGGGGGTGACGCTTGCCTCGGGCTCTTCATCTTGCGCCACGGCGGTTGCGGCGGCGCGTTTGGGCCTCACGGGACCGACGGTTGAAATTCAGCTCGACGGCGGTTCGATTCATATTGATTGGCGCGAAGATGGCGTCTGGATGACCGGCGCAACGATGCATGTATTTGATGGCCAACTGACTGTGCAATTTCTGGAGAGCTTCCAATGAATGCGCCAATCTTTTCAAATCATGGCTGCCGGTTAAACATGTATGAAACCGAGGCGATGAAAGAGCTGGTGACGCAATCGGGCCTCACCGATACGGTTGTGGTGAATACCTGCGCCGTGACCGCAGAGGCGGTGCGTAAGGCCAAGCAAGATATACGCAAGCTGCGCCGCACACATCCGCAAGCAAAATTGATTGTAACCGGCTGTGCAGCGCAGACTCAGCCTGAGACCTTTGCGCAGATGTCTGAAGTGGATGTTGTGCTTGGCAATACGGAAAAAATGCAGCCTGCAACCTGGGCCGGCTTGGCAGGAGACTTTGGCACAGAGCCGGTGCAGGTGGATGACATCATGTCTGTGACCGAAACAGCCGGTCATTTGATCGACGGTTTCGGAACCCGCAGTCGTGCTTATGTGCAAGTACAAAATGGCTGTGACCACCGCTGTACCTTTTGCATTATCCCATTTGGTCGCGGCAATTCGCGCTCTGTGCCAGCTGGGGTTGTGGTCGATCAGATCAAAAGATTGGTGGATCGCGGCTATGCGGAGGTTGTGCTGACGGGTGTGGATATGACGAGTTGGGGCGCAGATTTGCCGGCGACCCCGCGCCTGGGAGATTTGGTGCTTCGGATCCTAAAGCTGGTTCCAGATTTGCCCCGCCTGCGGATCAGCTCGATCGATTCCATCGAAGTGGATCCTGCATTGATGCAGGCCATTGCCACAGAGCAGCGCTTGATGCCGCATTTGCACCTGTCCTTGCAGCATGGCGACGACCTGATTTTGAAACGCATGAAGCGGCGACATTTGCGCGAAGATGCCATTAGGTTCACCGAGGAGGCGTTGCGCCTGCGTCCTGAGATGACCTTTGGGGCGGATATTATCGCAGGGTTCCCAACAGAGACCGAAGCACATTTTGAGAATTCCTTAGCGCTGGTTCGGGACTGCAGCCTCACATGGCTACACGTCTTTCCGTATTCAGTGCGCAACGGTACGCCTGCCGCCCGCATGCCACAGGTGAACGGCCGTGACATCAAAGAACGGGCTGCCCGCCTTCGTCAGGCGGGAGAGGGGCAAGTTGCGCGCCATCTTGCCGCCCAGATCGGACAAATTCACAGCGTGTTGATGGAGAGCCCCACAATGGGGCGCACACAGCAATTTGCCGAAGTGACCTTTGATCAGGCTCAACCTGAGGGTCAGATTGTCTCTGCTGAGATCACATCGATGTCTGGCATGCAATTGCAAGGGCGGGCTGCGTGAGCTTGGAGATGTCGCTGCCTGTTTTGTACAGTTTTCGTCGCTGCCCCTATGCTATGCGTGCGCGGCTTGCGATTTTAGCGTCTGGCTTGAGCGTGGAGCTGCGCGAGATCGTGCTGCGGGAGAAGGCGCCGGAATTTCTCACCAGCTCTCCAAAGGGCACGGTGCCAGTGTTAGTCTTGCCCTCTGCGGTGATTGAGGAAAGCTTTGACGTGATGCTCTGGGCTTTGGAAAACTCAGATCCAGAAGGTTGGTTGGTCATGCCCGAGGTGGGATATGACTGGATTTCTCGTTGTGACGGGCCGTTCAAAGCTGCATTGGATCACACGAAATATGCCGTGCGCTATCCTGACCTAGACCCTGAGCAGGAGCGCCAGCGGGCGGCGGAATTTTTGGTGGATTTAAATTTGCAACTTGCCAACTCAGATTGGCTTTTTGGTTCAAAAAGCACCCTGGCAGATATGGCAATTGTGCCGTTTGTACGGCAATTTGCCAATAGCGACCGCAGCTGGTTTGATTCCCAGCCCTGGCCAAATTTGCATCGCTGGCTGTCCGTATTTTTGGCGTCGGATCGCTTTGCCAATATTATGACAAAATACCCCAAATGGCAGGCGGGTGATCGCCCGGTGATGTTTCCCGATCCGGCTTAGCTATTTGCGTCTCAGCGTGTCACCATAGGCGATTTTGGGCGACAGTTCGATTACGTTGCTCATCGGTTCCAGCGAAGGATCGTTGCGCGAGGCGATAATTTTGGCCGCCATTTGACCGATCTCAAAACGGCAGCTGTCCATCGTCGCTAATTTCTGTGGCAGCCCGTCAATCAGTTCAACTTTGTTGAAACCTGCCAAACCCATTTGTCCAGGAACAGAGATCCCCTGTTCGCGCAGATGCAAGAGGCCGCCTGCGCCAATCATATCGTTGGAATAATACATAAAATTTAATTCTGGCGAGCGTTCCATCATTGTGGCGGTCATCTCGCGGCCTTTGGCCAAAGCCGAACCGCCGGTGTAAAACTCCTGATCCATGATCTCGACACCCTGTTTGCCCAAGGCTTGTGTGAAGCCTTCAAAGCGTTTTCTGGCCCGATGATCGAGGGGCATCTGTGTGCCCATGAACCCGATATTTTGATAGCCAGATCTCAAGATGGCCTCTGCCATTTTACGCCCGGCGCGCCGGTGGGAAATGCCAACCATCGCATCAATGGGTTCGCCATCAATATCCATGATTTGCACCACGGGAATTCCTGAGTTGACGAGCATTGCGCGCGCGGTCTCCGATTGCTCAAGCCCGGCAATGATCACGCCAGAGGGGCGCCAAGAGAGCATTTCATAGAGCACTTTTTCTTCGCGTTCTGGTAGGTAATTTGTCACTCCAACGACAGGTTGCAGGGGGGTGTCATCCAATGCATCAGATATCCCAGTCATCACTTCGGGAAAGACCATATTTGACAAAGACGGAATAATCACCGCCACCAAATTCACCCGCTGCGAGGCCAAGGCCCCAGCAATTTTATTTGGCACATAGCCCAGGGTTTTGGTTGCGTTTAAGACTTTCTCCCGTGTTGCGGCCGAGACATCGCCTCGATTGCGCAACACGCGGCTCACCGTCATCTCTGACACGCCCGATACTTCAGAAACATCGCGGAGGGTTAGGGGGCGCTTTTGTTGACTCATGTCTTGATCCGTATTTACCTTTCGCAAGGTTACCCAAGCCAATGGGGAATGTCCAAGCCTACTATGCCCCTGGACCGAATAAGACAAAAGGTATAAAATTCTGGCACTGGCATTCCCAAGATATTTTTGGCAGAACGAGCGCGTGGCTCAGTGGCTCAACTGGATAGAGCAGCCCCCTCCTAAGGGGCAGGTTGCAGGTTCGAATCCTGCCTGGGTCACCA
>NYTV01000116.1 GCA_002683685.1 Paracoccaceae bacterium
CGAGCCACTGTCAGACAGAGATATCTTTACATAAAACCATGCCGGTTGCCTCTGGCATTGGTGGGGGAAGCGCCGATGCGGCAGCGACACTGCATGCGATGGCTGCGCTATGGGATCTGCCTCTGCCTGATGTGGCGGCACGCGTGTCATTGGGGGCAGATGTGCCGGTTTGCATGGGGCGTGCACCGGTTTTGATGCAGGGCATTGGTGCGCAGATTTCGCCCTTAGGCGCGCTGCCGCCGCTGTTTGCGTGTTTGGTCAATCCGGGGCGTGGGTTGTCGACTGCGCGGGTGTTTGAACACTTGGTCTCCAAATCCACCCCGCCGCTTGAACCGCCGCCGCCTGTAGCCGAAGAGTTTTGCGCTTGGCTGAAACGGCAGCGCAATGATCTGCAAAGGCCAGCTGTGGCGGCGGAGCCGAGGGTTGCGGATGTTCTTGAGGCATTGGATGCCCAGGCGCCACTTCTGGCGCGCATGTCCGGGTCTGGCGCCACGTGTTTTGCACTGTTTGAGACTCTGGCCGCCGCTCAAGACTGTGCCGCCGCCATTCAAGCCAGGCAGCGCAGCTGGTGGGTCGCCAGCGGCGCTCTTTTGACCTAAAATTTCTTTTGAGCTTTAGTTTAAACGGGCAACGACATAATCGCTCAGGTCGGTCAGCACCGGCTTGAGCGTATGATCTGGTAAATCTCTGAGGGCGGACTTGGCTGCCTCTGCCCAATAAAGCGCTTGGGCACGGGTGGCTTCAAGGGTGCCATGCCGTGTCATTAGGGCAATGGCATGGGATAGATCTCCTGCCTCCTGCTGGCCCTTGGCAATGCATTTGTGCCAAAATGCCCGCTCAGTGTCATCGGCCGCCGCGATTGCTTTGATCACAGGGAGGGTCAGTTTGCGCTCTCGGAAATCATCGCCAATGTTTTTGCCTGTCGCCGTGCTGCCGGTATAATCTAATAGGTCATCAACGATTTGAAAGGCAATGCCCAGAGCGTCGCCATAGGCTGCAAAGGCCCGCACCGTTTGCTCCTCTTGACCTGCAATCACCGCGCCCACTTCGCAGGCGGCTGCAAACAGCGCGGCGGTTTTTCCTCGGATGACTTTGAAATAGACATCTTCGCTTGTCGCAATGTCTTGCGCGGCTGTGAGCTGCAGCACCTCGCCCTCTGCAATGGTAGCAGAGGCATTGGCTAAAATGTCCAAAACGCGCAGGCTTCCCGTTTCCACCATCAGTTGAAAGGAACGAGAAAACAAATAATCGCCAACCAAAACGCTTGATTGATTGTCCCAAAGCAAATTCGCGGTGGGTCTCCCGCGGCGTTGGGCGCTATCGTCGACTACATCGTCGTGCAGCAGAGTGGCGGTATGGATGAATTCCACCGTAGCGGCCAGGTGGATGTGATAGGGTCCGCTATAGCCGCACATGCGCGCGGTGGCTAATGTCAGCATCGGGCGCAGTCGCTTGCCGCCGGCCTCAACCAAATGCGCGGTCACCTCTGGTATACGGGGGGCGTGCTCAGAGGCCATGCGTTGGCGGATCAAATGATTGACGGCAGTCAGATCATCGGCCAGGGTCTTTGCCAAGTGATCATGGGGTTTTGTTATTGCATCGTCCAGCGACATGTTCGAATTTCCTCTAGGCTCTCGACAAACCCTCGTATCAGACCCTATGTGATAGGGCATGAAAGAATTGTTACGCACCACCGATCCGACGCTTATGGCCTTCGCGCAAATGCTGCTTCGCGGGGAAGACATAGCTTGCTTCGAATTTGACGTAAATACCAGCATTATCGAAGGAAGCATTGGCATTTTGCCACGCCGTCTTATGGTGGTCAATAGAGATCATTTTGTCGCCACGGCAGTGATGCGCGACAATGATGTGGATTTGGGGCAATAGTGCAGGTCACCGTAGATGGGTTTTTGGGCGATCGGCTGCGTTTGGCGCAGCCCGAAACCGGCTATCGGGCGGGCATTGATCCGGTGCTTCTGGCGGCGGCCTGTCCGGCGCAAACTGGGCAAGAGGTTCTGGAGCTGGGCTGTGGCGTTGGTGTGGCCAGCCTGTGTTTAGGGTGGCGCGTGCCGGGCCTTGCGCTCTCTGGGGTGGAGATTATGGGCGATTACGCGCAAATTGCCCGCGAAAATGCCGCTCAAAATGACATCGAATTTGACGTACGTCAGGGAGATGTCGCGGCACGGCCGACGCCGTTTTATGACCGTAGTTTTCATCACGTGATTATGAATCCTCCCTATTTTGCGGCAGAATCTTCTTCTATATCGCCAGATGCCGGGCGCGCTTCGGGGCGTTCGGAACATGTGGCCTTGTCCCATTGGGTGGCCATGGCCGCCAAGCGACTGCGGCCAAAAGGATATTTGACCGTCATTCAAAGGACGGAGCGTCTGCCGGATCTCTTGGTCGCGCTTGAGGGGCGCTTGGGATCAATTGTTGTGCAGCCGCTGGCACCGCGGGCCGGCCGGGCGGCGCATTTGATCCTGTTGCGGGCGCGGAAATCTGGACGGGCCGCGTTTCAGCTCTTGCCTGCGCAGAGCCTGCATTCGGGCGCCAAGCATGTAGAGGGTCAGCCAGATTACGCGCCAGAAATTTCGGCGATATTGCGCGAAGGCAAGGCTTTTTCTTGGCGAATTTAATCTTTGAGCAAACTTTTGCGCATTTACTAGAGGTTCCGTATCCCGCGAAAGGCAATGCGTGACAGGCTGTCAGGAATATGCTCGAGTGATGGTACATAGATATTAAGAGGAGGAACCATGACCTTAAATTCCAGACTCATCGAGTTAAAACGCAAGCATATGAGCCTATCTCAAGCCGTGGAGCTCGCACAAAAGTATCCGGCTTCAGATCAGTTCCGCGTTGCAGAATTAAAAAAGAAAAAGCTCCTCCTAAAAGAAGAGATTTCTCGTTTGTCCGGTGGGGCCTTGGGGTAACAGCCGCAGCCTTAGGAATAAAAACCTGGGGAATAAATAAAAACCTGGGTAATAAAAACGGCCAGCCGATAGGATGGCCGCTTTCTAGAAAATTGTATGGCCGCGGCGATCAGGTCATATATTGTCCGCCGTTAGCGGTCATTGTGGAGCCTGTGATGAAGCCCGCATCGTCAGAGGCGAGAAAGACCACACAGCGTGCGATTTCTGCGGCTTCACCGAGGCGACCTGCGGGGATTTGAGCGATGATACTATCGCGGACCTTCTCTGGCACCGCCATCACCATTTCTGTTGCGATATAGCCCGGGCAAATCGCGTTTACCGTGATGCCGGCCCGCGCACCCTCTTGGGCTAGGGCTTTGGTGAAGCCAATGTCGCCAGCTTTGGCAGCGGAATAATTGGCCTGTGCGAACTGGCCTTTTTGACCATTGATAGAGGAGATATTGATAATACGACCAAATTTGCGCTCGCGCATGCCATTCCAAAGCGGATGGGTCATGTTGAATACGCCGTCTAGATTGGTGCGCATCACATCAGTCCACTGATCGCGTGACATCTTGTGAAACGGCGCATCGCGGGTGATGCCCGCATTATTGACCAAAATATCAACCGAACCTAGGTCAGCTTCCACAGCGGCAATGCCGGCGGCGCAAGCGTCATAGTCGGAGACATCCCATTTATAGGTTTTGATGCCGGTTTTGGCGGTGAATGCGGTAGCCTTTTCATCATTGCCTGCATATGTAGCCGCAACGGTGTAGCCTGCGGCTTGCAGGGCGGTGGAAATGGCGGCGCCGATCCCTCGGGAGCCTCCAGTGACGAGTGCAATACGGGACATTTTACTTCCTATGTGTTTTCAGTGCGCAATCAAATTACGATACATGATCTGAATTGGCAACAATGTTTCGTGCAGAATTTGATACTTTGATGTGAGAGGAACCAGATTTAGGGCCGTTCGAGGCACATAGCCACGCCCATGCCGCCGCCAATACACAGCGTGGCCAGGCCGCGCTTTGCTTGGCGTCGCTGCATCTCAAACAGCAATGTGTTCAAGATCCGGCAACCGGACGCGCCGATCGGGTGACCGATTGCAATCGCGCCGCCGTTGACGTTCACAATTGCAGGATCCCAGCCGATGTCTTTATTCACTGCACAGGCTTGAGCGGCGAAGGCTTCATTGGCCTCCACCAAGTCCAGATCGCCGATTGACCAACCCGCTTTGTTCAAAGCTTTGCGGCTGGCGTAGATTGGGCCGACCCCCATGACCGTCGGGTCAAGCCCGGCGGTGGCGTAGCTGGCGACACGGGCCAAAGGCTCAAGGCCGCGTTTTTCCGCTTCTTCTGCGGTCATGAGCAAGACAGCGGCGGCGCCATCATTGAGGCCGGACGCATTGGCTGCGGTGACCGTGCCACCATCGCGTAGGAAGGCGGGGCGCATTTTTTGCATGGCTTCGAGGGTGGCGCCGGGTCGAATATACTCATCGGTGTCAACTGTGATGTCGCCTTTGCGGGTCGACAGGATGAACGGCGTAATTTCGTCGGCAAATTTACCTGCCTTCTGCGCCGCTTCCGCTTTGTTTTGGCTGGCAACTGCGAATTCGTCTTGTGCATCGCGGCTGATTTGCCATTTGGCGGCGACGTTTTCGGCGGTTTGCCCCATGTGGTAGTTGTTAAAAGCATCCCACAAGCCGTCGCGGATCATGCTGTCGATGTATTTGACGTCACCCATTTTGGTGCCGCTGCGCAGATGCGCAACATGGGGAGAAAGGGTCATATTCTCTTGACCGCCGGCGGCCACGATATCGGCGTCACCCAGTTGGATGTGTTGTGCGGCCAAAGCAACTGCGCGCAATCCTGATCCGCAGACTTGGTTGATGCTCCATGCCGCCGATTCGATCGGCAAACCGGCATTGATGTGCGCTTGACGGGCGGGGTTTTGGCCTTGTCCGGCTGTGAGGACTTGACCGAGGATGGTTTCGCTGACCTCCGAAGGGTCGATACCTGCGCGTTCGACGATGGCTTTCAAAACGGATGTGCCAAGGGCATCTGCTGGTGTATTGGCGAAAGCGCCGCCAAAGCTGCCGACAGCGGTCCGGGCGGCGGATACGATTACTATATTTGTCACAAAGTCTCTCCTCGTTAATGAGGTAAACCTTCGGCATAGGACTCGTTCACAATGCGCGGTTTAGGCCTCATTTTGCGAGGTTGTATGGATTTTCCAGCTCATTGACAATGCCATAGCGGTGGAAATTGCTGCAAACGCGAGAAAATTTGCTGCGATGCGGCGATATGGGCGCAAAAACTGGCGGCCTTTGCAGCTATTGTCGCCAGGGAGGGGTTAGGGTTGGGACGCCTAAATGGTAGCCTTGCAAACAGTCAGCGCCCAAAGTGGTTAAGACCTCTGCATCCGAGGCAGTTTCAACATTTCGCGCCACGCAAAACATTTCAAAACTCGCAGCGATGCCGATCACAGCCTGAATTAACGCCTGACTGTCGGCCGATTGGGCAAGATCTTTGGTGAATTGCCCATCCATTTTGACAATGTCAAAATAGAAATCACGCAACTGCACCAGCGAAGTTTGTCCAGAACCAAAGTTGTCTAGGGCGAAACACAGCCCTAATTTTTACATGTCATTCATGAAATATCGCGCCACTTCCGGCGCGGCCATGACGTTTTTTCAGTCATTTCCAGAATGAGGTTTCTGGCCAGATCTGGCGACTTGCGCAGACCATCCTAAAGTGTACGCAATAATTTAGGGTAACAAATTGATTGAGATATATATTTATGGAAAGACGCACGGCGGGCTGCTCGGCCAAAGTTGTCATGCCCAGCTGCAATGTGGCGCAGTCGATGAGTCGCCCCAGCTCGGTATTTTCAACCTCTGCGATGAAATCGCGCGCCGGTATATGGCGTCCCGCGGGATCAATAATCCGGATCAGAACTTCATAAAACACAATATTCTGGGGCGCACCGGTTTGGATTGCCGGTTGGAAAGCCAAGGCCGTACGCCCGTGCTTCAGCACCTCACGGACGGTCTCAAGGACATTCGCGTCCCGCTTCGCCACCGCAGCACTCAATGGGTTGGAGAATTTCTGGTCCATCTGGATCTAGTCGCCCCTGTGTGAAGGTCTCGGTCATAGTGCTTGGCAACATCGGCGTTGAGCCCTAACATGAGGTAACTTGGAGGTGAAATGGATCGCTGTACTTGGGTTGGAATAGATAAAATTTATCAAGATTATCATGACACGGAATGGGGCGTGCCGGAATATGACAGCCGCGCCTTGTGGGAGAAACTGATCTTAGATGGCTTTCAGGCGGGGCTGAGCTGGATCACGATTCTTAAAAAACGCGCGGCTTTCCGCTCCGCTTTTGTGGGATTTGATCCCGAAGAAATTGCAGGCTGGGGCGCGGCTGAGGTGGACGTATTGCTGCAAAACCCTGGCATTGTGCGTCATCGCGGAAAGATTGAAGCCACCATTGGCAACGCGCAGGCCTATTTGCATTTGGCCAAAGAGATGCCCTTCTCGGAAAGGATGTGGGCCTATGTGGATGACCGTCCGATTGTTAGTGGCTATGAGACATTGGCACAAGTCCCCACCCAATCCCCGCTCAGTCAGAAGATCTCGAAAGATCTCAAAGCGGCCGGGTTCAAATTTTGTGGCCCGACCATTGTTTATGCCTGGATGGAGGCTTGTGGTCTGTTTAACAATCACATTCTAAGCTGTCACCGTCACGATGCGGTCACGGCTGTTGCGCGATAACCGCTCGTAGAATCGCCAAGGCACTGTCGCTGTGCCAATTGGCATCGCCCAGCAGGCGCGCAATTTCCGCGCCGCTGCGATCCAAGATCGCAGTGACCGGCAGGCCCAAGACATTCATGGCGCGGGCCAGGTTTTGGCGCGGGTCGCGATGGGCCGGCAGGTTGCTGACGTCGATGGTTTCAAAAAATTTGGCGATTTTTGCTGGCGGGTTTGGGCCCGTGGCAACCGTAAGCACTATGAGGTCAGCGCCGCCCAAGATCTGTTGCACGGCGGAAAGCTCGGGCATTTCCTTGCGGCAGGGTGCGCACCAGGTGGCCCAAAAATTCAGGACGACGACTTTGCCCTGATAATCAGACAGGCGCAGCTCGGAGCCATCTGCATGGAGAAAAACTGTATCCGGCGCGGGACGCGCTGCGCTGTGGATCTGGAGTTTTCGCATATCGCCTTCGCGCAGAGCTTCAAGATTGCCCATGTCTGCATTTGCAGTGGCGGCGAGGGCCGTATAGAGAACAGCAGCAAGCAAATATCGCATATCACACTCCCAAAGGGTTCACTCATGACCAAATCCCAAAATCAAATGTGGGGCGGACGCTTCGCCGCTGGACAAGATGCCATCATGGAGGCAATCAACGCCTCGATCGGTTTTGACCAACGGATGGCGGCCCAAGATATCCAAGGCAGCCGCGCCCACGCCGCCATGTTGGGGGCAGCCGGTATCATTTCAAATAGCGACAGTGAGGCCATTCGGGAAGGGCTCCTCACGGTTTTGTCAGAAATTGACTCGGGGGATTTTCCATTTCGGGTGGATTTGGAAGATATTCATATGAATGTTGAGCAGCGTCTGAAGGAGGTCATTGGTGAGCCTGCGGGGCGTTTGCACACGGGCCGTAGCCGCAATGACCAAGTGGCGACTGACTTTCGTCTTTGGGTCCGCGATCAAACCGATGGGGCCATCGCAGGTATCGAAGCGCTGATGAAGGCATTTTTGCAGCAAGCGCGCGCGGGGGCTGATTGGGTGATGCCGGGCTTTACGCATCTGCAAACCGCGCAGCCAGTGACCTGGGGCCATCATATGATGGCCTATGTAGAGATGCTGGCCCGCGACAAGTCGCGCTTTGAAGATGCCCGGCGCCGCATGAATGAAAGCCCGCTGGGAGCGGCGGCGCTTGCAGGCACGTCTTTTCCGATCGACCGCGACATGACCGCGGTGGCTTTGGGGTTTGACCGGCCGGCAGCCAACTCGTTGGATGCGGTTTCAGACCGCGATTTCGCTTTGGAGTATCTCAGCTGCGCGAGTATCTGCGCCATGCACCTCAGTCGATTTGCCGAAGAGCTGGTGATTTGGTCCTCTGCGCAATTTCGCTTTGTGACCCTCTCGGATCGGTTTTCAACCGGCTCGTCGATCATGCCGCAAAAGAAAAACCCCGATGCTGCGGAATTAATCCGGGCGAAGATTGGCCGGATCTTTGGCGCTCATGTGGCTTTGATGATGGTGATGAAAGGCTTGCCGCTGACCTATTCCAAGGACATGCAAGAGGACAAAGAGCAGGTCTTTGATGCCGCTGATAATTTGATGCTGGCACTGGCGGCGATGAGCGGCATGGTTGCTGATATGACTGCAAACCGAGAGAGTCTAAAAATTGCCGCGGCCTCTGGGTTCTCAACCGCCACAGATTTGGCCGATTGGCTGGTGCGTGCGCTGGGCATGCCATTTCGCGACGCCCATCATGTTACGGGCAGTTTGGTGGCTATGGCCGAAGGTCAAGGCGGCGATCTGCCGGATTTGACATTGGCGCAGATGCAATCTGTGCATCCGCAGATCACGTCAGATGTCTTTGATGTGCTGGGCGTTGAGAATTCAGTGGTCTCGCGCATGTCCTACGGCGGCACAGCCCCAGAACAGGTGCGCAGCCAAATCGCGCGCTGGGAGGCGATTTTGTCATGAAATATTTGCGCCTTTGTATCTTTGTATGTCTGTGTGCCTGCGGTGTCGATGGATCACCAGAGCGGCCAACACGGGCAGAGCCTGCTTCAGCCGATCAGGCCGCGTCATAAAAGGAGCAAACGCCATGCGAAATATATTTTTGGGATTGGCCATTTGGGGTGCCATTCACCCTATGTACTATTTCCTGACTTGGTTTCGAGCTGAGGGATGGAGTTTGGGCGATATGGTACAGGCCTGGCATGTAAATGCAGCCAGTAGCGGGCTGGTTTGGGATCTGACCATTGCCGCCACGGCCCTGAGCCTGTGGATTATCGCAGAGGTCATTCGGAACCGAAAATTTTTCCATTTGATCGCCATTGCAGCTACGTTTTGCATTGGGGTGAGTTGCGGCTTGCCGCTTTACCTCTATCTGCGCAGCACGCCCGAAGGTGCAACGCGGTCCCGCGAGGGGCAAGAATAATAGGGCAGGGGTGTTGCCTGTTTTTTTGAGCGTGATATGCGCAAGCTTTATGCAGTGAGGCGAAACGATGGATCACTTTTCATATCAGGATGGGCATTTACATGCCGAAGATGTTGCGATTTCACAGATTGCAGCACAGGTCGGTACGCCGTTTTATCTTTATTCATCCGCCACATTGCTGCGTCATTTTAAGCTGTTTGATGAAGCTTTGGCCGAAATGGATCATTTGATTTGCTACGCGATGAAGGCGGCCTCTAATCAAGCTATATTAACGCTTTTGGGTGCGGCTGGCGCTGGGATGGATGTGGTCTCAGGTGGTGAATACGCCCGCGCCCGTGCTGCGGGCATTCCTGGCGATCGCATTGTCTTTTCCGGTGTGGGCAAGACCCGTGCGGAAATGATCGAGGTTTTGACCGGCGGCGTGCGGCAATTCAATGTGGAAAGCGAGCCGGAACTGCATGTGCTGTCACAGGTGGCATCCATGCTGGGCAAAACTGCGCCTATTACAATTCGGGTCAATCCTGATGTGGATGCGAAAACGCATGCGAAAATTTCGACAGGTAAAAAAGAAGACAAATTCGGCATTCCAATTTCGCGGGCCCGCGAGGTCTATGCTATGGCGGCGCGTTTGCCAGGGTTGGAAGTTGTGGGGATTGATGTGCACATCGGCTCGCAGTTGACGGATTTGGCACCCTATGGGATGGCTTACGACAAGGTTGCCGAGCTCACCGAAGTCTTGCGTGCCGATGGCCATGACATCCGCCGTCTCGATCTGGGTGGCGGGCTTGGCATTCCCTATGAAAGCAATAACCAACACCCGCCCAGCCCTCAGGAATATTGCGCCTTGATCGCAGAGAAAGTCGGCCATTTAGGGTGTGAAATTGAGATTGAACCGGGCCGTTTTATTGCTGGCAATGCCGGGGTATTTGTCTCGGAGGTCATCTATGTCAAAGAGGGTGAGGATCGTGAATTTTTGATCGTAGATGGGGCGATGAACGACCTAATTCGCCCGGCGATGTATGACGCATATCATGACATCGTACCAATCAACGCGCCGGCTGCCGGGACCGAATATAAAGCCTATGATGTGGTCGGACCGGTTTGTGAAAGTGGGGATACGTTTGCCAAGGGGCGTGCTTTAGTGCCGCTGAAAGCTGGCGACCTCATCGCCTTTCGAAGCGCCGGGGCTTATGGGGCTGTTATGGCCAGCGAATACAATACCCGCCCGCTCGTGCCCGAGGTCATGGTGAAGGGCGATCAATTTGCGGTGATCCGCCCAAGACCGAGCTTGGAAGATATCATTAACCGCGATATAATTCCTCCGTGGCAGTAAAGGGCCATATTATGAGGGGCTTTGATGGCCAAACTGTTCTCGCGTAGAGTAATTTTTGCTCTTTGGTTGACCTTCGTCGGCCTTTGGGCGGAACGCATAATGCGCGCAGCCTGGCCACTGCTCTCAACATTGTTTTTTGGGATGGGCGTGCTGCTTTTGGCCGCGCCAGATCTCTGGTTGCCTCCCTTGCCTAAACTGGTGCGGGGCATTTGGCTGCTTAGTGGGTTGTATGGGCTGTGGTATTTCTTTCGGCATTTTGCAGCGCCGACCATTGGTGCCGCCTTTGCGCGCCTTGATCAGAACCGACCTGACCGCCCCTTGGCGGCGCTGCGTGATAATCAGGCGCTTGGCCAAGACGATCCAGCCTCGGCGGCTCTGTGGCAGGCTCATATGGCGCAGATGCGCGCAGCGGCCGCCAAGGCATCGGCCGTCGGCCCGCAGTTGGATTTAGCACCGCGGGACCCTTTCGCCCTACGCTATATTGCATTGTTGGTATTTGTCATTGGCGGGCTTTTTGGTTCGTTGCAAGCGGTGCGCACAGGGCTGGGCACAGCCCCGGTGGCAATTGCGGTTGGGCAGCAATGGGAGGCATGGTTGCACCCGCCAGCCAGTACCCGCCGTCCGATGATATATCTCAATGACTTTATGGGCGCTGAGTTGAGCGTGCCGCAAGACTCCGTGGTCTTGGTGCGTCTTTATGGCGATGCGGGTTTGCACGCAGTTGAGGAAACGCTGTCTGGCAGGGCCGCGGGTGCGTTTGATGCAGACGATCCCAGTCAAACATTTCTCGTGACCCGTTCGGGCCGATTGGCCATTTCTGGGCCTGAAGGCGCCGCGTGGCAGGTTTCCATGTTGCCCGATACGCCGCCGGAGGTGGAGGTGATCGGCGAGATGACACGCGATGCGGAGGGCAGTTTTTCGCTGAGCTTCACCGCGCGCGACGATGTGGCCGTCACTGCGGGCCGGGCATGGGTGCAGTTGACCTTGGAAGAGGTGGATCGCCGCTATGGGCTGGCGGTCGAACCCGCGCCGCAGCCTGATATCGAATTGGCCCTGCCTTTGACCATTTCGGGCAATCGAGCGGAGTTCACTGAGGTTCTAAAAGAGGATCTATCCAAACATGTCTGGGCGCATTTACCCGTCTCGCTGCGTCTCGAAGTCGAAGACATGCGCGGGCAATTGGGGCATTCGGCGGCGTCAGAGATGGCTTTGCCGGCCCGCACTTTCTTTGATCCCCTTGCCAAGGCCTTGGTTGAGCAGCGCCGGGATTTGCTGTGGTCCGGTGACAATCAAAGACGCGTGGCGCAACTGTTGCGCGCGATATCGCAAGTACCTGAATCGCTGTTTCGTGACGCAGAGGATGCTGACGTCCTCGCGCAAATTATCCAAGATCTGGAGATGGCTACGGATCTTGAGGCCGCAGCCGAGGCGCTTTGGATATTGGCTCTTGAGGTCGAGGACGGCGATTTGGAGCAGGCTGCGCAGAAGCTCGCACGGGCGCAAGATAAACTGGCCGAAGCGATTAGAAACGGTGCCACGCCCAAAGAGATCACCCGGCTGATGGATGAATTGCGGCAAGCACAGCGCGAGTATTTTAAAGAATTCGCGGAACGCAACCCGCCGTCCGAGCAACCCGAAAGCCTGCCTGATGATAAGCTAGTTTCACCAGGCCAATTGCAAGAGATGATGGATCGTTTGCAGCAGCTCATGGAAGAGGGCCGTATGGCCGAGGCGCAGGAGCTCTTAGAAGAGATCAACCGTTTGATGCAAAATCTTCAAATGACGCCAGGGCAATCGGGTGGTGAAGATCAAGAGGGTCAAGAGGGCGGTGGTCAACAGGTGGAAGATCTTGCCGACAGTCTGCGTCAACAGCAAGAGCTATCCGATGAAACTTTCCGTGATCTGCAAGGCCAAACCCCGGGCGATCAGCCCGGTGGCGGTGGAACAGAGGGCGGCGATGCCGCCGGCGAAGAAGGGCGGTCATCTCAAGAAAGTTTGTCTGAGCAGCAAAAACAATTGGAACGGGACGTGGCGCGTCAAAGGGGCAATTTACCCGGCGCGGGCACAGAGGCAGGGCAAGCGACCCGTCGCGCGATGGATGAGGCCGCTGAGGCCATGGATCAGGCCGCAGAAGATCTGCGCGCGGGCGATCTGCCGGGCGCGCTGGACAATCAATCGGATGCCATTGACGCGCTGCGCGACGTCATGCGCCGCTTGGGTGAGACGCTGGACGAGCAAGCCCGGCCCGGCCAGGGTGCCACCCCCAATGACCGCCGCGCGGAGGGGCAATCGCAAAGCCCATCTTCGCGTGATCCCCTAGGACGGGATGTTGGGGGCAATGGGCAATTGGGTGCTGGCGAGCAGATGGTGCCGCAAGAAGAATTGCGTCTGCGCTCACAAGAGTTAATGGAAGAAATTCGTCGCCGGGCCGGATCGCTCGAACGTCCAGAAGAGGAGCGCAATTATCTCCAAAGGCTACTGGATCGCTTTTGATTGGCTGTCTGTATGAAATGCGGAGCGGTTCTTAGAAGCTGAAACTCATGCGATAGTCCAAAATGGCCTGCAAGCCATGCTGTAGCCACTGGCGCATATCATCGATCCAAAACACATAGGCGTTGATCCGATCTGTTTGGTTGGGAAAATGCTCGGTAATTTGCGGCGCGAAGATGTAAATCGCTGTCAGCACGCCCAGGATCAAAAATGCCGCGACTGTGCCGCGTTGCTGGTTGTCGAGCGGGGCCACATCCTCTGGCGCATCGCTTGGCAATACCGGCTTTGTAAAGGCCGGGGCATCATCTGCTGGGCTGACGAGTGGGGAAATTTCGACCCTATCAGTGGGCGGCAAACTCTTAGAGGCCGTCGCGGCTTTTGCCTTTGGGGGCGGCGCGGCTTGGGGCAGATCATTTGTCGCTGAGGCTTGCTCGGGCGCGGTTTCAGGTGCCCCGCGTGTTTCGGCCTTGCGCGCCTCCATCTCCCGCTGCACTTCTTGTTGCAGGATGCGACTGACCTTGGGATCAATCGTGGTGCGCGCACGGGGGGGCTGATCGGCCGGGACAAACCAAGTCTCTTGGCAGCCAGAGCATTGCACATCCCGTCCCTCTGCTGGGATGACATCATTGGGGATTTCATATTCCGCATCGCATTTTGGGCAGAGTAAACGCACCGAGGCCTCGATTCTATTTCGCATCCGGGATGTAGACGATATCTATCCCGTAACGCTACAAGTGACGTGCTTAAAGTACCACCGTTTTTGCGTCACTTGCAAATTCCTGCCGATGTCCTGTGACGGGGTTTCAAACAGGTTGCAAATGCGCTCAAAGACGCTGGTTTTGCGGCGCGTTTGCTCCTATACCCAATGCAGTAACCGATAAGGAGCCGTTATGGCCTATGCAGTGCAATGGATTCGCTCTTTGCTGTTCAATGTTCAGATGTATGTGGCAATGGTCATCGTGGCCATCGTCTTTTTGATTCCCATGATTTTCAGCCAAAAAGGCGCGTCGCTGGCGGCCAAGGTCTATTGCTGGTGGGTGGTGTGGTCAGCACGTTTGATGATCGGACTACGGGTCCAAGTGCGCGGTACCATCCCCAAAGGCGAAGTTTTAGTTGCCGCCAAGCACCAATCTTTTTTGATATTATTGTGATATTCAACTGTCTGGATCGGTCGAAATTCATCATGAAACGGCAATTGCTGTTTACGCCAATTGTTGGTCAATATGCCTATCGTTTGGGATGCGTTCCTGTGAACCGTGGCAAGGGTGCGGCCGCCATCCGGAAAATGGTTGCGGATGTGGCATCGGGTCGGGTGGCACCTGGCCAATTGGTGATCTACCCCCAAGGTACGCGCGTCGCTCCGGGGGATAAGAAAGTCTATAAGATGGGTTCGGGTGTCTTGTATCGCGAATTGCAGCAAGACTGCGTGCCTGTGGCTTTGAACACGGGTATTTTTTGGCCAAAGCGCAGCATTTACCGCAAGCCGGGCATCGCGACCGTGGAGTTTATGGAGCCGATCCCAAAGGGCAAACCTGTGGCGGAGTTCATGGAATTGATGGAAGCTGCCGTGGAAGGGCGCTCACGCGATTTGATGGCGGAAGTGGGATTTTATGAGTGAGGCCGTGCCAATGGATTGGCCGTTAACCCGTGGCTGAATTCCGAGACAAATCTTTGGCGTGAATTTTGCCTTGAAGTCGCTTTTTTGGCTTCTAAAGTTTAACGATATACATCGCGAGGAGCGTGAAATGCGCTTTGGATACAGCATTACATATGTTTCAAGCGTCCCTGAAACTTTAGCCTGCTATGAGAAGGCGTTTGGATTGCAAACGGGGTTCCTCCATGAAAGCGAACTTTATGGAGAGTTTAAAACTGGCGCGACAACCCTGGCTTTTGCGGCCAATAAAATGGCACAGCGAAATGGCTTGTCTGTGCGTCCTAATCACGCCGATGAGAGACAAGCGGGCTAAGAGATTGCTTTGGTCACGGATGATCCGAAAAGCGCTTTCGAAAAGGCGGTCAGTGCCGGTGCGGTGGCTGTGAGCGCACCGCAAACAAAGCCCTGGGGGCAAATTGTGGCTTACCTGCGCGATCATAATGGGTGTCTTGTTGAAATTTGTTCGCCGGTCGGGGGGTGATAGATGGCATCTCATCGTTTCATTTCGCGCAATACAGGCTGCAAATTTAGTGTGGTTGGTGATGCTGCCTTCGGAATTTCAAAGCAAATGGGGGGATGCCATAAGTGATCGGATTTTAAATTTGACGCAGCTTGAGGCGCTTTATGAAGAGCCTTCGCGCAACAGCCTGGTCAAAGTTGCGCAGCATATCACAGCGGAATATGGCGCTTGGATTGGGGCTGCGCGGTTTTGCATTTTGGGCACAGTGGGTCCAGGTGGCACCGATGGCAGCCCGCGCGGGGATGACGGCCCAGTTGTGCATATTCAAGATCCGCAGACCCTCCTTATGCCCAATTGGCGCGGCAATAACCGTTTGGATTCCTTGCGCAACATGGTCGAAGATGGCCGGGTATCACTCATGTTTATGGTACCGGGGAATTCTAATGTGGTGCGCGTCAATGGCACTGCGCATCTTTCGGTCTCGGCGGTCCATCTTGCGCGGTTTGAGCGCAATGGCCGCAAGCCACGCAGCGTTGTGACGGTATCTGTCTCGGAGGTTTATGGCCAATGCGCCCGTGCGATCATGCGGTCGGGGTTGTGGAAAGGGCAGGCTGTACCTGATTTGCCGAGCATGGGAGATATCTTGCAGGCGCAAACGGCAGGACAGGCAGAACCATCGGAACGGGTCGACAGTGCGACCTATGAAAAAGACTGGCAGGCTCCAGTGACAAAATCCCTATGGTGAGCTGGATAAGGCCTTAGCTTGCCAGTCCTTTTGTGCCCATATCGAGGAATTTTTGCCGCCGATCTTTCATCAAACTGTCTGGTTTTTTCTTGCCAAGCTCGTCGAGCAGCTTGGCCAAAGTCTGTCCAACGGCTTGGATGGTGGATTTCGCATCGCGATGCGCGCCGCCCTTGGGCTCCGCAATGATTTGATCGCAAATGCCTAAGTCGGTGAGATCCTGCGCCGTGAGACGCAGCGCCGCTGCCGCTTCGCGCATTTTTTCTGCATCTTTCCACAGGATGGACGCGCAGCCTTCCGGGCTGATGACGGAATAGATTGAATGTTCAAGCATCACCAAACGGTTGGCCGTGGCAAAGGCCACCGCCCCACCGGACCCGCCTTCGCCGATGATGACGGAGATCAAAGGCACTTTCAGCTGCAGGCATTTTTCCGTTGAGCGGGCAATAGCTTCCGATTGACCGCGTTCTTCGGCACCTTTTCCGGGAAACGCGCCGGGGGTATCGACTAAGGAGATGACCGGCAGTCCAAAACGGTTGGCCAGATCCATCAAGCGGATGGCTTTGCGATAGCCTTCTGGCCGCGCCATGCCAAAATTGCGCGCGATGCGCGTTTTGGTATCATGCCCTTTTTCATGACCAATGACCACAACTGGCCGATCGCCTAGACGGGCCAGCCCGCCCATTATGGAATGATCATCGGCAAAATTGCGATCCCCAGCCAGGGGGGTATATTCTTGGAACAGCTCTTGGACGTAGTCTTTACAATGCGGCCGATCAGGGTGGCGTGCCACCTGACATTTGCGCCAAGGGGTGAGCTTGGAATAAAGCTCATCGAGCAAGGCACGCGCTTTTTTGTCGAGCGCCTTGGCCTCGGCTTCAATGTCCATATCCTCATTGTCACGGCCCATGGCGCGCAGCTCTTCAGCCTTGCCTTCGATTTCTGCCAAAGGGCGTTCAAATTCAAGATAGTTGGTCATGTCTGGCCTCAAAATGACGATTTGAAGCCTATATGACCCCGGAGGCTCCAAAGTGCAACAGAACTGCGCTCAATCAGCAAGTTTTACCCGACCGCGGTTCTTTAGGCGCTGCCAATCATTTCATATTGTCGAACAATCACTTCGGCTTGTTTGATCGAAGCGATATCAACCAAGCGGCCTTTGTAGACCGTTGCGCCTTCCCCATTTTCTTTGGCTTGTTGCATGGCGGCGAGAATGTCTCGGGCCTCTGCAACGGCCGCTTCAGACGGGGTGAAAACCTCATTGGCCAGTGCGATTTGCTTGGGATGGATCGCCCATTTGCCGACCATGCCAAGGGTGGCGGACCGGCGCGCCTGGGCGCGGAAACCCGCTTCATCGCTGAAATCGCCGAAAGGACCATCAACGGGCAAAACGCCATGGGTGCGACAGGCCGCAACGATCGCCGCCTGGGCCCAGTGCCAAGGATCTGACCAATGTTTATTGTCGCCATGTTGCATGTAGTAATTCTCTTGCGTGCCACCAATGCCCGTGGTCTGCATGCCCATGCTGGCGGCGAAGTCAGCCGCGCCCAGTGACATCGCCACGAGCCGAGGTGAGCTGGCGGCAATTTCCTCTACATGGGCCAAGCCGGCAGCGCTTTCGATAATGACTTCAAAGGTGATGGGTTTGCTGCGCCCCTGAGCCGCTTCAACCGCTGTTGCCAGAGCATCGACGGCGTAGACATCGGCGGCACAGCCAACTTTTGGGATCATGATTTGATCAAGCCGGTCTGAGGCGCGTTCTAACAGATCTACAACGTCGCGGTACCAATAGGGGGTGTCGAGACGGTTGATTCGGACGGCGAGGGTTTTGCTGCTCC